>CBDVCA010000014.1:0-33323 GCA_965372365.1 uncultured bacterium
GCTACAAATCTGTCGGCCCTACGGGCCTTGCCGGCAGATTCACTTGAACGACCGAACCCCGTTCCAAGCAAGCGATTACATCATGGATGAACGAGTATCCACCACCGGTTCGCGATGAGAACCGCAATTCGATTTGATTCGTGCAATTCGTGGAAAGCCGTTGCCGTTGTTCGCGGCGAATGCCGTTGTTCTACCGTTGTTCTCGTCGCCCCCCATTTATGTCGCACACGATTCGCTGCTGAAGCGTTGATCCCGATTGCCTTGGGCGTTCCAAGTTGCTATGCTTAGCCTTTAACCACTACCGATGGCCTTGTATTCAGGCGGATGAGCACGATATGGGCGATGAGCTTCATCATGAGTGTGGCGTAGCGGCGTTGTATTGGCTTGATAAACCCGTGGGTCGAGGCGGCCCCGCCGAGGATCTCGTCGCCGGCAAGAACGTGGCGCCGCTGATGACGTCGGTATTGCAGGATATCCAGAATCGCGGGCAGTTGGCCGCGGGGATGACCTCGTACAACCCCGAGCGGCCGCAGTTGATCGACACGTACAAGGAGATCGGCACGGTGGCCGAGGCGTTCCGGATGAGTCACCTGGGCAAGTACCAGGCGATTCTGGAAAAGTACGCCGGCCGCGCCGCGATCGGGCACGTTCGATACGCCACGTGCGGGGCCGACGATTCGTCAAACGCCCAGCCGTTCGAACGGCATCACGGGCGACGCTGGAAGTGGTTCAGCTTCGGCTTCAACGGCAATATCGCCAATTTCGCCGAGCGGAAGCGCGCCCTGCTCCGCATGCAGGACTACCATCTGATCCGCGACGGCGATACCGAAATCATCATGCACGCGCTGAGCTACGCCATGCGAGGCGACCGGCGGCCCAGTTTACTGTCGGTGATGAAGTCCTTGGCCAAGCAATTCGACGGCGCGTACAACCTCGTGTTCCTCAACGCTCGGGGCGACATGTTCGCAGCTCGAGATCCGTGGGGACTGCGCCCGCTCAGCTACGCGGCCGAGGGTCACCTGTTCGCCGCGGCCAGCGAGTCGGTGGCGCTTCACAACCTGGGCTTCACCGACGTGCACGACGTGGAACCGGGGACGATGGTCAGTATTCAGGACGGCAAGCTGAAGATTCAGCGATTCGCGTCGTCGCCCAAACACGCCCATTGCTTCTTCGAGTGGATCTACTTCGCCAATGTCGCCAGCACCATGGACGGGTCGAGCACGTACCTGTGCCGGGCCAGGCTGGGGCAGCGATTGGCCGAGGTCGAGGATCAGGACATCAACGGCGATAGCATCGTCGTGCCGGTCCCGGACACCGCCAAGGCGGCCGCCGACAGTATGGCGTATCATCTGGGCATTCCCAGTATGGAAGGGCTGATTCGGAATCGATACGTGGGGCGCACCTTCATTGAAGGGTCCGTCGGCCGGGCGCGGAAGGTGCACATGAAGTACACGCCGATCCCCGCCGTACTCAGCGGCCGGAAGATATTCCTGGTCGAAGACTCCCTCGTTCGCGCAACCACCATGCGAGGCCTCGTGCGACGGCTTCGCCAAGAGGGCCACGCTCGCGAGATCCACGTCCGCATCGCATGCCCGCCGATTATATCCCCGTGCTTCTACGGAATCGACATGAGCACGCTGGGCGAGCTGTTCGCCACCGGTTACGTCGGCTCCGGTTACCGCGGAACCCTCTCGAAGGCCGGGGCTGCGAAGATGGCCGCCGAACTCGGCGTCGATTCCATCCGGTACTTGTCGGTCGACGACATCGCCGACTGCATCCAGATCGATAACGAACACCTCTGTACCGGCTGCGTCACGGGCAAATACCCCACCCCGTGGGGAAATCGCCTGGTGAAGCGTGCCCGCGAAGCCACCAAGGAAGGCAAGAGCGGACGCACGTATGAGTAACGGCGAATATCGAATATTCAACCCGCCACGGCCGGTCTTCGACACGGAATCTTGAATGTTGAAGTAACGGCGATGGCGGCATGTTCTATGGGGCGTCGCATCATGACTGCCAGTTGTTGCTGTCAGCCCTGAAAGGGCGAAAGCGATTAGCCGGGGGCGTGAGCCCCCGGAAACGGGGACTCATTGATTCCAAAGCCCCGGAGGGGCGACACGACAACTCTCCGACGGTTGTTGTGTCGCCCCGCTGGGGCTTTGGATTATTGCTCGCCTGAAGTCCGGGGGCTTACGCCCCTGGCTAGACGCCTTCGTCCCTTCGGGACTTCTCATGCGACACCGTGCGCTATGCCTTTCGCCCAACTGGGCGCCCACGCTTCGCGACCGATCAGGCCCCGTCCTTGGACGGCTTCACGAAGAACTCCATCATCTCGTGGCCGAACTGCACGTGCAGATCGCTGTCGGAGGCGGCCTGCTCGGTGAAGGCGTCGGAGACGACTTTGACCACGTCTTTGCCGGCCATGGCGAACGGAACCGGGTCGGCGGTGTGCGTTCGCAAGGCGCACGGCGTGGGGTGGTCGGGCAATACGAGAATTCGCCAATCGTCGCCCTCGGCTTCGAGCCGCTGGAGAAGGGGCGCGACGATGAACTTGTCGATGTCTTCGATGGCCTTGACCTTGTACTGCACCTGGGCGTTGTGGCCGCATTCGTCGGGCGCCTCGGCGTGCACGATGACCAGGTCGTGATCGTCCAAGGCCGCGGCGGCCGCTTCGCCTTTGCCCATGTAGTTGGTGTCGATGTAGCCGGTCGCGCCGGGGACGTCGATGCGGTCCATGCCCGTCAACGCCGCGATGCCGGCGACGAGATCGACGGCCGTGATCACCGCCGCCGACAGTCCGTAGCACTCGGCGAAGGACTTCAGAACGGGCATCTTGCCTTGGCCCCACAGCCAGATACTCGATGCGGTGTTCTCGCCGAGGTCGGCGCGGACGGTGTTGATCTCATGACCGGCGAGGATCTCCTGACTTCGCGCCATCAGCGTTGTGAGCAGTTCGGAGCCGCGGCCGGTCGGAAGGTGCGACTGGGTCGGCCGGCCGAGGATGTCGTGGGGGGGCGTGGTGGACACCTTCAGATCGCCGGCGAACGTCATCAGGTGTCGATAGCCGACGCCGGGGTAGAATCGCACGGCCTCGTCGGCCAGTTGCTCGTTCAACTCGGCGATCAACTGCGTCGCCTCCGACGTGCTGATGTGGCCGGCGCAGTAATCTTCCATGACCCCGTCGATGATCGTCACGAAGTTGCAGCGGAGGATCCATGCGTCGGGGTCGATCTGCAACTTCTGGGCCGCCGCTTCCAACGGCGCCCGGCCGGTGTACTCGCTGCGGGGGTCGTAGCCCAGCACGCTGAGAATCGCTACGTCCGACCCGGGGGGCATGCCTTCGGGAACGTTGCGAACCGTGCCGATCTTCCCTTCGATGGCGATGCGATCCATCGCCGGTTTGTGGGCCGCCTGCAGGGGCGTGCGGCCGTCCAACTCGTCAATCGGCCAGTCAGCGGCCCCGTCTACGATGACTATGGCGTATTTCATCCGATTCTCTCTCTGTCTGATTCGGTCCGGCGGCTCTAGCAGTCCGTTGAAAAAGCTGTTCCTGCTGCAATCGGCTCTATTGCCTGTGCGTCTGCGTTAGAAATACTCGACAATGCAACGGCATTGCCTGCGTTTTCTTCCTTGATGCTCGCCAATAGTGCTCGATTTCGCGACGGAACCCATTTTTCAACGGACTGCTACTCGAACGCTCTCTCGGCGTGCTCTTCCACAATGCGGATAATCACCGGGGCGACCCGGACCACGTCCATCGCCCCGATTTCCTCGCACGCGGCCTGAACGTCGCCTTCGGTCGCCTCGTACGTGGTGATCACCACCGGTACGTCGGCGGCCGGCGAGGCGCCGGGCTCGTGCTGAAGAACGCTGGCGATGCTGATCTCGTGACGGCCCAGCACGTCGGCGATGCCCGCCAATACGCCGGGGGTGTCTTGGCAGGTGATGCGAATATAGTATCGTCCCCGTATGTCGGCCAGCGGCAGTTGGTTCGCCGCGGGGGTTCGGTCGGGCCATAGCCCCAGCCGGGCGAACTGGATGGGCGCGACCCCGAGGCCGACGGAGATGATATCGGCCACAACGGCCGAGGCGGTGGGCTTGCCGCCGGCGCCGCGACCGTAGTACAGCGTGTGTCCGTTGGCGTGCCCGAACACCGACACGGCGTTGAACGGTCCGCTGACGAGGGCCAGCGGGTGGGTGGCGTGAATGAACGACGGGTGCACACGGAGGCTGATCCCGTCGTCTTGTCGCTCGGCGATGGCCAGCAGCTTGACGGTGTACCCCAGTTCGGCGCCGTAGTGGATATCGGCGAGGGCGAGGGTGTCGATGCCTTCAAAGCGGATGCGGTCGTAGTCGATTCGTTCGCCGAACGCCAACGCCGCGAGGATGGCCAGTTTGTGGGCGGAATCCTCCCCCGAAACGTCCAGCGTGGGGTCGGCTTCGGCGAGCCCGTCGGCCTGGGCCTGGGCGAGTACGTCGTCGTAGGCGGCGCCGCGTTCGGCCATGGCCGAGAGGATGTAGTTGCAGGTGCCGTTGACGATGCCGTACAGGGCGTCGATTTCGTTGGCGGCCAGGCCTCCCAGCAGCGATCCGATTATCGGAACCCCGCCGACGCAACTGGCTTCGAAGGCGATGCAGACGCTATTTTCGCGGGCCAAGGCGTACAACTCGGCCCCGTGGTGGGCCAGCAGAGCCTTGTTGGCGGTGACCACGTGCTTGCCGGCGCGGAGGGCCCCGGAGACGAAGTCCTTGGCGAGGGTCGTGCCGCCGACCAGTTCGACGACGATGGAGGTGGCCGGGTCGCCCAAGGCGTCGGCGATGTCGGAGCGGAAGATCGATTCGTCCACGCCGACGGCGCGGGCGCCGGTGAAATCGATGTCGACGACGTGGCGAAGCTCAAGTCGAAGCCCGCTACGACGGGTGAGCAGGTCCGCATCGTTCACCAGGAGGTCGGCCACGGCTCCGCCGACGACGCCGCATCCGACGAGGGCCACACCTACAGTTTCGCTCGCATTCACAGAATCGATCCTCATCAAGGTATCGCCCGGCGAGTCACAACGCCGGCGCCGATGGCCGCATAGTACGTTCCGGCCCCCAGAGGGTCAACCGGGTAGGCGTGATCGTATGGAACGGCAGAACGGCGGAACGGCAGGCTTCAGGCTTCAGACCTCAGGCTTCAGGTATTGGCGAATCGGCAGGCGAAGTAGGCTCGCGAGGCGGTCAGCCAGTACCAGATGAGCAGGCCGATGCCGATGACGGTGGCGATGAGCGTTCGCGATTCGGCCGAAAGATCGAGCGGCAGGCCTTGGTTGCGAGCATGGCAGGCGAGCAGGTGCAGCCCTCCGATCATCGCGGCCCACGGAATGGCCAGCACGGAGAGGTAGCAGGCCATTTTCAAGGCGCCGCGGCCTCCGAGGCGGTCGCCGTTTCTGCGGCTGGTGCTGCTGATGAGGCTGGCCACGATCATGGAGATCACGATAACGCCGATGGCCCACAGCCCGGCCCATGGGATGCCGGCGATAGCGGCTCGCGCGGCCATTTTGGACAGGTGTTGGGCTGAGAACGCCGCGGCGGCGCCGGGCGCCGAGGCGATCAGGTCTGCAAGAGTCAGCAGGGCGGCCAGCAGGGCCGCCGAGACGAGCGTCGATCCGACGAGGAATCGCTTGGCGGCGCCGAGCCCGTGGCGGATGCGTAGGGTTCCGAACGCCTTGGCCGGGTTCAGCAGCAGGGCCAGGGCGGTGGGGGCCAGGCCGGCTTGGCCGACTTCCCAGCGGTTGTGACGATGGATGGGCGAGAGGCTTTGGCAGGCCGGCCGACCGCATTCGGGGCAGCGACGATCGAAGGCGGTGGCGTGGAGGTTGTAGCCGCAGGTTTCGCAGAGTTTGTCGTCGGCTGCTCCGGCTTCTCCCAGAGCTTCGCCGAGCCCGCCGGCCATACGCAAGGCCATGGCCACCATGGCGGCCGGCAGCACCGTTGCGCAGATGGCCCCGGCCGCCGGGAGCATCAGCCGCGTGGTGGTGGCGTTCATCCACCGTATGTCGACTATCCACGGGCTGGCGATCTTGGCGAAGATCACGGCCGCGACGATCCAACTGATCGTCAGGGGGACCAGCCAGACCGAGGCGTACCCGGTGACGACGGCGGCCCGGCCGAAGAATCGTCGCTGCGTTACATTGGCGCCCATCCAACTACCCAGCACGACGATGGCCGTACACCAGTAGAACAGGACGCCGATGAACACCAGCAGGGCCAGCGTGGCGATTGTCGGCGCCCCGAGCATCCGGGTCGAGGCCGTCGACATCATGTTCTCGAAAACGAAGATTGCAGTGTCGGTCAGCAGGGCGTTGTCACCGGCGAAGAGGATGGATGATGTCGCGGCCGCGGCGGTCAGGAGCGAACCGATGTGCACGGCGACGGCCCCGGCGAGCCCGCGATTCAGCAGTGTTCGGCCGGTTCGTCGCGGCGCGATGAGAACGCCCAGCACCGCCGGGATCCTCAGAAGGCGTTGTCGAGGGGTGTGGGCGACGGCTCGCATCGGTTCTCCGTGAAAACACAACGTAGTCGGACTACTTGGCGTCGTATCGCTTCACCTCGTTGGCGAGGTTCGGCTGGTTCGGATCGATCGCCAGCGAGGCCCGCCAATGGATCAGCGCCTTGTCTCGCAGATCGGTCCGGCTGCGATCGAGAAGGTATCGGCTGATGTGGGCGACGCCCAGATCCCGGTGCGTGTCGGCCCGGTGGTTGTCGATCGTCAACGCGGCCTCATAGTGCTCGACGGCCTTGTCGTAATCGTCCAGACGGTAATGGCAATGCCCCAAACGGTGCTGCGCCTCGGCCGACATCGGCTCCAGTTCCAGCGCCTGGCGGTAACTGCGAATCGCCGACTTCCACTTCTCTTGCCGGATGTACACCGCCCCGAGGTTCATCAGGACATTCGCCTGCTTCGGGTCGCGTTCCAGCGACTTGTTGTACATCTGAATCGCTTCGAGGTCTTTGCCCAGTCGATCGTAGACGGCGCCCAGATTCACGTATGCGTGGGGCAGTTGGTCGTCCAATCCGATGGCGTCGCGGTAGTATCGGCTGGCCAGTTCCATCTCACCCAAATGGTAGTAGCACACGCCGAGGTTCAACCGGGTGTCGTAGTCGGTCGCATCGAGTACGACGGCCCGCCGATACAGTTCCACCGCCCGTCGCAGGCGCCGCGTGATCGTTTCGACGGCGTCGGCGGTGGCCGACAGAAGTTGGTGCAGCGACCCGGCGTTATAATGGTTGCGGAAATTCCACGCGTTGACGGCGACGGCGCGCTCGTAGGCGTGGACGGCCATCTGGTTGTCGCCGCGTTTGCGATGAATGTCGCCGATCGCGGCGTGGGCCGTCGAAAGGTAGGGGTCGGCCTCGACGGCCAGGAGCAGCGATCCGAGGGCCGCGTTGTCGTCGTTCTCGTCGAGGTAGAGTTGCCCCTCGACAAAGTGGTCGATCGCCTCCTGCTCGCGCTGCACCCGGGACGTTAATTGGCATCCGGCCAGAACGGTCATGGCCAGCAGGCTGGCGCACAAGAGCTTATGCATTGATGTTATCCTTCGTTCTAGCTGTGGGACGACCGCACCATCGGGCGCGGCCGACGCCCTGATTCAGTGTAACCGCCGCCTGGCGGCGACTCAATACGTATCGGCCGATTAGGGGTCGGCCGCGACAGTTTGCCGGTGAACGGGGCGGTTTGGTCGTTACAAGCACCGATCATGGAGCTACACTCACCGTCGGCAGCCGAAGAAAGGGGCGGCAATGATGACGGCGCAATCCGAGACCCTTGAGCATCGTTGGGACCTGTCTCCGCCGGAGGCGATTGCTCTTCAGGCGGTTCTGGCCCGGCAGGTCCGCGAGCAGCCGCTGAGCGGTCCGATCGCGACGGTGGGGGGCGTGGACTGTGCTTTTGACGGGGGCGGACGGCGGATTATCGCCGCCGCGGTGCTGATGGATGCCCGGACCCTCGAGATCATCGCATCATCCCATGTGACCATGCCCGTTCCGATGCCCTATATTCGGGGGCTTCTGAGTTTTCGCGAGGCCCCGGCGGAACTGGAGGCCCTGCGGCGATTACCTCAGACACCTGGCCTGCTCCTGGTCGACGGCGCCGGCCGAGCCCACCCCCGTCGCTTGGGTATCGCCTCGCACCTGGGGCTATGGCTGGGGATCCCGACGGTCGGCGTGGCGAAGAGCCGTCTGTGCGGCCGCCACCGCGCCGTGGGAACCCGCAGGGGGCGATGTGTTCAACTTAAGTATAGAAAAGAGGTTATCGGAGGCGTCCTTCGTACACGGCAAGACGTTAAGCCGCTGTACGTTTCGGTCGGACACTTGATTACGCTGCCGGAGGCCCTCAAATGGACGTTGCGGACCGCCAGAACGTATCGGTTGCCCGAGCCGATCCGGGCCGCCGATCGGATGGCCGCGGAGTTGAAGGCGACGCTATGAGCAGACCGATCGACGCCAACATGCGTGTTCGCCGCGGCTTGAATCGGCCGCGTGAGTACCGAGTGCGCTGGACTATTTTCCCCATTCGGCCGATGCTTGTTGATATGAAGCTAAGGGCGTTGCTAATCTGGATGTGCGTAGCGGCGTTACTGCTCGTGAGCGGATGCGGGTGGTCGCGCCCCGTGTCGCAGAACGTGTACGAGCGGCTCCAGAGCAACGACCACAATATTCGCGTGGGGGCCGTGATTGAAGTCGGTCGCCGGCAAGATCGCCGGGCGATTCCCTACTTGGTGGACCGGTTGGAAGATGATGAAGCGGATGTCCGCCTTTTTAGCATCCAGGCGTTGCGGGATATTACAGGTAAACGCTTTGGCTATAGGTACTTCGACAATAAATACGATCGCCGTGACGCCGTGGAGAAATGGCGACGGTGGCTATTGGCCGACAGCGGCGCCGAAGCGGCGGTCAGCGAGGAGGGCCGGCGACCATGAGCGAATCGGCGCCTGTTCGAATGTCGATTCAGTCCAGTCCGGCCCATTTGCCGGTCGTCCGCGGCGCCGTCGAGCAGATGTGCCGCGTGCTTGGATTCGACGAACTCGACTCCGGTCGTGCGGCCGCGGCGGTCGATGAGGCCCTCGCCAACGTGATCGAGCACGCCTACGGAAGCCGGCCCGACGAGCCGATCGAGGTGGTGCTTGTGCCGCTGGGGGATGATCGGGGATGCGTAGGGTTGGGAGTGGAGCTTTGCGATCGGGGCCGCGTCGTGGACGCCGAGGGTATTTGCGGCCGAGACCTTCAGGATATTCGTCCTGGTGGACTTGGGACGCATATTATGGGATGTTGTATGGATGTCGTGGAGTATACTCATCCGCCGGCCGGTGGCACGCGGCTGAGAATGGTGAAATACCTGCCCGGCAGGGGCGGCGGCGAGGACGACGGCGCCGCCGAGAAGACCGCAGGAGTTTGGTTTGACCGATAGAGACCCTGACAATCCGGTTCAGCAAGTAGACCGCCATGGCGACACGCTGGTGGTGACCGTTGCCGGCGATGTGGACATGCGACGCAGCGCGACGTTCCAGCGATCGCTGATGGAATTGTTCGACCACAATCCCAAGCGGATCCTGATCGACTTGGCCGGCGTTCGCTATATCGATTCGTCCGGCTTGGCCTCGATGGTGAAGTTGCTGAGCCGCGTGCGGCAGGATGAGATCGAACTGTGTCTGTGCGGGCTGACCGACCTGGTTCGCAGCATGCTGGAGATCACCCGGTTGGATACGGTGTTCACGATTTGCCCGTCTGTGGCCGAGGCCATGGAAACGTGATCGACCGCCCCCCAAAGCGAGGCGTGACGGCGTTGACCGGCGCTCGAGTGCTCGACGCGGCCGAGTACATTGGAGGAATGTGGTTGCTGGCCGTCGAGACGTTTCGATGGTTCGTGCTCGGTGCTTTCACCAACAAGGCCCGCCTGGACATCTCGGCCGTGGCCGACCAATTCGTTCGCCTTGGGGTCCGCAGTACGGCGATTGTCGTGCTGGTCCAATTCTTCGTGGGCGTGATTCTGGCCTTGCAGATGGCGCCGCCGCTGGAGCCGATGGGATCGGTGTCGATGATCGGCAACATTCTCGCCGTGGCGATTTTCCGCGAGTTGGGGCCGCTTCTGACCGCCGTCATTCTCAGCGGCTACGCCGGAGCGTCGATCGCCGCGGAGATAGGAACCATGGTGGTCGGTGAAGAGATCGAAGCGCTGAAGGCCCACGCGATCCATCCGATTCGCTTTCTCGTAGTCCCCCGCGTGCTCGCCACCGTCGTCGCCATGGTGATGCTCTGCGTCCTTGCCGACGTCGCCGGCTGCCTCGGCGGGTACGTCAGCAGTGCGATGGTGCTGGGCCCGGAGGCTCACCAGGGCTACTGGGCGCGAATCGCCGAGCAGATTCAGGTGGCCGATTTCGCCACCGGCCTGGTCAAGGCGGCCGTGTTCGGGCTGATCCTGGCCTTGCTGGCCTGCCACGAGGGTTTTAGAGTCCGCGGCGGCGCCGAGGGCGTCGGCCGGGCGGCGACGATGACGGTGGTGTACACCATCATCTCGATCGTTCTGGTCGACTGCGTGTTTACGCTGATCTTCTACCTGTATGGAATCTAGAGTGATCGACTCCTCCGACAACTCGCCCGCCGACGCCGAGACCGCCATACGCGTGACCGATCTGGTCAAAGTGTTCGGCCGGCGAACGGTTCTCGACGGCGTGAGCTTCGACGTTCGTCGGGGCGAATCGATGGTGATTATGGGCGTTAGCGGCTGCGGCAAAAGTACGCTGCTTCGCCACATGGTCGGCGGCATGGACCCCACCTCCGGCCGGGTCGAGCTGCTCGGGAGCGATCTGGCCGAGTTGACCGAGGAGGAGCTGGATGGCCTGCGTCTTCGCTTCGGCATCCTGTTCCAGAGCGGGGCGCTGTTCCAGTCGCTTACCGTGGCCGAGAACGTGTCGCTGCCGTTGCGAGAGCATACGGATCTGGACGACGCGACCATCGACATTATCGTGAAGATGAAACTGGAACTGGTCAACCTCCGCGACGCGGCCGACCTGATGCCCGGTGAGATTTCCGGCGGCATGAAGAAACGCGCCGGCTTGGCGCGGGCCATCTCGATGGACCCGGAGGTGCTGTTCTATGATGAGCCCTCGGCGGGGCTGGACCCGGTGACCAGCGCGGAGATCGACCAGTTGATCAGCGACCTGACCGGGAAGCTGGGGGTGACCAGCGTGGTGGTGACCCATGAGATGGATTCGGCGTTTCGCGTGGCCGATCGGATGATTATGCTTGACGAGGGTGTCGTATTGAAGACGGGAACCCGGGGCGACTTCGAGTTGCTGCGAGACGCTCAGACGGTTCCGGACGATCCCAACGAGGCCCTGATTCGACAGTTCCTCCGGGGCGAGAGCCACGGACCGCTGACCGATCGCCGGCTCAACAGCGGGTATGAGCAGGATATCCTGGCCGCGGGCGCACGACTGCGATAAACGCCGCGACGTGGAGAACAGTATGCCGAGAACCCAACGAAACGAATTGACCGCCGGGCTGTTCGTCCTGGCTTGTATCGCCGTGCTGATCGCTGTGATCGTCTGGGTGGGCGGCGTTCGCTTCGGCGGTCGCTTCGTCTACCTCACCGCTCCGCTGGGTGTCGGGGACGTCAGTATCGTTCAAGACAGCAAGGTGAAGCTATCGACGACGGTCGTGGGAAAAGTGGACCGTGTCATTCCCGCTCCCGATTGGCGCATGTTCACGTTCCGGATACGCCTGACCGAGCCGGTGGATATTCGTTCCGATGCATTGATCCAGGCGTCCGCCCCGACCCTTGGCGGCGTCGGCAGCCTGACGGTGCTGGACCTAGGCTCGCCCCTGTCGCCGCCGGCCGACAGGGACCATCCCGTCGCCCTGATCGTAGGCCCCAACGCCATGGTTCGCGACCTGCGTCGGGAACTGGGCTACGGCGACGCCGAGCAGACCGCCGTGCAGGGCGCCATCGCCGATATTCGGGTGGCGGTGCAGAACATGGTCGACATCACCGCGGCGTTGAAGCTGCAATTGACCGACGGCGGCGACCGGAACATGCTGTCGGAGGCGACCGGGACGCTGAAGGCCATGAACGAAGCGATGAGCATGCTTCGCGACGAGGTCGTCAAGTTCAGAACCCAACTCGACCCGGCCAACCCCACCGGGGCCATGGCCAAGCTGCTCAGTACGCTGGACAACACGAATGAGGCCACCGGCCAAGCCGCGGCGATGATGACTGCGATTCGGCCCGACCTCCAAGAGGCCGCCTCGGGCGTGGCCAAGGCGGCCGAGCGTATCGAGCACTACGCCGAGAGTGATCTGAGCCAGTTGCTCCAGAGTCTACGCGCCGGCGGCGACGAACTGCTGGTGCTGATGAGCGACTTCCGCACGATGGCCTCCACGGCCCGTGATGTGGTGGCGGTCAACAACGAGAACATCAACGAGATGGTCGCCAACTTGACCCAGGTGTCGGTGAACCTGAAGGCCGCGTCGCGTGAGATTCGTCGCCATCCGTGGAAGCTGATGGGCGAGCCGTCGGTGAGCGACGTTCGGACGCAGAACATTCAGAACGCCGTCGAGGCGTTCGCCGAGGGTGCGACCCAGTTGGACGACGCGATCCATCGCCTTAAGACGCTCTCGGCCGCAGACGACGGCCCGGTCAAGATCGACGATCCGCAACTGGAGGCGATACGCCGGAAGATCGGCGACAGTTTCGAGAATTTCCACCGGGTCGAGCAGGCGCTCTGGGCCGAAATCGCCAAGTGATCCGACGGCGCAGCAAACGGCCGCGACGGATCGCCGATAGCTTGGCGGTCCGTCGCGGCCGGAATGCGGTGTGCGTCAGTGCCGGCTAGCTGCCGCGTTTCCAGTAGCTCTCGAGCATGATATCGTCGATCTCGTTCTCGCTGACGTCCTCGATGTGCCCGTCGGCGAAGCCGATGTTGGACTTGCCCAGGTGGGGGTCTTCGGGGACCGCACCTTTTCTGAAGAAGATGTTGTGGTAGGGCACCGTCGCGTTTTCTCGGCTGAAGCAGATCATCCAGAGCGTCGAATCCGCGTGGGTGAAGAAATCCTGACGCGGATATCCCCTCTGGTGGTAAACAAGATCCCCCGAAGAAGGGTCCTTCACGCGGCCGAGCCTGCCATAGGAGACCGTAGCGAAGTCGGCCCAGTGCTGGGTCATGAACTTGGCGATCTTGTCCATGCTCGGGCACAGCATGGACTTGGCCTCGTTGGGCTCGTCGCCGTAATAGTCGTTGCTGAGACGGTTGCCCAAGGGGCGGATCCATCCGCCGGGGTACCAGGCACTGGTTCCCTTGGGGATTGAGCCGCCGTCGACGTAGACGGCCATGGTGAGGGGCCACTGCTGTTGCCAACCGTCGCCGCCGGAGGTTGGGCCATCGGGAAGAGTATCATCCCACGGGGCGATCCAGATGCCGTTGAAGTCGTTGGCGTAGTACGTCCATCCCGTGAACGCCGCCTTGCGGTTGTTGCTGCAGACGACGCTCTTGGCCAGTTCCCTCGCCCGGTTGAGGCTCGGAAGCAGGATCGAGACCAGCAGGGCGATAATGGCCACGACGACCAGCAGTTCGATGAGGGTGAAACCTTGACGGCGGTTCTTCATAGTCATGTCTTGGACTCCTTACAATGGCAATGACCCAGTTGGCGCCTTTCGGGACACCCCCCCACGTAGCGAGGGAGCCGCACGCTTGCAAAACCTGATGAATAAACTGGACTGCATTCAACCTCACGAGCGGTGTCGAGGTTTACACCCCACACCGTGGTAGGTTTGCTTCACCGATAAGGATACAGCAGGGCGGTTCTCGGGATCAAGCAAAAACCCACAAAACCCTTCACAATCAGGATTCAGGACCGCTGGGCGCGGCTCCGGCGACATCGACTCGATCGAGGGGCGAGTGGGGGGCGGCCCCCTCGCTTTCTCTTGCTTTCTGCAACATCTTGTTTGAGAGGGTGTTGCCTTGTGGTAATCATCGGTCGCCGGTCGGCGCGACGCCTTGGACTCCAAGCGGGGGATTGGCCTTTCCGCCCACAGCGACTACAAATGACTGTCGAGTCGGCCCCACGCTTGAGGGCGGCCGTGAGTGGGCGTTCGCACGACCTGGAGACGACAGGAGATTCGAAAATCCGGGTTGGATATTCGATATTCGCCGTTCTGCTTCCGTTTTGGTTATTCGCCTTTGCTGTCAAGGATTTGCTCCCGATGTACGATGAATAGACAGGGCGGTCGGATCGGACGCGGCCGCGGGGAACAGGGACGCATGGCAGGGGGAGTTCACGTCTATGACGAGATTCGGTCAGCCGCAGGCGCGAGTGCCGGCCGGCCTGTATGGCCGGATGTATCACCAGGAGTTCGAGACGCTGTGTCGATACGACGTGTACTTCACCCACGACGTATTCGACCCCGCCAACCCCTTGCTGCCGGCGGTGTTTGTCGACCCCGAGCCCGACGGTCGCTACTATGTGGGCGTCTGCCTGGATGAGGGTCTCGTGGCCGCCCAGCCGGACGTGCCCGATCGGATCGCGGCGTTCTTCGATGTCCACGGCGATCGGCTCAAGCTGACGAGCGAGCCGGCGATCGTCCCCAGCGGCGAGTTGCAGAAAGGCGACTGGGCCGCGGTGCTCGATACGATGTGGCATTTCGGCGGATCCACCTTCGGCAGGCAAGATTACTGCCTCGCCATCGGCGGGGGGGCCATGCTCGATATGGTCGGCTTCGCCCTGTCGGTTATCTATCGCGGCGTTCGTGTCGTGCGACTGCCCACCACGGTGCTGGCCCAATGCGACGCAGGCGTCGGGGTGCGGACGTTCGTGAACGAGGCCGGCCGAAAGGACTTCGCCTCTACGCTGGCGCCGCCGTTTGCGGTGATCAACGACTTCGCCATGCTGCGGTCGCTGAACCGTCGCGAGTGGATCGGCGGGGCGGCCGAAGCGTTTAAGATCGCCATTACCCGGGACGCCGACTTCTTCGATTTCCTGTGCGAACACGCCGAGGACGTTCAGAATCGTGACGAATCCGTCATGGAGGCCCTCATCAAGCGCAGCGCCGTGGCGCACCTCGAGCGGATCCGCGCCGAGGGCGTCAGCTTCGGATCCGGTCGCGAAACGCCCTTGGAGTTCGGCCATTGGGCGGGCCACAGAATCGAGGCCCTCAGCCGGTTCTGGCTGGCGCACGGACAGGCCGTGGCGGTGGGAGTCGCGCTGGACTCGGTCTACGCCCAACGGGTGAACCTGATTACCGAAGATGAGTTGGAGCGTATCCTTGGCGGCCTGGTCGATATGGGGCTGCCGATCTACACCAAGTATCTCGATTGCCGCACCGGCGCCGGGGAGTTGAAGCTGCTGGCCGCGTTACGCGACCTCCGCCGCCGACTCGGCGGCCGCCTGGCCATCACTCTGCCCGACGGGATCGGCCACAGTTGTCCCATCCATTCCATCGACGTCAAGATCGTCGCCGAAGCCGTGGCGTACCTCAAAGAGCGGGCGGGGGATGGCGGCCAGTAGAGGGGCGCAGGGGACTGGCTCGGCAGTCTCGGCTTGCCGAGACGAACGTGCCTGTACCCGTAGCTGAGGACGCGGCGTGCTTTGGGTGTCTGTTGGCCAGGGGTCGGGTACAGGCGCCGGGGTTTCGGTGAGCCGGGGCGAATGCGCCTGTGCTGGTGGCGCCTCTTTGGGTGTTTGTCGGCCAGGGGCCGGGTACAGGCGCCTGCGCTCCGGCAAGCCTGCGCTTCGGAGCCAGTCCCCTACGCTCCTGCTGCTACGCCTTTTCGGCCACGAAGATGCATCTGGGGCTTTTGGGCGTGTATTCGGCGCCGCTGAAGTCGCCGCAGGCGTTGCGGAAGCGGAGGCCGTGGGCGTCGGCGATGCGGATGAGTTCGTGGAGGGCGTAGAGGCGGATGGAGATGGTGTGCTCGGCGCGTTGGCCGTCGCGGACGAATGTCCAGTGGCAGTTCATCCGTCCGGCGGCGAGGTCGAGGGTGGTTTCGTCGATGACGTAGTTGTTCCGCGAGCCGCGTTTCTCGCGGGGCTTGTGGTTGGCGATCAGGGCTTCGCGATTGGCCACGTCGAGGATGAACCGTCCCCCCGGTCGCAGGCTCTCGGCGGCCTTGGCCATAATGACGGCGTCGGCGGCGTCGCTGTCGAAGTAGCCGAAGCTGGTGAAGATATTGATCGCCAGGTCGCAATCGCTCGGCGGGTCGAAGGTGCGGATATCGGCCTCGACGAAGCGGCAGCGGTCGGCGACGCCTTCGGATTCGGCCAGTTCGGCGGCCGCGGCGATGTTGGGCTCGGAGAGGTCGACGCCGATCACCTCACAGCCGCGTAGCGCCAGGGGGCGGGCGTGTCGGCCGACGCCGCAGCAGATATCGAACACTTTCGGCGGCCTCTCGCCGGAGAAATCGAGCCCGCCGGCGGTGGCGATGAAATCCACCTCTTCGGCCGGAATCTCCTTCAATCGAGGCTCGTAGCGATACTTGAAGTAGTCGACGTCGTAGAAATCCTTGAACCAGTCCATGGAGCGACTGTAGCAGCAGCGGCGGGGAATCTCAAGGTCGCCGCCCCGTGATTGACGAGCCCGCCCCCGATAGGTCCCCTCGTCCGGCCCTCTAATGGATTTTGATATTCGATAATCGAATTCCTCCGTCCATGGGCGTATACTCCGGCCGGTAGCCCCACAGGCAGTGTAGACCTTTTTGAGTATAGTGGACATGGACGTCACATCGACAGCTCAGCAGCAGCGGCTTCGACGCAATATTGATGCGTTGCGGAGTACGGGCAGTTCGCTCGCCGACCGCCTGGCGGCGTTGCCGGTGGAGTTGGCGTTGCCGCTGACCGAGACCGCCGGCGGGGCGCTGTCGGCGGTAGTCTGTAGCGAAGATCAGCGCGAGATCCTGCTGGCCAGCCGTCGCGATCCTGTGTCCGAGGCGAAGCGATGGGTCGACGGCCAGGACGGGCTGGACGAGGAGTGCCACGCCGTGGTGATTACCGGGTCGGGACTCGGCTACCACGTCGCCGAGATGCTCCGCACACGCCGCGGCGGTCTGGTGGTTGTCCTGGAGCCCAAACTGGCCAATGTCCACGCGGCGATGCGGTGCCAGGACTTCTCCGGCGATCTGCTGCTGCGGCGGCTCGTGTTCGCAGCGGAGGTCCAGCGCCCCGAACTGTTCGCGGCGTTGTCCAATCACAATATCGAGCTGATGCTCGGAACGAAGTTGACCCAGCACCCGGCGACCGGTCGCGCCTTTGGGGCCGCGTGCGGGCAGATGGGTCGCGACTTCGCCGACTACCTCCACTACGTCCGCTCGGCGGTGGTCACCTCGGTGCAGATCTCCTCGATCACTTGCGATAACGTGCTGAAGAATCTCCCCGGCTACATCGGCGGCCCCGGCATCGGACCGCTCAAAGACGCCTACCGCGGCCGCGCGGCCGTCTGCGTGGCGGCCGGCCCGTCGCTGCGGAAGAACATGCATCTACTGAAGGCCGTCAAGGGCAAGGCGCCCATTATCGCCGTCCAAACGGTTCTGCGAACGCTGCTGGAAGCGGGCATTCGCCCCGATTTCGTTACGTCGCTGGATTACAGCCTTCAGTCGCGGCGGTTCTACGAGGATCTCGGCGACCTCCACGACGTTACGCTGATCGCCGACCCGAAGGTCAACCCGATCGTCCCCGACGGCTACCCCGGCCCCGTTCGCATGTTCTACAACGATTTCGCCGAGCGGATGCTGGCCGAGATGCCCGCCGAACACCCGTCGCTGCCCGCCGGCGCCACGGTGGCGCACCTGAACATGTACTTCGCCCGGTTCCTCGGCTGCGACCCGATCGTCTTGATCGGGCAGGATCTCGGCTTCGGCGAGAACGTCTACTACGCCCCCGGCGTGCCCATCCAGCAGACGTGGTCGGCCGAACTGAACCGTTTCAACAGCATGGAGATGATGGAATGGCAGCGCATCGTCCGGCTCAGCGACCTGCTTCGCACGGTCCCCGGCCAAGACGGTCGCGAGATCTATTCCGACGCCCAGATGTTCGCGTATCTCCAGCAGTTCGAGCGTGACATCGCCACAATCGAAGTTGACGTCGTCAACGCCACCGAAGGCGGCGCCCGGATCGCCGGCGCCCGCGAAATGCCCCTCGCCGATGTCATCGCCCGGTATATCGACCGCTGCGATACGATGACCGTCGAGCAGCCGCGGCTGCACGCCGACGCCGGCGCCCGGGCCGAGACGGCCATCGAGTGCCTCGGCAAGCGATTGACCGGCCTTGGCCGCATGGCGGAAATCTGCCGCCGCGTGCTGGGCTATCTCCGCGAGATGCCTGATGCGCTGAATGACCGGACCCGGTTCAATCGGCTGCACGGCGAGATGGACCCGTGGCGGCGGAAGATCGACTCGATCACCGACGTGTACCGCATGGTCTCCGACGTGATCCAACTGGCCGAACTGAAGCGCGTGCAACTGGACCAGTCGCGAGCCCGCAAGGACATGGACGTGATTGCCGAACGGCGCGAGCAGCTTACCCGAGATATCCAGTACGTCTCGTTGCTGACCGAGGGCGTGGAGATGCTCGATGCGAGCATTCGCGCGGCGATCGGGCGGCTGGAGGGAATGCGATGAAGATCACAGCGCTGCTCTGGGCCGATCTGCAACGCGACTTCTTCGGCGCTCCCGGGACGCTCGCCGAAGACCTCGCAGGCCTGCCGGTGTTGACGCGAACGCTCCAGCGAGTTGCGAGCGTCGCCGGACTGGACGAGATCGCGCTGGCTTGTCCGCCCGATCAGGTCGAGCAGGTCAAGGCCCTCGTCGGCGACGTTCGGGTGCAGATGCTCTCGTACGAGCCGACCGGAGGGATCCTGCCGGCCGTCCGCACGGCGCGGGCCTTCGGCCGATACGGCTGGCGAGGCGGTTTGGGCGGTACGACGATTTTCGACGAGCTTTTTGATCCCACGCTGGTCGTGGGCGCCATCGAGCGAACCGGCTGCGACGCCGTGTTCCTGGTTCCCGCCGGAGCCGCGTTGTTGGATGTCGGCTGGGCCGAGCAGATGGCGGCCTACTGCCGCGAGCACGCCGCCGAGTACAAGTTTGTTTTCAGCCAGGCGCCGCCGGGGCTGGCCGGCGGGCTGTTCGGGTCGCAGATGCTGGCCGACATCGCTCGGAGCCATTCCTACCCCGGGCGGCTGTTCGCATGCAGTTCGACTCGTTCGCAGCGAGATCCGATCTCGGAGCCGTACAATTTCACGCTCCCCGATTGGCTGATCGCCACCGGCCGGCGATTCATCGCCGACACGCCCCGAGGTCTGTGGCTGTGCCGGAAGGTCATCGAGCGGACTTCCCCCGACGTCGACGGCCAGACGGCGTGTCGCACCGCCCGGGCGCTGGGGCCGGAGCCGTGGCCGCGAGAGATTACCGTGGAACTGACCACGCGCCGGCCGATTGAAGACGATCTTCGTCCGCCGGGCGATCGGGGCGACCTTGACATCGCGACGCTGACGGCGGCGTTGGCTCCGCTGGCCGACGCCGGCGATGTGAATATCATGTTCGCCGGCGCCGGCGATACGCTGCTGCATCCGCAGTGGCCCCAAGCGGTGGCCGCGGCCAAGGCGGTCGGCCGAGTCGGGTTGGCCACGTACGCGATCGATCTTGACGAAACGACGGGACGCCGGCTGATCGACGCCGGGGTCGACGTGGTGCAGGTGTACGTCGACGCCGTCAGCGAGCAGGTGTACGCCGCCGACAAACGCGGCGGAAGCGTCGAGCGGGTGTGGGCCAACATCGAGGCCCTCATCGCCCAGCGTGTCGACTCGGCGGCCGCCGGACCGTTCGTTGTGCCGACGATGCTCAAGACCCCCGCGAGCCTCGTTGAGCAGGAGGAGTTCTTCAACCGCTGCCTGAAATTGGTGGGCTGGGGCTATATCGTCGAACCTTCCGACGCCGCCGGGCAGTGGCCCGATCGGGCGGTGGTCCACATGGCCCCGCCGTATCGGTCCCCGTGCCGGCGCATCGACTCGCGACTGACGCTGCTGGCCGACGGCGCCGTGGTCGCCTGCGATCAGGACATCCACGCCGCGTATCGGCTGGGCGACGGCGATCCGCAGGCGGTATGGACGGGCGAGGCGATGGCCGGGCTGCGGCGGCTTCATAGCGATCAGGAATGGGACGAGCATCCTCTGTGCAAGGGGTGCAAGGAGTTTCATCGGCCGTAAGCGGCGCATCGTGCGCCCGTGCGTCGGCGGCGGCAGTCCGGCCCGGGCCTGCGTTCTCCGGCGGGGTCGATTGGCGTTTCATCTAGAGGGACGGAGGCTACGTGATGACCGGCGACAGAGCATTTGGCAAAGAGGTCCGCATCGGCGGCGCCACAGTTGGGGCCGGAAGCCCCACGTACATCGTGGCCGAGGCGGGTGTGAACCACAACGGCGATCTTGCGATCGCCATGGCCTTGGTCGAAGCGGCGGCCGCGGCGGGGGCCGACGCCGTCAAGTTCCAGGCCTTCAGCGCCGAGCGACTGGTCACCGACGGGGCCTCGACGGCCGCCTACCAACCCGGAAGCAGTCAGCGCGACATGCTGATGCAGTTGGAACTGCATCCGGAAGACTTCGCCGCCATCGCCTCCGGCTGCGGCGCCGCGGGCGTCGAACTGCTGCTGACGCCCTTCGGTCCCGAAGACGTCGAACTGCTGGTCGACCTCGGCGCCCACGCCATCAAGGTGGCCAGCCCCGACGTGACCAACCACCCGTTGCTGGAAGTGGTGGGGCGGACGCATTTGCCGGTGATCCTCTCGACCGGCGCCGCCGACACCGACGAGATCGCCGCGGCGATCGACGCGTTGGCCGACGCCGGGACCGACCAGTTGATCCTGCTGCAGTGCGTCAGCAGCTACCCGACTCCGATCGACGAGGCGAACCTCAATTGCATCGGCACGCTGGCGGAGAAGTTCGGCGTTCCGGTCGGCTACAGCGACCACACGATGGAACTGATCACCGGCGAACTGGCCGTCGGGGTGGGGGCGTGCCTGCTGGAGAAGCATTTTACGCTCGACCCGACCATGCACGGCCCCGATCACGCCTTCAGCCTGCGCCCGGTCGAACTGACGGCGTACATCGTTCGGGCGAGGTCGGCCACCTGCGGCGTACTCGACCCCGCCGGGTTGGGCCTTTCCGAGCGAGCGGCGATGGGCAATGGCGTCAAGCGCCTTGGCGACATCGAGAAGGACGTTCGCGACGTGGCTCGCTCGTCGGTGACGTCGGCTGAGGCGATTGCCGCCGGAGCTGCGGTCACCGCCGCGATGCTCACGATCAAGCGTCCCGGCGGGGGCATCCCGCCATCGGAGATCGCGTCGGTGGTCGGTCGCGTCGCCGCCGTCGATATTCCCGCCGACACCACGCTGACACCGGACATGTTCGAATGACTGCACCGGCCGCCAAGTGCCCTCGGCGTATCGGCGTCCTTACCACCGGCCGCCACGACTGGGGGTATCTCTTGCCGGTGGCCGAGGCGATAGCGAACCATCCGACGCTGGCGCCGACGATCTTCTGCACAGGAACGCACCTGCACCCTGCCTTCGGCGCCACGGCCGACGCGGTACACGCCGCGGGGTTGGATACGGTGGATGTTCCGCTGTTTCCGGCCGCCGATCCGGGCGATTCGGGGGAGATCGCCGCCGAGTACCTTCCCGCGATGGCGGCCCGGCTGGTCGCGGCGATGCACGAGTGTTCGCCGGAGGTCGTCGTCGTCCTCGGCGACCGCATCGAGACGCTTGTGGCCGCGACGATGGTGATCGCCGACGGGCGGTTTCTGGCCCACATCCACGGCGGCGATCGTGCGGCCGGCGAGCTGGACGACGCCAACCGCCACGCCGTCACCAAGCTGTCGCACGTCCACTTTCCGGCCACCAGCGAGGCCTCCGAGCGAATCGTCCGAATGGGCGAATCGGCCGATCGGGTCTGGTCGTTCGGCTCCCCCGGTATCGACAGCATCCTCGCCGGAGGCGTCGCTACGCCCGCCGAAGCCCGCGCCGCGGCGGGGTTGGCGGCCGATGTCGAATTCGCCCTCGTGCTCCAGCACCCGGCGGGGCTGGGGGCGGCCGCCGAAGCCGCCGAGATCGGAGAGGTTCTTCAAGGTATTCATAATGAAGGACTTACCGCTGTTCTTATAGGGCCGAACCCCGACGCCGGCAGCGACGCCATCCGCGATGTGTTGCGGAAGTTCAGTTCGCTGTACAACTGGCCGATAGTGCCTTCTGTAGACCGTCGTATCTTTTTGCGGCTCATGGCCGATGCGATCGCCCTGGTGGGCAACAGTTCATCGGGCATGGTCGAATCGGCGGCGGTGGACGCCGTCGTCGTCAATGTGGGCGCCCGGCAGAACGGACGCGAGCATTCGGCCAATGTGATCGACGTTGGCCCGCGACGGGAGCGGATCGCCGCAGCGCTGCGACGACTCCGAACCGATCCGCCATGGCGGGCCTCGTTGCGTGCGGCGCCGTGCGTGTTCGGCGACGGTCACGCCGCGGGCCGAATCGCCGACGTGCTCGCCGCGATGGATATCTCAAACCAACGGCGTATCAAACTGAATGAGTACTAATCTATGTTCCGCGACCAGATTGACCAGATCGACCGGCTGTTGACCCTTCCGCAGATCATCACGCAGATCAACGAGGTGATGGAGAGCGATACGGCTAGTTCGGCCGACCTGCACCGCGTGATCAAGGCGGACCCCGTGCTGTCGGCGAAGATCCTCCAACTGGTCAACAGCGCCTACTACGGCCTCCCCGGTCGCGTCGGCAGCCTGGAGAAGGCCGTGCTGCTGCTGGGGGCGTCGGCGGTGAAGAATCTGGCCGTGGCCGCCAGCGTCGAGCAGATGTTCGGTCGCGTGAAGCTGCCGCCGCCGCTGACGGGGCGCGATCTGTGGCGCCATTGCCTCGGCGTGGCCACCGCCGCACGCGAACTGGCCCAACGAGCCGGCATGGTGCACCTCGACGAGGTCTTCATGGCCGGGCTGATCCACGATATCGGCCTGCTGGCCGCCGCACAGGTGGCGCCGCAGGATTTCGCGGCCGTCGTCGCGGCCTGCCTCGGATCCCAACAGAACTGGTCGGTCGCCGAAGTGGAGATCCTGGGGATCAGCCACAGCGAAGCCGGAGCGTACCTCACCAGCAAGTGGCACTTCCCGTCCTACCTCACCGAAATGATCGCCGATCATCACGACTGGCCCGACAAGCCCGCCAGTTCCGACCTCGCCGGCGTGGTCTACCTCGCTGACACCATCGCCTGCGGCCTCGGCGACGGACTGGCCCTGACCGCCCACTTCCAAACCGTCGAGCCGGATATGATCGATCGGCTGCAACTGACCGCCGCCGACATCTCCGAAGTCTGGCAACACCTGCCGGGCTACGTGGAAGAACTCTCCGAGATCCTCAAGGTGTGAGAACGGCAGGCTTCAGGCTTCAGCAACGACCACCGGCCACCGGCAACGACCGACGGCTTACGCCTCATCGGGCGGCGAGCACCACTCCTTGGGCTCGGCCGCCTTTGTCTTTGGTCGTGCCTGAAGCCCGAGGTCTTCCGTTCTCCGTTCTCCATTTCATCTTTCGTCGGCAGATCGCTTGACATCGGCGAGCGTTTCCCATAGGGTTCGTGTCTTGGACACCGGCCCCCGCGGGGAGTGGGCCGCTTTCGGATTCACGGAGTTGCACGGATGATTGGAACGCCGCGACAGAGCGAAGGAGTGACGGCCCGAATCGGCCGCTTCTCTGGCATGTGTATGCGGGGATGCTCGCTTCGCGGCTGAGCAGTCGGGCGACGACGCCGAAAGTTGTTGGTTCTTCCTGGGTCGGTTGCTTCCAGGTTGCATTTCTCGTCTGTTGCGTCCGGGCTGTTTCGCTTGCCGGCGGCATCCCACATAGGACGTTTCGCCCGATTCCGGGTTCCTTCTGTTTTGTAGACTGCGAATGATATGGCATTGATACGGCACTGAAATGCCTGTGGCGCCCAACGACGGAGATCCAAGACGATGATCAAACAACGACTGTTCACGCCGGGTCCGACCGATGTTCCCGCCGAAGTCCTCAACGAGATGGCCAAGCCGATGTTCCACCACCGCACCGCGCAGTTCCGCGAGATGTTCGGCGACGTCAACGACGGACTCAAGAAGCTGTTCTGTACCTCCAACGATGTCCTGACCCTGGCCGGCTCCGGCACCGCCGGCATGGAAGCGGCCATCGTCACGCTGATTCCCCGGGACAAGAAGGTCCTGGTCGCCAACGGCGGCAAGTTCGGCGAACGCTGGGCGAAGATCGCCCGGGTGTACGGCATGGACGTCGACGAAGTCGTGCTCGACTGGGGCACGGCGATCAGCCCCGAGTTGGTCGCCGAGAAGGTGGCCACCGGCGCCTACGGAGCCGTGATCGTCGTTCATAGCGAGACCTCCACGGCGACCGTCGCCGATCTGGAAGCGATCGCCGCGGCGACCCGCGACACCGACGTGCTGCTGCTGGCCGACGGCATCACCTCCGTCGGAGCCCTGCCGGTGAAGACCGACGAGTGGGGCGTCGACGTGGTCGCCTCCGGCAGCCAGAAGGCCATGATGCTGCCGCCGGGTTTGGGATGCGTGACCGTCAGCGACAAGGCCTGGGCGGCCGCCGCGTCGATCAAGGCCCCGGCGTTCTACCTGAACCTCAACGCCTACCGCAAGAGCATCGCCGGCAACGATACGCCGTATACCCCGGCCGTCTCGCTGCTCCGCGGGCTCAAAGTGGCCCTCGACATGATCCACGAGATCGGTCTGGAGCGCGTCTGGAGCCGCACGGCCATCCTGGCCAAGGCCACGCGGGCGGCCGCCGAGGCCCTGGGGCTGAAGGTGTTCTCCTCCCAGCCCTCCGACAGCGTCACCGGCGTTTGGTATCCCGCCGGCGTCAGCGACGATTTCCGCAAGGTGCTCCAGAGCAAGTACGGCTGCTCGGTCGCCGGCGGTCAGGACGACGTCAAGGGCAAGATCTTCCGCATGAGCCACATGGGCTGCGTCGACCCGCTGGAGACCATCGGCGTGCTGGCGGCGATGGAGTACACCATGGCCTCGATGGGCGCCGATATCACCGTCGGAACCGGCGTCGCCGCGGCCGTCGAAGTGCTCAAGGACTGGGAATAATCCCACACCCCTCCGGGGCTCGGCCCCGACGTTATGAAAGAGGACGATCATGAAAGTTCTGGTTGCAGACAAACTCGCTCAGGTCGGCTTGGACTACCTGGCCGACAAGGGCGTTGAATACGACATCAAGACCGGGCTGAGCCCCGCCGAACTGGCCGAGATCATCGGCGGCTACGACGGCGTCATCGTCCGCTCCGGCGCCAAGATCACGGCCGAGGTTCTGGCCAACTCCGGCGCCCTGAAGGCCGTGGCCCGCGCCGGCGTGGGCGTCGACAACATCGACCTGAAGGCCGCGACCGCCAAGGGCGTGATCGTGATGAACACCCCCGGCGGCAACACCGTCAGCACCGCCGAACTGACGCTGACGCTGATGATGGCGCTGAGCCGCAAGATCGTACCGGCGGCCGTCAGCCTCGCCGAGGGCCGCTGGGACCGCAAGCTGTACCAAGGCACGCAGTTGGCCGGTAAGACCCTCGGCGTCGTCGGCCTCGGCCGCATCGGTCGCACCGTCGCCGAACGCGCCCTGGCGATGGAGATGAAGGTCATCGGCTACGATCCGATGCTCACCGCCGAGGCCGTTCCCGAGACGATCGAGTTCACCTCCGACGTCAACGACATCTACAAGCGGGCCGACTTCATCACCGTTCACGTCCCTCGCACCGAGACCACCAGGGGCATGATCGGCGCCGCGCAGTTCGATATGATGAACCCCGGCGTGCGACTGATCAATTGCGCTCGCGGCGGCATCATCGACGAAGCCGACCTGCTGGCGGCCCTCGAAGCCGGCAAGGTGGCCGGGGCGGCGCTGGACGTCTACACCGAAGAGCCGGTGGCCGGCGACCACCTGAAGGCGCTGGTCGCTCATCCCAACTGCCTCGGCGTTCCGCACCTCGGCGCCAGCACCGAAGAGGCCCAGGAGCAGGTCGCCCTCGAAGCGGCGGAGATCATCGTCGAGGCCATCGGCGGCGGCGAAATCCGCAACGCCGTCAACGTCTCGGGCGCCTCGAAGGTTCCCGATTCGCTCAAGCCCTACGTCGAACTCCTCAGCCGCATGGGCACGCTGCTGGCCCATATCACCCCCGGCGCGATCAAGAAGGTCGAGGTCGTCTACCGCGGCGAGATCTCCGAGCAGAACATGGCCCCGGTGACCACCGCCCTGACCATCGGCCTGCTGCGGCCGATCCTCGGCAACGAGCTGAACCTCGTCAACGCCCCCGTCCTGGCCAAGGAGCGCGGGATCGAGATCGAGACGATCACCTCCGAGCGCGTTCGCGATTTCGCCAACCTCGTTCAGGTGGCGGTCACCACCGACAAGTGCAGCCGCACGATCGTCGGCGCCATCTTCGGCCACAAGTTCCCGCGTATCGTCGCCATCGACGGCCATCGGATGGAGATGATCCCCGAGGGCCACGTGGTCGTCAGCATCAACGACGACCGCCCCGGCGTCATCGGTTCGGTCGGCGCGGCGTTCGGCGAAGCGGGCATCAACATCGCCTCGATGAGTTTCGGCCGGCGCAAGCAGTCTCAGCAGGCGGTGCTGGCGTTGAATCTCGATTCGGCGCCCGGCGCCGACTTGATGGCCAAGCTCACCGCTCTGGACTTCATGAACGAAGTCTACAGCTTCGACCTCGACATCCTCCCCGCCGAGCAGCGCAAGAACGGCTGATCCGACGGGCGGAATTTCGTTCGATCTACCCCGAATGCGGCGGCGTCATCAGGCGTCGCCGCATTCGTTGTTTGTGGGCACCAATTCCCGAATTCTCCGCGTTTGGGTTCGTTTGATTCTCTTCTGCCTCGACGGCCTGAACGTCACCGACTCTCCAATACCCCCGCCAATCGGCCATCGGTTGCCGTCGCCGTTCAATCCGCAATCCGCAATTCGCGATTCGCAATCAGTCTCCCCCTTCACTCTAATGGCGCGTTCTAGAGGTAGGGTCCAAACTCCGAATTCTCCGCCCCTTGAGGTCGGCCAGAGTCAGGCGATTCGGCCCTGGTTCCGTTGTTGTTAGCCCCGTCGGGGCGAAAGAATTGTAGCCCGGTCCGTGAGGGCCGGGGCAACGAGTGGATCCCTCCTCAAGCCCCTTAGGGGCGACAGAACGCATCCGCCGAACGAGTCTGTCGCCCCCGAAGGGGCTTGTGTCACGGGAGGTGGCCGTCGGGAACCGGCCCTTACGGACCGGTCTACAAATCTACCGGCCCTCCGGGCCTCTTCCTTGTTACGCCGCTGGCGAGGCCGCCGCCTCGTCGTCGGCGTTCGTCGCGTGATGAAGTATTGTGTTCGGGTTCATTGTACGCCTTGCTCTTTCGCCCAGATCTTCTCGGCCAGAATCGCCTCGGCGGCGAAGCGGCGGCGGTAGATGAAAAGGAGGATCATCCAGCAGACGGCGCAGGCCGCCGCGGCCGCGAAAACCACGTACCCTACGACCGAGAGGATCGGCGAATACGGACTTCCGTCGGCGACCAGGGACGGGCACACCAACGGAGAGAACATGCTGACCGTCCCGGTGAGGACGAGGACGGCGGTTCCCCGCATCAGGTAACCGGTGTTCCTGGCGAGTCTCCGGTCGGGGGTGCGGCGGGCCAGATCGCCAAGATAGACGGCGAAGCTGTAGAGGGCCCAGAGGATCATCAAGAAGACGATCAACACGAACCCCATCAATGCTATCAAGAGGATGACGCTGATGATGGGCTCGCCCCCCGCTGCGGCCGCCGCGTCGGGGGTGGGTGTCGATCGCTGCGGTAGGCCTCGGTATAGCCTCAACAGAGGCATGGCTTCCAGGAGCAGGAGGAAACTTACAAGCCCCCGGACGGTCCTTCGCGAGGCGATCGCCTTGGTTCCCTCGCTGACGTTCGGCTCGACCGCGGTGATCCACCACACGCCGAGGAATCCGACGCCGCCGGCCGCCAGTCGGATGATCGCGTCGGCCCAGCCAATGTCCGATGACGTCCGGTCGTCGGTCACCGCCAGAGCGATCGAGCAGGCCAGAATTCCCCACAGCATCCACGTAACGCCCCTGGCGAGTTTGCGTACGTACTTGGGGTCGGCGAAACGCAGACGCCTGCTCGCCATGCAATCATGATCGGGTGTCAGAGGCGAAGATTCGGGCATTGGGCGGAACTCCTCAAGTGCATATCAACGTGTGTGAACGGCGAATATCGAATATCCAACACGGAATTCCCAATATTGAAGTAACGGCAACGACAACAACGGCAGAGCCCGAATGAGCACTGTGTGGCGTGTGCTGTTCGCCGTTCACTTCATTATTCGAAATTCCGTGTTGGATATTCAATATTCGCCGTTCTGTTCCTTGTCTCCTCAGGCGAGCGGGGCGCTCATGTTCTGCGCCCACGTTTCTTCGGCCAGTACCGCTTGAGCGGCGAAGTGGTTTCGGTACTTCCTCATGACGCGAACCCACCAGAAGAAGCAAATAAGTGAACCAACGGAACCGGCGCATGAGAAGACGATGGAACCTGGCCCCGGATTTGCGCTGGGTTTGGCAGTGGCTGCAGTGACTACAGTGAGAACGAACATCACAATCATCAGACCGCCGACGAAGACCCCGCCCCACATCAGGTGATGGGTGTTCTTTTCGAGGGTCGGGTCGGGGATGCGACGCGCCATGGAACGAAAATACGTGAAATGCGCGAAGTAGTGGATCACACTGAGAACAACGTAGGGAATTGTCAGGATCAGCAGAATCACGCCGGCCCCAGTGGAAAAAGACGGCGCTGGCGCCGCACCGGTTGCGAGAGTCCAGACGATATTGAACAAGTTGCACGGAAGCTGGCAAAGCACGAACAGGCGGATGATCTTGCGAGCGGTGAACGTCTTGTCGGCGTCGATCTTGTTGGGGTCCGGTGTCGTGACCAACCATGCGCCGGCAAGGATCCCGCAGGCGGTCAGACAGTTGAGAGCGAACATGGCCAAGGTCATCGACGCAAGGGCGGCAGGTCCGTTGGCGATGCCATAGGCCATCAAGCCTATGGCTAGCAGAATCGAGATCGTAATGGACCACAGAACCAGACGGATGCCCCCGGCGAGTTTGCGAACGTAGTTCGGATCGGCGAACCGGAGAAGATCGCCCCGCAGGCTGCGGCCGATGGATGTGCCGCACTCGGGGCAGCGGCTGTCGCTGCCGAGGCCGCGGAGGTTGTATTCGCAACTGACGCAGACGGTGTCTTCGGTGATTTCGAACGGGGCCTCGTCGGCCGCGGCGATCTGTTGGGGCGTAATCGCCACGCTTTCGGGACCGGGTGTGTGAGGCGTAAACTCGGACATTGCACATACTCCCAATAGAATACCATTGTGCCGCGGCGGCCAAACCGGTCGGCGCTCGATGGATAATAGAGCATGGCCGTCTGACGCGAAAGCGATTTTCGTCGCGGCCTGATCGATTGCACGTGACGCGAATTCATATCGCACGTGTAATGAAGTCGCCGCGACCGTGGGTGACGAAGACGACCGGGACGGGGCTGTCGACGGGGCCGAAGAGGGTCAACTCGACGCCGGCGACGCAGGCGGAGACGAAATCGCTTGTCGAACGTCGAACCGGCGCCGGCGAAAAAAGCTGGCGTTGACGGCCGCGGCAGGGTACCTAGAACCATCGCGTAAGGCAAGGAGCAGTAAGATTCACATGACTATCGAAGGTGTGTTTGAACTTCCCGATCGACAGGTCCGTTGCACGGTCGAATCGGGCTCGGTGTTGACCGACGCGGCGGCCGCGGCCGGCGTGGTGCTGGACATTTCCTGCGGCGGCGCCGGTTCGTGCGGCGGTTGCGTGCTGCAACTGCTCGACGGCGCCTTCACGACGATCGACGGCGCCCCCGTCGCCGGCGACATCCCCGGCAAGCGAGTTCTCGGCTGCCGCACGAGGGCGGTGGGCGATTTCCGCGTCGTCGTGCCCGCCCACAGCCTGGTGTCGGCCGATGAGCAGGTCGTGGTCGATTTCGAGCATCTGCCCCGGTGGGTTCTCAGCCCCTCGGTGAGCAAGCAGCACATGACGCTGACGGCCCCGTCGCTGACCGATCAGACCGGCGATATCGAGCGCATCCAACGCCACTTGGCCGAACGCGGCTTCGACGGGCGGCTGGAAATGACGCTGGCGGCGATGCGACAGGCCCCGATCGCCTGCCGCGGGGGCGAGTATGCGGTGACCGCGACGATCGCGGTCGGGGCGGCGGGGGGGCTGAACCGCATCACGCGCGTCGAACCCGGCGACACCACCGACTGCCTGTACGGGCTAGCGGTCGACGTGGGGACGACCACGGTGGTCTGCTCGCTGGTCGATCTGCTGACCGGCGAAATCGTCGATTCGGCGAGCAGTTACAATCGGCAGGTGCAACTGTGCGCCGACGTCGCCGGGCGGATCTCCCAGGCGGCCGGACCCGAGGGCCTCGCCCGGATGCGGAGGCTGATTGTCGCCGAGACGATCAATCGGCAGACGGCCCTGCTGGTCGACCGGCGACAGATCGCGGCGGCGGATATCGCGGCTGTTTCGGTCGCGGGAAATAACGTGATGATACACCTGCTGTTAGGCGTCGATCCGACCCACCTCGGGGCCGTTCCGTTCCAGGCGGCCTGCAACCGTCCGACCGGACTGACCGCCGGCGAACTGGGCCTGGCCGTGCATCCGGCGGCGACCGTCGACATCGCCCCCGCCACCGCGGCGTACATCGGGGGCGATATCACCGCCGATATGGTCGCCTGCGGACTCGCCGACACCGCCGAGCCGACCCTGCTGATCGATATCGGCACCAACGCCGAGATCGTCGTGGGCAATCGCGATCGGCTCATCGCCTGCGCCGCCCCGGCCGGGCCGGCCTTCGAGGGCCAGGGGCTCTCGTGCGGAATCCGAGCCAGCGCCGGAGCAATCGACGCCGTCGAGATCGACCCCGACGACTTCGCCTGCCGCTATACCGTCATCGGCGGCGGCGCCCCCGTCGGCCTCTGCGGCAGCGCGCTGATCGATTTCGTCGGCCAGGCCCGCAAGGCCGGGCTCCTGACCGCCGCGGGAAGGTACGAAAGGGATGCCGCGGCCGCCAACGGCTGTGACCGCATCGGCAGGTACGCAAGTATCGACGGCGGCGAACCGTGGGCGTACACGGTCGTCCCTGTCGCCGATACCGACGATAAACTGTCGCCGATTGTCGTCACCGAGGCCGACATCGCCGTGCTGCTTCAGGCGAAGGCGGTGATCTACGCCGGCGTTCAGATCGCGCTGAAGCATCTGGGCAGGAGTATCGACGAAATCCCCCACGTATTCCTCGCCGGAGGCTTCGCCCGTCACCTCGACCTGGCCAACGCCGTGGGTATGGGCCTGCTGCCGGATATCCCCCTGGAGCGATACCGCTTCATCGGCAACGGCTCGGTCGCCGGAGCCTATCTCCGCCTGGTCGACCACGCCTTCGCCGAAGCCATGACCGACGTCGTCGCCCGCCCCGAAGTGATCGAACTGAACCTCGACGCCGAGTTTCAGGACGCCTACACGATGGCGATGTTTTTGCCATAGCCTGAACGGCGAACCGCAGAATATCCAACACGAAGGACGAACGGCGAACCGCAGAATATCCAACACGGAATTTCCAATTACCAAGTAAAGGCAACGGCGACAACGTACGGAAACGGAAACGACTGACGGCCTGCTTCGGTCGGCGGCCGTTGTCGTTGTCGTTTCTGTTTCTGTTTCTGTTGTTGCCGTTACTTGGACATTCAGAATTCCGTGTTGGATATTCTTCGGTTCGCTGTTCGTCCTTCGTGTTGGATATTCTGCGGTTCGCCGTTCAAGCTTCCTCCTTTCCGATTGCAAATCCCCTCATCCCCGGTTAGCCTACGCGGCTCGTTTGTGCGACTCACCCCAACCGAAGGAAGGAAGAAGATTATGGCTCATAACCTATGTCTCGTTCGCGGCGATGGAATCGGCCCCGAAATCGCCGAGGCCACGCGGCGTTGTCTGGACGCCGCGGTGGCCAACACCGAAGGCGCGACCGAACTGGTCTGGAACCAGGTCGAGGCCGGCGTCGATATTATGGAAACCGCCGGTACGCCGCTGCCGGATTCGACGATCGAGGCGATCAAAATGGCCGACGCGGCCATCAAGGCTCCCATCACCACCCCGGTCGGCAAGGGCTTTCGTAGCGTGAACGTGCACTTGCGTCAGGCGCTGAACCTGTACGCGTGCCTGCGTCCGTGCAAGAGCTACCCCGGCGTTCGCAGCAAGTACAAGGACATCGACCTGGTGATCGTCCGCGAGAACACCGAGGACTGCTACGCCGGGATCGAGTTCCAACGCGGCACCGAAGACGCCGAGACCATCATCGACCAGATCAACGCCCTGTCGATCGGCAAGAAGATCACCACCGGCCGCGACAGCACCGGCATTACGATCAAGCCGATCAGCGTCGAAGGGACCGAGAGAGTCGTTCGCTTCGCCTTCGACTACGCTCGCGCCAACGGCCGCAAGAAGGTCACGTCGGTGCACAAAGCCAATATCATGAAATTCACCGACGGGCTGTGGTTGGAGATCTCGCGCGAGGTGGCCAAGAACTACACCGATATCGAGTTCGAAGATCGGATCGTCGACAACATGTGCATGCAGTTGGTGCAGAAGCCCGAACTGTACGACGTGATCGTGCTGCCGAACCTGTACGGCGATATCCTCTCGGACCTGTGCGCCGGCCTCGTCGGCGGGCTCGGTATGGCCCCCGGCGCCAATATCGGCGACGACGGAGCCATCTTCGAAGCTACCCACGGATCGGCCCCCAAGTACAAGGGCCTCAATAAGGTCAACCCGACGGCCCTGATCCTCTCGGGGATGCTCATGCTCCGCCACATCGGCGAGCAGGCGGCCGCCGACCGGCTGGAGAAAGCCATCGCCGCTATCGTCCTCGAAGGCAAAGACGTGACCTACGACATGAAGCCCAATCGCGACGACCCGACGGCCGTGGGGACGCAGGAAATGGCCGATGCGATCATCGCCAAAATGGAGTAGATTTCGGATTGCGGATTGCGGATTGCGAATTGAAAAGACGCGGCGGCTCGGGAGACCGGGCTGCCGCGTTGTGTTTGCGCGGGGCGAGGAAGCAAGTGGAAGGCGCAGGGGACTGGCTCCGAAGGCGCCTGTACCCGGTCGAATGTGTTTTCGACATTGGACCGGG
>CBDVCA010000015.1:0-32222 GCA_965372365.1 uncultured bacterium
CCCCCTGCACTGCAGGGGGCTAGTCATCGCAGACCCTTGGCCACGAGAGATCCCCTGCTTGCCCGTCACTCTCCCAGCCCATCAAGAGACTCCCATCGTTCGTACATCGCGGCCAGTTCCGAATCGAGGCGTTCCAGTTCGGCGGTGGCCGCGGCGATGGCGTCGCCGGGTTGCTTGTAGAAGTCCGGGGCGGACAGGGTCTCATGCAACGCGGCCTGCTTCTGCTCCAACGCGTCGATCGTCTCCGGCAGCGCTTCCAGTTCAAGCCGCTCGGCGTAGGTTCGCTTGCGAGGGCCTTGGGGGGCGGGCTTGGGCTTGGCGGCTTTGGGCTTGGGTGTGACCGGCTCGGTCGCGGCTTTCACCTTGCGCTGACGGAGCCAGTCGTCGTAGCCGCCGACGTACTCCCCGACGCGGCCGTCGCCTTCCAGGACGAGGGTGCTGGTGACGACGTTGTTGAGAAAGGCGCGGTCGTGGCTGACCAGAAGGACGGCGCCGGGGAAGTCGACCAGGAGCTGTTCGAGCAGTTCGAGCGTCTCGGTGTCGAGGTCGTTGGTCGGTTCGTCCAACACCAGAACGTTGGCCGGTTTGGCGAACAGCCGGGCCAGCAGCAGGCGGTTCCGCTCGCCGCCGGATAGTTCCGATACGAGGCTTCGGGAGCGGTGGGGGGCGAACAGGAAGTCTTGCAGATAGTTAGAGATATGCCGCGCGAAGCCGTCGATGACGACCGTGTCGGCGCCTTCGGCGACGTTGTATTGGACGGTTCGGTCCAGGTGGAGTTGGGCGTGAAGCTGGTCGAAGTAGGCGATCTCCAACCGGACGCCGAAACGGATCGTCCCGGCTTGCGGCTCCAGTTCGCCAAGTAGAACCCGCAGCAGTGTGGTTTTGCCCGAGCCGTTGGGACCGATCACGCCGATCTTGTCGCCTCGCATGATGGTGGCGCTCAGGTCGCGGAGGATCGGCTCGGCGCCGTAGCTGAAGCTGACGCCCTTGGTCTGGGCGATCAGTCGTCCCGAAGCCGCGGCTTGCTGAACCTGAATCTTGGCGGAGCCAGTCACCTCCCGGCGGGCCTGACGCCGGCGACGCATCTCGTTCAACGCTCGCACGCGGCCTTCGTTCCGTGTGCGGCGTTCCCTTACGCCCTTGCGAATCCACACTTCCTCGACGGCCAGCTTCTTATCGAACCTCCCCTGTTCGGCGGCTTCGGCCGCCAGCGCCCCCTGCTTGCGCTCGACGTACGTGTCGTAATCGCACGACCAACTGGTCAGCTTCCCCCGGTCGAGGTCGAGAATCCGCGTCGCCAGGCCCCGAAGGAATACGCGATCGTGCGTAACGAACAGCAGGGCGCCGCCCCAGCGAAGAAGGAAGTCTTCCAGCCAGCAGATCGAGTCGATGTCCAGGTGGTTGGTCGGTTCATCGAGCAGCAGCAGGTCGGGCTCGCCGACCAGAGCCCGCCCCAGCAGGACGCGACGCTTCAGCCCGGCCGAGAGCGACTCGCATTCGGCGTCGGCGTCGAGGTCCATTCGCGAGATGACCGTCTCGATCTTCTGGTGAAGAGCCCAGGCCCCCGACGACTCCAACGCATGCTGGAGGTCGTGCAGCTTGTCCAGCAGGGCGTCGTCATGCGCTTCGCCAAGACGATGGCTCAGGCGATGATACTCGCCCACCGCCTCGCCGTCGGGGCCGAGACCGGCGGCGATGGCGTCGAAGACAACGCCAGGCAACACTCGGGGAACTTGTTGCTCCAACCGGGAGATTCTCACCTGCGGCTGATATTCGATCCGGCCGTCGTCGGGCTCCAGTTCGCCCGCCATCAATCGCAGCAGCGTGGTCTTACCCTCGCCGTTGCGGCCGAGGAGGCAAACCCGTTCCCCCGGCTCGATCCGCACGTCCACGCCGTCCAGCAGCGGAGGGCCGCCGTAGCCCATCGTAAGTTGTCGCAACGTCACCAGCGCCATCAGAAGTCCTCTTCACTCACACCCGGACCGGACCATCGCCGCATCCGGCGAGCTCCATAGGGTATCCGACCCGAGGTGGAATCCCAGCAAGAAAGTGAAGCCGGGCGACCTACGAAGGCCGCGAGTATGGGGGGGCGGAGGATCGAAGGGCTGTTGATGAACAGCCGCATGGTGCAGGGGATCTTCGACGACTTGAACGACCAGACCCGGTTGGGATTGGTGCGGGAGCGATCCGGAAGGGCGCAGCGCAGGGGACTGGCTCGGGAGCGATCCGCGCCGGCCGAAGGTCGAAGCGGGGAGCGCACGTGCCTGTACCCGTAGCGATCATTCCCCATGCACCGGGTACAGGCGCGTCCGTCCCGGCAAGCCGGAACTTCCGAGCCAGTCCCCTGCGTCTTTGGCGGCTACTGCGACGCCGGCGCGGAAGTCGCTACAGGTTTTCGTAACGGCGATTAGACGATTCGCACGATCAGATCGCTCGGCTCGCCCGGGATGGTCAACTCGCCGAGGTCGGGCGTTCGCCATGTGGTGCGGCCATTGGCGTCTTTGTAGATGAGCCGCGTGAGGGCCTTGGTGGTCAGGCCGAAGGCGTCGTTGGTGGCCGCGTTGTCATCGTCGTTGTCCAGTTGTGCGTACTTGAGGCCGATCTTGCCAAGGCTGGCCGCGGCGATGTTGCTGTCGACGAAGGCGTCGACCCGGACCTTGTTCACCTTGAAGCCCGTGATCAGGACGTTGGAGATGTACCCGGTCGGATCGAATGTGCCGGGATTGAGCAGTTCGCCGCTGGTCGGCAGCACACCGGTCACGGCGGCGGTGTCGCCGACGTACCCGGCGTAGACCTCCGACCGCACCATCGCCCCGACGGTGACCGAACGGAGGCCTCCGTCCACCATGAGCTGGCTGTCGGTGAAGTACTTGGCGACGTTGACGTTCTTGACGTTGCCGTCGATGTCCCAGAGGCTATCGGTGAGGGAGCCCTTGATTTTGGCGTTCTTCAGAAGGAACACGTCGGTGACGCCTTCGCCGGACAACGCCAAGTCGGCCTGGAAGTCGCCGACGATGCTCTTGCCTTTGCCCTTGATGCTCAACGTCTTGATCTGCGGGGCGGTGATGATATCGACCGTATCGGGGAAGGCGACGCCATCGATGTCGGCCCCGTCGGCCTCGTTGTCGAGCCATCGGATGGCCTTGAGCGTTGTGATCGGAACGCCGCAGTTCAGTCGGAGATCGTACACGTTGCCGAGCGTGATGTTGCTGGCGACGGCCGCGTTTGGCGGCAGACCCTCGGGATTCGCGATGGTCAGCGATTGCTCGCGCCGGAGGTCGGGGGCGCCGACGTCGCCGAGCTTGAGGTTGGCGATGGGGCCGGCTGCGTTGAAGTCGCCCAGCAGCGTGGTGGTCTTGGCGCCAAAGGCTCGAATCGGTCCGTCGATGTCGATAGCATCCACTTCGACGGTTCGCGATGCGCCGGTCTTGATGGTGACGACGGTGTTCGGCCTGCCGCCGACGACGTGGATCTGTTCGATACGCGGATCGAAGTCGGCGAGGTAGACGTCGACGTGGCCTCCGCCGGTGATCGAGACGGTGACGGCCGTGTCGTCCAGCCAGAACTTCTTCCTGCCGGTGATATTGAGGATGTCGTCTCGGACAAGACTGTTGGCGTCCATGCGCAGGACGCCGTTGTCGCCGGTCGGAAGATACAGGTCGGCGCCGCCGAAGCTGGCCGGCAGCGGGTCGAGCCCGTTGTACCCGGCGTACAAGTCGCTGAGGACGTGGTAGACGTAGTCGACGTCCATGTGCCTGGGGTTTGCGACGTCGACGAACTCGAACCCGGCGTACGACGTCAGCACCGCGGTGGTATTGGCCACGGTGATCGACACGGGACCGTTGTCGACGTCCATTCTGCCGAGGCGTTTGGGGCGGCTGGCGGCCAGCGAGTAGACCGACAGCTTGCTTTCGCCCAGGAGGTACAGCCGGTTGCCCTGGATGTCGATATCCCTGATCTGTTCGCGGGTCAGGATCTTGCCCTTGGCCTTGAGGTTATTCGGTTGTCGGATGTCGACGATGCCGACCCATCCTTCGGAGCCGGGGTTCCTGACGTATCGGTTGCTTCCGGTGAAGACCCAATCGCCGATGCTTTCGGCGACGTAGGCAAAGTTGCCGCGGATTTCCACGGATCTGACGTCCTGGAACAGGTAGGTCCACAGCGCCTTCGATTGCGGGAAGAACTGGTACTTCCAGCGTTCGATCTGCGTAGGCGCAAAGCCGCTGATCCGGTCGAGGTAACTGCCGGCGGTGAACGTGTCGGGGTCGGAGACATCGTACGATATCAGCCCCAGGCTTCCGCTGGCGACGTAGGCCCGGCCGTTCAGGATGGCCGTGTCGTAGGCGAGGGCGTTGACGACCTTGGCGGTCCCGAGCGTGCCGTCGGCGTTCACCTCGATACGAGTGAGGTTGCTTTGGTTGCTCAACAGCACGAAGGTTCGCACCGTGTTCACGTCGAGCACGCGGTACACATCCATATCCTCAACGAAGCCGGAGAAGCCTTGGCTGGGGCTATAGACCCCCGCCGGTTCGTTGCCTTCACCCCAGGTCTCATCCGGTTGGAGCTTGTACACTTTCAACCCCATGACGCCGTGCCCGACGAAGAGCAGATTGCCGTCTCGCACCACGGCGGAGGTTTGGCCCGGTGCACTCACGCCGATAACAGGCTGCAGGCGTTCGATAACTCCCACGTCCGGGGCGTTGGCGCCGGTGGGGGTGATGATGACCGGGAGCGTGATCGACGTCGGCGTCAGCGCGTCGGCCGCGAGGGGGTCGTCTTCCACGGCGGTCAGCGTCACTTCAAGTGTGCCGAAGAAGCCCTCGGGGAGCGTCAGTTGGAACGGATTGTCCGCGACGCCGGTGAGTTCGGCGATGGCGAGTCTGTAGTTGGTGCTGATCGTGTAGACCATCGGGAGGCCGTCGTCGTCGACGAAATCCACACCCAGGCGAATGTGGGTTCCCGCGTCGGCATAGATCGTATCAACGTCAAGGGTGGGCCGGTCGCCCAGGCCGGAAACGTAGATGATTCTCTCGGCGGGCGCCAGGCTTCCGTACAGGGCGTCGTACTCGCTCTCGATGGCGGCGACGGTGACGGCGACGATTCCGTCGAAGTCGGCGAGTGTCGTTACGGTCAACTCATACGTAATCAGGCCGGTGTCCGGATCGACGACTTTCACGATCTCCGTCGTGACGCTGGGGTCGCCGGACGATGCGGTCACCTCGAGATCGTCGGTGTCGTCGTCGGTGATCGTTAATACGAGGGTGTCGCTGTCGCTGGGGTCAAGGTCCACCAGGCCCGGGTCGCTGATCCGGGGCCGGGCGTTGAAGCCGGCGTTCAGTACGAACCCGTAGATGCTCGCGTTGGCGTGACCGCCGGGGGTGGTGGTTATGGTGATGCTGAAGGCCGAGCCGTCGTAGTCGGCCGAGGCGGTCAGCAGGACACTGTAGATTCCATCGGTCTCGGTGGGCGAGACGGCGGCCGAGATGCGTCCGTCGCCGGCGAAGTCGTGGACGACCGAGACGTTCAGCGGCTCGTCGCCGTCGTAATCGATCGCGAAGTCGAATTCAGTGAACTCGCCCGGCGTGACCGGGATGGACTCGCCGAACGGTTCGGTCGATTCGAACACGACTCCGCCCGAGACGTTGTTGGGGAACAGTGTGATTTCGCCGGTCGGATATACGGTGAGCGTGGCCGTTGACGGCGCGCCCGCCCGCACGTTTCCGGTGATGAAATCCAACAGGTTGGCCGTGACGGTGATGTCGAAAGCCTCGCCGTCGTATCCGTCGGGCAGCGTCAGACGCAGCGTGTAGTTGTCGCCGTCGGCTTCGATGATCTCGATCTCGACCTCGCCGTCGCCGTCGTAGTCGGGGTCGGGGTCCAACTGGGGTGTGTGAAATCCGTTGTAGGTCGCGACCAGGGGGATATCCACGACGGCGCCGGCGGCGATGGTGCGTGTTACAACGCCGCCGAACTGGATTGTCGGGGTGGTCTTGCTCGCACGCGTGACGTTGATCTCGTGGGTGACGGTTTCGCCGGAGGCGGACCGAAGCGTGACGGTGACCGTCGCCGGCCCGCCGAACCGCTTGGTGGGCGTCAGCGTGATCGAGCCGTCCTGGAGGTTATCCTCGATGATATTCACGCCGGCGAGGATCGGAAGCTGATCGGGGAGGTCGTCATCGTTTCGCGACCGGTTGATCATGCTGTCGTAGGCGTCCCAGCCGCTGATGACCTGGCCGAAGATCACGTAGCCGTCGTTAAGGAACGTGGCGGGCTGGTCGGTGATGAAGAACTGCCCGTTGCTGGAGCCGGGGCCGGCGTTGGCGTAGGCCAGCACGCCGCGGCCTGCGAAACTGAGGTTGCCGGGCTTGGAGAGGCGGGGACCGAAGTTCTCTTCGATCGACTCCATACCGGTCCAGCCGGTCCCGTCGCCTTCGGTGGCGTCGCCGGTCTGGATCATGAATCCGGGGATCACCCGGTGGACGGGTACGTCGGTGTAGAACGGGGTTCCCTCTTCGTCGAGTTCGTACTCCGGGGCGTCCCCGTCGAGATCCCACGCGGTTCGTATGACTTCGTTGGCGGCCAGCGTGATGAATCGCTCGGCGCCTTCGGGATTGCGTCCTTCGAACAACTCGACCAGGATCGTCCCGATTTCGGTCCCGTCTTCCTCGGTGAACACCAACTCGGCGAAGCGGTTGCCCGCCGACGAGGTGGAATAGGTCTTCAGTTGCCTGCCGCTGCTGCTGACGGTGATGGTGACTCTCTCGCCGTTGGGAGCCCAGGCGTCGACGCCCAGCGTAATCCCGCGGCCATCGGCCGGCAGCACGATCTCGTCGGGCAACAACGAGACGAAGCCGAACGAATTGGAAACGGTGAAGGTCGTATACGAGGGGGGCACGTCCGGGCAGTCGTCGGCCCAGGCGGTCTCCACGGCCGTTACGGTGACGGTGAAATCGCCCGCGAAGCCGGTGGGGGTGGCGATCACCAGCTCTTTCGTACCGGCATCGTAACTCACCGTCACGCCCGGCGCCGGAGTCGGGTTCAGCACGCCGATGGTGACGGCCTCGCCGCTGTCGCCGGCAATCTGGATGGGAATCCGCTTCGCGGTCGCGCCGGGATCGATGAAGGTCGCACCCGGATCGACGATCCGCGGCCTTGGCCCGGTCGCCATAGCGATGGTCCAGGTTACCGGGGTCATGTCGATTCCGGCCAGAGTCGCGCTTGCCGAGACGGTGAACGGGCTGCCGTCGTACTCGGGGGGAAGGGTGACGTTCAGGGTGAACGCGCCGCCTTCTTCGGCGGGGGCGTCATACGTCAGCGTTACGGAGCCGGGGCCGTCGTAGTTGGGGGTGAAGATCAGCGTGAGATCGTCGGTATTGTCGTAGGGGATCGTCACAGGCAGCGAGGTGGTGAGGCCGGGCGTCAGAACCCCCGCCTGAATGGCGACGACGTCCACGGTGAACGTGTGCGTCGAAGGGGTCAGGATTCCGTCAGTATCCTCATCGTCCTCGATGATCGTGACGGTAATCTCGAACGGGCCGGTGACGTTTTCGCCGGTCGTGATGGTCAGCTCGTGCGTATCTTGATCAACCTCGACCGCAACGTCGAATCCGTCGGTGGCGGCGTCGATCACATAGTCAATCTCGCCGAGGTTCTCGTCGCTGATATCCAACGCGAGGGTCACGGTTCCGCCGGGCGCAACGAACAGGTCGGGATTGGCGATGGTGGGCCGATCCCCCAGCGTGGAGACGTAGAACGTCTGGACGGTCGGTTCGACCGTCGCGTTGTCGACGTACTCGCTCTCGACCGTCGTAATCGTGATCTGGAAGATACCGATCAGATCGGCCGGTAGTTGGAACGTGGCTATCGACGTCGTCTCGTCGAAAGTGATGTCATCGATGTCAACGCCCGGTTCGTCGGTTGTGATCACGACACTCAAGTCGCTGGAAGGCAGGCCTTCGGGATCGATAATCAGCAGCAATTCGTCCTGGGCTGCGCCGCCAGGGATCAGTTCGATCAGTTGCTCGTTGAGCACGCTGGGGCGCTGGTTGAAGCTGACGGTGAACGTCTTGGTCTGGGTGAGGGCCTCATGGCCTTCGATGGCCGCCTCGATAGTCACGGTGAATTCGCCCCGGTCGTACTCGGCCGGCATATCGAGCGTCAGCGTGTAGGTGTCGCCGTCGGCGGTTGGATCGTTCAGTGTGAGAACGCCGCCGTTGTTGTAGTCGGTCGTGGCCGTCACGACCATCGTGTGATCGCCATCGTAGGTTATGTCGAACTGCACGGTCTTGGCGGCGTCGCCGACGACGGTGATGTCGTCGATGGCCGCGATGACGGGGGTCACGCCGCTTACTTGGAAGCTCTGCGTGTCGGGCGCGATTACGTCCACGCCGTCCAGTTGGGCCGAGACGGTCAGCGTGAACTGGCTGCCGTCATAATCGCCGGGCAGGTCGAAATCGAGAATCCACGGATCGCCATCGGCCGGCGCGGCCGGGGCGGGCAGCGTCAGTTCCCCGCCGGGATATCCGGTGGTAGTGAACTGCACGTCCAGATCGCGATCTCCGGCGTAGTCGATGTCGATCTCGACATGGACGGTATCCCCGGCGTCGGCTTCCACGTCGTCCAGCGTCGGCAGCGTCGGCAGCAGGGTTTGAACCGTGACGACATCGAACCAGTCGGCGCCGATCGAATTGCCGAAGCTGAGGAGGTCGTTGCCGGTCAGGTTGGACGCGAGGTTGTTGGCGAACGCTTCCTGGTCGACGACGACGGCCAGTTCAAATTCGCCGCCGTCGTAGTCGGCCGGCATCGTTACGCTCATGATGTGCGTATCGGGATTGATGGCGATGATCGGGTCGGCGCCGGGACTATGGTCGTGAGTGAACACCAGCGGTTCGACGCCGGCGTAGGTGATGTCCAACTGCACTTCGGTGGTCTCACCCGGGACCGGATCGAACTGGGGAATGGTCACGCTCGGCTCGGGCATGATCGTGATGATCTGCTCGACGGTGTGGCCCTCGCTGTCGGTGAGGGTGACGGTGACTGCGGCGGGGCCGACGAAGGTGTCGTCGGCGACGAAGGTGATCGTGCCGTCGAGGTTGCTGTCGACGATATCCACCGAGGTCAGGATCGGCGTTTGGAGGGGCCGGTCGCCGCCGTCGGTCTCAAGGCCCATAATGGTATCGTAGACGTCCCATCCGGAGATGATCTGGCCGAAGATGGGGTGGGCCCCGTTGAGGCTGGACGTGATGGCGTCGGTGATGAACCACTGGCTGTCGTTGGTGTCGGCGCCTCGGTTGGCCATCGCCAGTACGCCGCGGCCGAAGAAGCTGAGGTCGTCATCGGTGTCGTTGGCGAAATCGCCGAGGGGGCTGCCCCCGGTACCGTCGCCGTTGACGGCGTCGCCGGTTTGGAACATGAACTCATCGATCACCCGATGGACGTCGACGTCGGTGTAGAACGCCGGGTTGTCCACGGTGGGGGCCTCGATCTGCCCTCCGGGTGTGATGTAGTTCTCCGACAGCGTAATGAATCTCGCGGCGGCCAAGGGCGCGCGCGTCTCGAACAGTTGCACGACGATATCGCCCATGGCCGACCCGTCTGCGTAGTCGAAGTGCATTACCGCATACTGGTTGGCCGACGCCGCCGTCTGATCGTAGATCGTCCAGAATAGGCCGGTGTCGTCGTCGGCGGTGACGGAGATCTCTAGCGTGTCGCCGGGGTCGGCGTCGTCGCCGTCGATACCGAGGGTGAGGCCAAGCCCGTCGCCGTTGAGGGCGTACAGGGTCGCCAGGTCGGTTCCGAACGTCGGGGCGGCCGCCAGCAGCAGGCGGCTTTCGAGCCCTTCGAAGACCACGGCGATGGAGGGGTCGGAAACTGTCGGTATGTCTTTGTGGGAGAATGGATTACGATTCATTTGCTTCCTCTGAAAACTTCTCAATTTGTCCCAATGCCTGATTGTGGAGCAGTGTCCCGGCGGCGCTCACCTTAAGCACGATCCACCGGCTTGGCCCTCCATGGCGATACCAGGGTGGCCATTATACCTCATAAACGGCTTAATCCGGGTGATTTTCGCAGGGATTTGCCGCCCCGAACAGTGTCGCGCCCACAACGGACGTGACGCACGGCGATAGACCAGCTCTACCGATATCGGCAGAACGCATGACGGATCAGAAGTTTTTATCTGACAAGGAGTCACGATCATGAACGGTCCCAGGGTTTCCAGGGGTCTCCGGTATGCCGTACTCGCTCGTGTGGCGACTTCCCGCTACGCGGACGGCTGCTCGCTCTAAGCGTTCCCTGTCCCCGCCTGCCATTGGGCAACTGCCGGAATGACGCCCGGGAGAGACGAATTCGGGCATTCTGGCAGGGGGATGAAATCGTTAGGCATGAGAAAGCAGTGGTTTATGGGTCGTAGCACGGCCTTTGCATGGGATTCTCCCAGGGGCATGGGCGCCCCGGAATCGCCCGCTACGGAGGTATGAAATAGTATGCGAATGGACAAGATAACCGTCAAAGCGCAGGAATCGCTGGCAGAGGCCCAGCAATACGCATCTCGCGAGGGCCACGCCCAGGTGGAGACGCTGCACCTTTTGTGGGCGATGCTGACCCAGGATGGGGGTGTCGTCGCGCCCCTGCTGGAGAAGGTGGGCCTGCCCCCCCAGCGCGCCCGGAGTGTTACCGAGAGCGAACTGTCGCGACTGCCGTCCCAGAGCGGACAGGCCGGCCTACAAATGGCTCCTCAACTCAACGAGGTGATGATGGCCTCGCTCAGCGAGGCCGAGGCGCTTACCGACGAGTACGTCTCGACCGAGCACTTGCTGATCGCACTATTGAAGGTCGCCTCGCCGGCCAAGGACGTACTCGACACCCTTGGCGTCACGCGTGATGAGGTTCTGACGGCCATGAAGGATCTCCGCGGCGGGCAGCGCGTCACCGACGCCACCCCCGAGGACAAATACCAGGCCCTTGAACGCTACGGGCAGGATCTGATCGAAATGGCCGCCGCCGGCAAGCTCGACCCGGTGATCGGTCGAGACGAGGAGATTCGCCGGTGCATGCAGGTGCTGAGCCGGCGGACCAAGAACAACCCCGTCCTGATCGGCGCCCCCGGCGTCGGCAAGACGGCCATCGTCGAGGGACTGGCCCAGCGGATCGTCAATGGCGACGTTCCCGCCGGGCTGATGGGCAAGCGCCTGATCGCCCTGGACATGGGCGCCATGCTGGCCGGGGCCAAGTTCCGCGGCGAATTCGAAGACCGGCTCAAGGCCGTGATTAAGGAAGTGACCGATAGCGACGGGCAGGTCATTCTGTTTATCGACGAACTGCACACCATCGTCGGCGCCGGAGCCGCCGAGGGCGCCATTTCGGCAGGTAACCTCATCAAGCCCGCGCTGGCCCGAGGCGATTTGCGATGCATCGGCGCCACCACGCTCGATGAGTATCGCAAGCACGTGGAGAAGGACGCGGCGTTGGAGAGACGATTCCAACCCGTCCTGGTTAGTGAACCGGACGTGGCCGATACGATCGCCATTCTCCGAGGCTTGAAGGAGCGTTACGACGCCCATCACGGCGTTCGCATCCAGGACGCCGCCCTCGTGGCCGCCGCTACGCTGAGCTATCGGTATATCTCGGATCGATTCCTCCCCGACAAGGCCATCGACCTGATCGACGAGGCCGCGTCGCGGCTGCGGATTGAGAACGATTCCATGCCGGCCGAACTGGACCAGCTCAAACGCGAGGTCCAGCAGCTTCAGATTGAGCGTGAAGCCCTTCGTCGCGAAAGCGACGAGGCCAGCAAGCATCGGCTCGAGGCGTTGGGTGAGCGTTTGGCCGGGCAGGAAGAGCAACTGACCGAGTTCAACGCCCGTTGGGAGAACGAGCGCCAGGCCCTCGGACGGATCAAGCAGACCCGTGAGACCATCGCGGCCAAGCAAACCGAACTGGAACAGGCCCAGCGTAACGGCGACCTCGAATGCGCCGCCCGGATTCGCTACGGTGAATTGCGCGATCTCGAGGGCCAACTTGAAGCCGATCAGCAACGGTTCGCCGACACCAGCCGCGATGGCGAGGGGCTGATTCGCGAGGAGGTCACCCCCGATCAAATCGCCGAGGTGGTGGCCAAGTGGACCGGGATCCCGGTTTCCAAACTCGTCGAAGGCGAACGCGGCAAGCTGATGGATATGGAAGATCGACTTCGCGAGCGCGTGGTGGGTCAAGCCGAAGCCCTTCGCGCCGTCAGCGACGCCGTCCGCCGCAGCCGGGCCGGGCTGGGGGATCCGCGCCGTCCGATCGGCAGCTTCATCTTCCTGGGTCCGACCGGCGTGGGTAAGACCGAGCTGTGCAAGGCCCTGGCCGAGTTGCTGTTCGACAGCGAAGAGGCCATGGTCCGCATCGACATGAGCGAGTTCATGGAGCCCCACTCGGTGGCCCGGCTGATCGGTTCGCCCCCCGGGTACGTCGGCTACGACGAGGGCGGCCGTCTTACCGAGGCCGTCCGCCGCCGGCCGTACAGCGTGATCCTGTTCGACGAAATCGAAAAGGCCCACCCGGACGTGTTCAACGTTCTGCTGCAGGTGCTCGACGACGGTCGCCTCACCGACGGCCAGGGCCGCACGGTGGACTTCAAGAACACCATCATCGTCATGACCTCCAACATCGCCAGCGACCTTGTCTTGTCATTGACCGAAAGCGACGCCGATCAGTGGGAGATCGACGCGCAGCTCAACGACGCGCTGAAGCAGTCGTTCCGGCCGGAGTTTCTCAATCGGATCGACGAGACGATCATCTTCCACTCGCTCAGTCGCGAAGCGTTGGCCGGTGTCGTGGAGATTCAATTGGCATTTCTCCGTCAGCGGCTCGCCGACCGGCGAATCGAGTTAACCGTCACCGACGGCGCCCGCGATATGGTGGCCGAGATGGGGTACGACCGAGCCTTCGGCGCCCGTCCGCTCAAGCGGCTCATTCAGCAGAAGCTCGAGAACACACTCGCCCGAATGATCCTCGACGGTGAGATCGAAGAGGGCGGGCGCGTGACCATCGACGCGGCGGGCAAGAGCTTCCTGTTCGAGACGGAGTAGAATGCGGGCTCGGGGGCCGGAGTCGGCGGTTGGGTCTGCAATCCCTTAAGGTTGCTGGCCCATGTGCCGATGATGAAAAAGGCTTTTGACATCGGCTCTGCGCGCGGTACAGTGGTTTTAGCTACCGTTGGTGCAGGGACGGTTCGACAGCGAGTCGGCACAGAAATGATGACCCGAACGACGACAATTGCGTAGCGGCCGCGAGTACCTTATGCGAAGGTAATCGCGGGCGTTACGCAAGTCGCGGCGGGCGTCAGGTCTGTGCCGTTTTCTATTGGTGAACAGGACGGTTCTAATTGAGAGTTCGACGATGGTAAAGGTTACGCTTCCAGACGGTAACGTGATGGAATTCGACGCCCCGGCCAGCCCTCTGACGGTGGCCGAGGCGATTTCGGCGGGTCTGGCCCGCATGGCGGTGGCGGCCGAGGTGGACGGCGTGATGGTCGACTTGACGACCCCGCTGATCGACGGCGCCCACGCGGTGAAGATTCTGACCCGTCACGATGAGGCGTCCCTGGAAGTGCTGCGGCACACCGCCGCCCACGTGCTGGCCCACGCCATTCGCCGCGTGTACGGCGCCGACGTTCAGTACACCATCGGCCCGGCGCTGACCGACGACTTCCAGTACGGGTTCTACTACGACTTCGACCTCCCTGAGCCGATTTCGTCGGAGGATCTGGCCAAGGTCGAAGCGGAAATGAAGAAGATCGTCAAGGAGAACATCCCCCTGACGCGATCCGACGTGTCCGTCGCCCAGGCCAAGGCCCGGCTCACCGAACTGGGCCAGGCGTTCAAGGTCGAGATGATCGACGATCTGATCGCCTCCGAGGGCGTCGAGACCGTCAGCCTGTACGATCAGGGCGATTTCGTCGACCTGTGCCGCGGCCCGCATCTGCCGAGCACCGGCAAGCTCGGCAAGGCGTTCAAGCTGCTTTCGGTCGCCGGCGCCTACTGGCGGGGCGATCAGAACAACAAGATGCTCACCCGGGTCTATGGAACTGCGTTCTTCGATAAGAAGGATCTCAACGAGCATATCGAGCGGGTCGAGCAGGCCCGCAAACGCGACCACCGCGTCATCGGCAAGCAGTTGGGGCTGTTCCTGCTGAGCGACCAGATCGGGCCGGGGCTGCCGGTGTGGATGCCCAAGGGTGCGGTCATTCGCACCGAACTGGAGAACTGGCTGCGAGCCGAACTGATCAAACGCGGCTACCAGGTGGTCTACTCGCCCCATATCGGAAGGCTGGATCTGTACCGCACCAGCGGGCACTACCCCTATTACAAGGATAGCCAGTTCCCGCCGATCGAGATCGGCGACGAGGAAGGGTATCTGCTGAAGCCGATGAATTGCCCGCACCATATTCTGATCTACAAGGCCACCCCCCACAGCTACCGCGACCTCCCCGAGCGCTTGGCCGAATTCGGGCAGGTGTACCGGTTCGAGCAGTCCGGCGAACTCAGCGGGCTGACCCGGGTGCGTGCGTTCTGCCAGGATGACGCCCATATTTTCTGCACGCCCGATCAACTGGAAGAGGAGATCGAGGCCTGCATCGATTTGGTCAAACTCGTTCTCGGCACGCTGGCCCTGGAGGATTTCCGGGTTCGGATCGGCCTTCGCGACCCCGATTCGTCCAAATACACCGGCTCGCCGGCCAATTGGGATCGGGCCGAGGAGAATATCCGCAACGTCGTTGAGCGGTCCGGTCTGGCGTATACCGTCGAGGAAGGCGAGGCGGCCTTCTATGGCCCCAAGATCGACTTCGTCGTCAAAGACTGCATTGGCCGCGAGTGGCAGCTCGGAACCGTGCAGGTCGACTATAATCTGCCGGAGCGATTCGAACTGGAGTACGTGGGCGCCGACAACACCGCCCATCGACCGGTGATGATCCACCGGGCGCCGTTCGGGTCGTTGGAGCGTTTTATCGGCATCCTGATCGAGCATTTCGCCGGAGCGTTCCCGTTGTGGCTTTCGCCCGTGCAGGTGGCTGTACTGCCGGTGAGCGATAAGTATAATGACTACGGTGGCCAAGTGGCCGCGACCTTGCGTGAGGCGGGGCTGCGAGTGGACCTCGTGGCGTCGGCCGATAAGATTGGCGCCAAGATACGGCATGCAACGTTGCAGAAAGTGCCGTATATGTGTATAGTCGGCGGTCGCGAAGTCGACGAGCAGACCGTTTCGGTCCGCCATCGCACCGGTGGAGACGTTGGGGCGGTTTCGATTGCCGAACTCATCGAGCGGCTCACCGCCGAGCGTGACAGCCGCGGCGGGCAGGTGGCGTTTGTGGTCGAGGAGTCGGATACGTAGGCGCCCGCGTGAACAGAAATTGACCGAAAGGTTGTGTGGGAAAACGTTTATATAGGTATTGGCGACGAGTCTTAGAGAAAGGAACCAAGCCATTTCCAAAGGTTTACGCTGCAATCAGCAGATTCGCATCAGCCCGGTTCGGGTGATCGATCAGGACGAGCAACAGGTTGGGGTGCTTGAAATCGCCGAGGCCCGTCAACTGGCGCTGGACGCCGGTTTGGATCTCGTCGAAGTGGCCCCAACGGCCAGGCCGCCCGTTTGCCGGGTGATGGATTACGGCAAATGGAAATACGAGCAGAAGAAGAAGGACCGTCAAGCCAAGGTTAACCGCCACGAGGTGGTGCTGAAGGAAGTCCGCATGCGGCCGAAGACCGACCCGCATGATCAGCTGATTAAGATTAATCACGCCAAGAGCTTCCTGCTGAAGGGCAACAAGGTCCAGTTCACTCTGCGGTTCCGTGGTCGCGAGATGGTTCACCTTGATCTTGGCCGCAAGGCGTTCAACAGAATCAAGGAGGAACTGGCCGACATCGCCAAGGTCGAGCGGGACTTCAAGATGGAAGGCCGCCGGCTGACCATGGTGTTGAGCCCGTTGACCAAGACCGAGATCAAGGGCGAATCGAAAGATTCGTCCAAGAGCAAGGCCGCCCCGCAGGCTAAACCTGCGCCGGTCGCCCCGCAGGCTAAGCCTGCGCCGGTCGCTCCGCAGGATAAGCCTGCGCCGGTCGCTCCGCAGGATAAGCCTGCGCCGGTCGCTCCGCCCGCGCCCGCGCCCGCGCCTGAGGCCGCTGAGTAGCGAGTTTGTCCTTCGATTGACATTCGATTTGCCGCTGATCGCGACTCCACTGTCCAGGCGACCCGAAGGCATAGGCCGCCGGTTCAGGCCTGCGGCGACGGATTTGTGAGCTCCGATAACGCACTGTTGTATAGTGGGTTGCGCCTTGGCGTTGCCGGGCATTGCCCCCCGTGGTGCGGCGGCGGCGGATTGCGCCGTCCTTGCCGCCGGATATTCGCCGGATTGGATTTCCGCTGGAATTCTTCCCTTTACATCCTGTGCGGGGTTGTTAGAATACCCCTCTTTTCGCGAGTCGGCCTCTGGCCGGCGTTGCTTATAGAACGCAGGTCAGAAGCTAGAGGTTGTTGATATGCCGAAGATGAAGACATGTAAAGCAGTCGCCAAGCGTTTCAGGGTGACGGCCACGGGCAAGGTTATGAAGCGTATGCCCGGCCGCGGTCACCTGTTGTCCAACAAGTCCGCCAAGCGGATTCGCCGCGGCCGCAAGGCCACCGTGCTGGACAAGAGTTTCGCCAAGGCGATTCGCACGCTGTTGGGGGTGTAGAACCCAGCAGTTGAGAATCTGTTGACCATAAACCCGGGACCGCATTGGGAGCCCTCTGGGGCGGGCCTTGTCGCTTAGGCAAGGTTTTGGAACTGGCCACGTTTGGTCGCCCATCGGTCGAGAGAATGAAGGGACGTTCGCATGCCACGCGTATCCAAAGGTGCGGCGCGCCGCCGCCAGCACAAACGTGTTCTAAACGCCGTCAAGGGCCATCGCGGCGCCGAGGGCGTTCGCTACCGTATGGCCAAGCAGGCCGTCACCCGAGCCGGGCAGTTCGCTTACCGCGATCGGCGTAACCGCAAGCGCGACATCCGTGGGTTGTGGATTATCCGCATCTCGGCCGCGTGCGAGCAGCGGGGCGTGAAGTACAGTCGATTCATGGGTCTGATGAAGAAGGCCGCAAACGAACTGAACCGCAAAATGCTCAGCGAGATTGCCATTGCCGATCCGGCGACGTTTGACAAGCTCGTCGAAATGGCCAATAGCGCCGGCTGAGCTTTCCGGACCGAACGCAACCTACCGTAGACCTCCGGACCCGCTGACGCCAGGCGGGTCCGTTTTTGTTCGTGTGGGACAGAGCAACGGGGAGGCGAAAAATCCGAATATCGAAATACGAAATACGAAACAAATTCGAATACGGCAAACAGCCAAAGGCTCCAAACCAGGACTTGAGGCATTTGCGTACCCCGGCGTCGTTTCGTTCATTGAGCCGTTTGGTGATTCGTATTTGTTTCGTATTTCGTATTTCGATATTCGGGCTTCTCGCTCTTGAAGTGCGTCATAGTCCCTTTGCTTGATCGGTACACCTGAGGTGAGTCATGGCATTGTTGGAAGACCTACAGCAACTGAAGATCGAAGGCGCCGCCGAGGTGGCTGAGGTGGCCGACGCCGCGGCGTTGGAGCGGTTCCGCATCAAGTACCTTGGCTCCAAGGGCGCCGTCAAGCAAGCGATGATGCGTCTGAAGGATGTTGCTCGCGAAGACAAACCCGCTGCGGGGAAGCTGGCCAACGAGGTGAAGAACGCCCTGCAGGCCATGTACGACCAGGCGAAGGCCGCTACCGGAGCCGCCGCCGGGGCCGAAGGCAAAGCCGTCAAGGTGATGACCGACGTCACCTTGCCGGGGGCGCCGCTGAAGATCGGCCGGCCGCACATTCTGACCCAGACGATCAATGAGATTACTGAAGTCCTCGGCCGCATGGGCTTCGACGTGGCCTACGGGCCTGAGGTCGAGGATGAGTGGCACAACTTCATTTCTCTGAACATTCCCCCCAGCCACCCGGCCCGCGACGAGTTGGAGAACTTCTACATCACCCCCGGCGTCCTGCTGCGGTCGATGACCTCGACCATTCAGGCCCGTGTGATGGAGGCGACCGCTCCCCCGATCCGCGTGACGGCGGTGGGGCGATGCTACCGGCCCGACACCGTCGACGCCACGCACCATTACATGTTCCATCAGGTCGAGGGCCTCTACGTCGATAAGGGCGTCTCGATGGCCGACCTGCTCACATGCCTCGATCAGTTCTGCAAGGCCTACTTCGGCCACGACGTCCAGACGCGGCTGCGGCCCAGCTTCTTCCCGTTCACCGAACCGTCGGCCGAGGTGGATATGCTGTTCCACCGCGAGGACGGGTCCTCCGATTGGATCGAACTGGGCGGCTGCGGCATGGTCGACCCCAACGTGCTGGCCGCGTGCGATATCGACCCCGAAGAATACACCGGCTTCGCCTTCGGGCTCGGCATCGAACGCATGGCCATGCGAAAGCACGGCATCCCCGACATCCGCCTGTTCACCGAGAACGACGTGCGGTTCCTCAACCAGTTCTAACGATTGCGGATTGCGAATTGCGGATTGCGGATTGAACGGCGGACGATGAACGCCGGGGGATGATTGCGAATATGATCCACATCCGTAACGCACAACCTGATGACGCGACGACGATCGCTCGGCGTCCACGCTTGGCGGCTACCGTCGCAGCTCGTGCTTCTCTCGCTTGCGTTTGGACAGCAACACCAGATCACGCAGGTGCTCCGGTCCGGAGGCGCGGAGCCAGCGGCGGACGAAGCCGGGTTCGCTGACGACGCCGGCGACGGTCATGAGGGCTCGGAGGTGGTAGTTCCGTTCATCGGGCGAGCCGACCAGGACGAAGATCATCTTCACCAGACGATTGCTGTCGGGGAACATCACGCCGTCGCGGCAGCGGATGAGGACGACGTCGAACAGGCCGGCGCCGTCGACGATGATGTGCGGAATCGCCAGCCCCGGGCGGATTACCGTGCTCGATTGAGCCTCGCGCTGCACGAGCAGGTCGCAGAGCGCGGCCCGTTCGACGCCGAGCCGGGGCGCCAGGATATCGGCGACCTGCTCGAACAGGTCGGCCGGCCTCAGCGTGCCGTGCAGGTCGAGCACCTCGCAACGGCCGACCAACTTGTCGAATCGATCGGCGACCACCTCGTCGCGCTCCAGGGCGATTTGCTTGAGTTCTTCGTCCAGTTCGCCCCGATAGATCTTTCGGGAGACGATGCGCTTGACCATGTACACCAATGCGCTTTCCCGCGCCGTCCGCCGGTGGACGTACAGCAGATACCACAGACACCCGACGGCGCCGAAGCCCAGGGCGATTCCGATCGGCTTGGCGCCCATGCCGGCGATGACCGCCAGGTAGACGACGATCCCCACCCACTGCAGCCAGGGGTAGCCCGGGCTGCGATACAATGGCCGGTAGTTCTGAAGCCCGCTGCGGCGCATGATGAGCACCGCGGCGTTGACCATCGCGAACAGAATCAACATGACGGTGCTGGCGGCTTTGGCCAGCGTGGTGATGTCCAATGTGACGATGACGGCGATGATGAATACGCCGGTGAGGGCGATGCTGATGTGAGGGGTTCCGAACCGTCGCGATACGGTCTGCAATCGGTGGGGCAGCAGCCCGTCGCGGCTCATCGCCAAGGGCGACCGGGACGCGGCCAGAATGCCGCCGTTGGCGGTGGTGATGAAGGCCAGCAGCGCGCCGATCGAGACCAAAATCATCCCGCCGCGGCCGAGAACCTTCCCGGCGGCGACGCTCATCGGCGTCAGGTTGCCGGCCAGTTCCTCCGGGGCCATTACGCCCACCATCACGGCGACCGCCGCCACGTAAAGCAGCGTGACGACCGCCCAGGCGGCGATCAGCCCGGCGGGAATGTTCCGCCCCGGCCGGCGAACCTCTTCGGCGACGCTGGCCACTTTGGTCAGCCCGCCGAACGAGACGAACACGATCCCGGCGGTGGCGACCATGCCTCCGAAGCCTTTGGCCATGAAGCCGTCGAATCGCTCCGGTTGAATATCGCCCCGGGCCGCGACCAGGAAGACGCCCAGCACGGCCAGCAGGCCGATGACCATGGCCACCTGCAGCCGACCGACGCCCTTGACGCTCAGGAGATTCAAGACGACGAACACCACGCAGCAGGAGGCCGCGACAATCTTGACCGTGCCGATCCCGGCGGTTGGCCAGATCAACTGTGTGCAAGCGCCGATGCCGATCAGGGCGAAGGCGCCTTTGAGCGAGATCGAAATCCAATTCGCCAACCCCGCCAGCGTACCGGGCAGGGCGCCCATGGCGCGTTCAATGAAGAAATAGCTGCCCCCGCTACGCGGCATGGCGGTGCACAACTCGGCTTGGGCGAGCATCGCCGGGATGGCCATCAGCCCGCCGAGGGCGTAGGCCCCCACCACGGCCGGCCCGGCCATGGCGTAGGCGAGCCCGGGCAGAACAAACAGCCCCGAACTGATCATCGCCCCGGCGGCCAGGCAGAAGACCTCCGGGAACCCCAGCGTTCTGGCCAGTTTCGTCATGGCCGCTCCAATCCTGTGCAATCGCGCCGCCGGCGTGGCGTCCCAGCGAACGGCGAATCCGTCGGGCGCGGTCCACTCTTACTGATTCTAGTGGTCGGTTGCTGCTCTGGCCCATTGCACGGCTTGGCGGGGTCAGCTTTTCACGGCCCGGGCGACCGTATAGTGGGCGCCCTGCTTGAGCTTCTCGTAGCAGCCGAAGACTTCGTTGAAGTTGCGCTTGATGAACTTCCGCAGGCCGGAAATGGTTACGACCACCAGTTGCCCGCCGTCGGCGAGGTGGCTGTGGGCGTCGTGAAGGATGATCCAGAGCAGTTCCTTGCCCACCTTGGCCGGCAGGTTGGCCACGATGGTGTCGAACTTGACGTCGGGCACGTGGCTGAACGCGTTGGATAGATACGACTTGCAGTTGGTCAGGCCGTTGGCTTGGGCGTTGGCGGCGGCGTATTCGATCGCCAGGAAGTCCTTGTCGACCAGATGGACCTCGCCGCCGGGGGTCATCGTCGCTACGGTCAGCCCCAGCGCCCCGTAGCCGCAGCCGAGGTCGAGGGTGTTGTGATCGGGGAGAACTTCCAGATGTTTCAGCAGCAGGGCCGAGCCTTCGTCAACGTGGCGGGGGCTGAACAGTCCCCACGTGCTGTGGAACACCATACGGTGTCCACACAGTTGCTCGGAGAAAACGATATCTTCTTTTAGCCGCGAGACATCCATAGCTTTGATCCCTTCAGAACGACGGTGATGGTCGCCGAAAGCCTATCGCCGGGGCCCGATGTTTTCAACATTCGTCTGGCCAGCGGGTTGGCCGGAAACGTCCGGTCGATCCGGATGGTCGGATTTGGCTTGAACCGATTGCGACTTCCGGGCGATATATAATGGTATAGAGCTGCTGAGAGGCCTGTAGTGGATGATTGATATGGACAGGGTCGCCGCGGCTGTACAGGATATGATTGTAATGAACAGGTTTCTAGCGGCTCTGGCGGTTGTAGCTCTGCTTGTGAAATTGGCGGCCGGTCAGGCCGCGTTCCCGTCGAACGGCCAGGTTCCCTTCTCCCAAACCGGTCGGGCGCTTGACGTCAACATGGCGTCGGGGAACTGGCAGGCCAACACGCTACGTCAGCCCCGGGGGCCGTCCGGGAATCTGTACGTCACCAAGCAGGTTACCGGAGGGTTCTCGCTTCGCATCGCCAAGCCCTATTCGGGCGTGAACGAGTTGAGCATCCGCTTGCCTTCGGAAGCGATTGACGATTTCACCCGCGATTCGGTCGGATTAACGAACCTGATCGGCGGGCGCAGCTACCGGCCCCAGGCGTATACGTCTCCGAGCCGGGCGGTGACCATTCTGGCCGGCGCTACGCCGCTGCTGGGGATGAACGTCAACGCGAGGTCTCTGAGTTCGAGGGCGAGGCCGCCGAAGATGATGATTCCGACCGGGAGCCTGTTGCCGCTTCAGACGTTCGCGCCGATCCTCGACCCCCGGGCCTTGGCTTCGCTGCTGACCCAGCCGGTGTCGCCTGACCAGATGCCGCTGTCGCTGGGGTTGGCCGAAGAGGCCCTTGCCGCCGACGACGGTCGCCCGGACGTCAGCACCCTTTTCGGTTATCTCGATCCCGCCGATCTGGAGCGCATGGCCGATGGGTTGGCTGACGAGGAGGTCGCCGCCGAGCCGACCGAGGAACTGGCCGCCGAGCCCGCCCAAGCTGAACCCACATGGGACGAGTTGGACACCGTCGCCGCCGCCGCCGAAGCCGAGCCCACCGAATCGCCCGGGCCGACCGAGGACGAAGATCCGCGGTTGCGAGGGTTCGCCGAACTGCCCAAGCCTGCGCGGATTGTCGGAGAGGATGTATTTGTCGATCTGCTTGTGGAGTTGAGCCGGCGTCGCCAGAGCGAGCAGGATCAGGCCCCCGCGCCGGCGAGGGCGCCTGAGGCCGACCGGAGCCTCGAACGTCTGGATGTGGACCCCCGCCTGCGCCGTCAGGATCGTCAGGTCAGTTCACTGGTGGCCGCCTCGGGCGACCCGTTGACGCTGCGAAGTTTGGCCGGCAAGCGAGGCGACCGTTTCAATCGGCTGATGGCCGGCGGCGATCGGCACTTGGCCGAGGGCCGGTTCTACCAGGCCGCGGCCCGTTATGAAACGGCCCGGAAGGTGAACCGTTTGAACCCGCTGGCGTCGATCGGGGCCGGGTTGGCTTACTTTGGCGCCGGTGAATCGTTCCGGGCCAGTCACTACCTCCGCATGGCCCTGCGTATGTTCCCGGACATGGCGAAGGTGCAAACGGACGTGGATCATTTGCTGGGCGCCGAGGTGGTCGACAAGCGTCTGGCGGAGATCCGTCGGCGTTTGGGCGACGATCCGGCCCCCGGGGAGGCTCCGCTCGTGTTCCTGATGGCCTATATACACGCCAATCGGGGCGACATTGGGCAGGCCCGCCGTTGGGGCGAGATTCTCAAGACCTTGGCGAGCGATTCGCACGTGGCGGACTACGCCGACTTCCTGATCGGCGACCCCGCTCCTGCGGCGCCGGTCGAGCAGGAGTAGTTCATTCTACCGAGTAGGCATACCGCGGTCGTCCGGAGACCGCCCCGGAGCGATGATCGAGAGCCACCAAGCACAATCCCCACCGCCGGCGCGTCCGTCACTCCCTCGTGGGGAGCCGATGCCGGTGAAGTACTGGTCCCGCGCCGGGCTGATGCTGACCGACTGGTGCAACGCCGCCTGCGCCTGCTGTTACGCCAATTGCTCACCAGCGGGGTCCACCTGGTTGTCGACGGATCAGGCGTTGGCGATATGGGCCGACCTGATCGCCGCGTCCGCCCATGGATGCCGCGTGCATTTGACCGGGGGCGAGGTGTTTGGGCGATTCGACGACCTGATCGACTTGTGCTCTCAAGCGCAACGGCGAGCCCTCGGCCCCTTGGAGGCCGTGGAGACCAACGGGTTCTGGGCGACGGATCCGGCGACCGTTCGAAGTCGCGTGGAGGCTCTGGACGGCGTCGGGGTCGAGCGACTCACCGTGTCGGCCGATCCCTACCATCAGCAGTACGTACCCATCGAGCGGCCGCGGCTGTTGGTTCGCGTGGCCGAGGAGGTTCTGGGGAGCGATCGCGTTCGCGTGCGATGGCGCCGATGGCTCGATGAGGGACGCGATACCGATTCGATGTCCCCGGATGATCGCGGTGCGTTCTTCCGAGCGTACGCTTCGGAGGGCGCCGATCGCTTCACCGGCAGGGCCGCCGATGGACTTGATGGCGAAATTGTGCTGAAGCCTGCCGCGGAATTTGACGATAAGCCTTGCAGAGAGAGGATATTGCGAGGTCGTCACGTTCATATCGCTCCCTCTGGCGACATCTGGCCCGCCACGTGCATCGGTATCGTGGTGGGCAACGCGTTGGACGATGGCGTCGCCCGGACGTGGGATCGCCTGTATCGGCAGTGGAATAAGATGCCGCTGATTGAGGTGCTGAGCCGACGGGGGCCTGGAGGATTGCTGGACGAGGCGCGGAGAGTCGGATTTGAGCCTCGGCCGGCCGGATATGCCGGCAAGTGCCAGCTATGCTTCCATTTGCGGCGGTATCTCCACGGCGCCGGTCTCGGTGACGGATGCCTGGGACCGGCGGGCGTATACCCGACCGCCCCGACCGGCTGCGACGGTTGAATGGAGAAGCCCTATGGCCCCCAATCGTAAACGCGCCGCCAAGAATCTTGACGTAAGGGCTGGAACAGTGATAATAACCGCGCTTCATTTTCATAGCGCGGATCTGCGTACGCTGGTGGTAGAATGATTGTGATCCGATGAGCGAAGATCAGAAGAACAAGAGCGATACGAACTTGTTTGACACCAGCCTGGGAAGGCTGGCCGTCAAGGGCGGTCTGGCTACTCCTAAAGAGGTTCAGGAATGCTTGGACTACCGCAATCAAAGCTCCGATCCCAATCAGCGAAGTCTTGCCGATATTCTCGTCGCTCGCGGCGTTCTGACCGCCGGGCAGGTCGATCGACTCTCCAAGAACATCGACGACCATCGGCGTCGCAAAGAGATTCCCGGTTATGAACTGCTCGGCAAACTCGGCGCCGGGGCGATGGCCACCGTGTTCAAGGCTCGCCAGTTGAGTCTCGATAGGATGGTGGCCGTCAAAGTGCTCCCTCGCCGTCTCAGCGACAACCCCGAGTACGTGACCCGCTTCTACGAAGAGGGCAAGGCCGCCGGACGGCTGAACCACCCCAACATCGTACAGGCCATCGACGTCGGTGAAGCCAGCGGCTACCACTACTTCGTCATGGAGTACGTCGAGGGGCACACCGTCTACGACGAAATCGACGAGGGCAAGATCTTCGGCGAGGACGAGGCGTTGGATATCATTATCCAGATCGCCGAGGCGCTGGAGCACGCCCATCAGGCCGGCCTGATTCACCGTGACGTCAAGCCCAAGAATATCATGATCACCCCCGACCGCATCGCCAAGTTGGCCGACATGGGTCTGGCCCGTGAAGCCGCCGACATCGAACAGGCCGAGCGTGAGAAGGGCCGAGCCTTCGGCACCCCGTACTACATCAGTCCCGAGCAGATCCGCGGCAAGACCGACGTCGGGTTCCAGGCCGACATTTACGGCCTCGGCGCCACGTTCTACCACATGGTCACCGGGCGGGTGCCGTTTGAGGGTGAAACGCCCGCGGCGGTGATGCACAAGCACCTCAAAGAAGTTCTGGTGCCGGCCGACCACCGCAACACGTCGCTTTCGGCGGGCGTGGGCGAGGTGATCGAAGTGATGATGGACAAGGAGCCGAAGCGACGCTACGCAAGCACCACCGATCTGCTGCTGGACCTGCGATCCGTCCAGCGGGGCGAGCCGCCGCTTCAGGCCCGGCAGGTGATCGGAGGCGACGTACTGAGCGGATTGACCGGCGATGCGGCCGCCGTGATCGACCCAGCTCCGACGGCGGCCCCCGGAATCGACGGCAGTCGCACCGCATGGCTGACCGCCGTGATCATCCTGTCGGCGGCCCTGATGCTGGCCATCTTCGTCATCGTCGTCCAGGCATTGCAGCACAGTTAGTCCCAATGTTGGCCCCAATCGCCGCCGAACTGTATACGCATCGCCTTGACACCAACGGTGGCCACGCTCTATCATCTTCAACATACCTGATTGGCCGTCACCCATGGAGTGCGTCGATGGAAAGCCAAAGCGATCGGATCGTCGTTTCACAGCAAGCGGACGTCAGCATTGTCGAGTTCGTCGACAGCAAGCTGCTCGATGAAGTGCATATCGTCCAGATTGGCGAGGCGCTCGCCGCTATGGTCGCCGGCGAGGAGAATCCGTTGCTCGTGGTCGACTTCAGCAACGTGGCCCACATGTCCTCTTCGGCGCTGGGGATGCTGATTACCCTTCACAAGCAGGTGCGAGAGCACGGCGGGCGGGTGGCGTTGTGCAACGTTCGACCGGAGATCTATCAAGTCTTCACGATTACCAAACTCTCCGACGTGTTCCAGATTTACGACAGCCGCACCACGGCGTTGGCGGGTTTGGCGTAAATGGCCCCCGAGGCTGATGGCGACGGCGCCCACGATGCGGTTGGCGCGGTGCACAGATCCCTGATTCCAACAGATATGGCGGCCGCTCGAGTCGCGGCCGAACGCGTGGTTGGCGAGGCCGAATCTTGCGGGTATTCCGAAGAAGCGGTCTTTGCGATCAAACTCGCGCTGGAAGAAGCCCTGACCAACGCCATCAAGCATGGGAACCGTCAGGATCCGGACAAAATGGTTGCATTGGAGTTCGCTGTCGCCCCGGACAAGACGGAGATCCGCGTCGTCGACCAGGGGGCCGGCTTCCGCCCCGGCGAAGTGCCCGATCCGACCGCCGATGAGAATCTCGAATGTCCGACCGGAAGGGGAATCATGCTGATGCGGGCCTACATGGACCACGTCGAATTCAACCCTGCCGGCAACACCGTTTACATGATCAAATACAACTCGTGAGGTGACCCGTGTCCAGTGCGCCAGGCGAACCACTGAGCGTCAGCATCGACAGCCGCGAGGGGTCGATTGTCGTGACGGTGTCCGGCTCGGCCGATATGGACCAGGTCGACGCTCTTGCGATGCAGCTTCGCCAGGCGGCCCTTGATGCCGATGAGGCGCTGATCCTCGATCTTGGCGGCCTGAGTTTCATTTGCTCCGGCGGGCTCGGCGCTCTTCTGCAAGCGCGAAACGCCTGTCAGGAGCACGGACTGCCTCTGCGGTTGGTCGCCCCTTCGCCAGCTGTGATGGATGTTCTCCACACCACACGCCTCGACAGAGTTCTGCCCATCTTCGCCACCGTCGACGATGCTGTGGCGGGGTCGTGACTGTCGTGTCGCCGATCAGGTCAACCCCAAATAGAAATGTCCGGTTGTTTTGTTTTTCGGGTTCTTCTCCGAATCAGTTGCTGCAGTTCGGGTCGAAGGCCTGCTTGACCTTGAGTGAGAAGTAGCGTTCGTCATGGTAGCCGTAGGCATCACGTTTGATCACCTTGATCTTGTTGTTAATGCCCTCGAGTTTGCTCGTATGGATGGGATAGTCGCAGTGGTTCAGGATGCCTTTCCGATGACGTTCCAGCATGTCGGCGAACGCCGCCACGGCCGGATGGCCAACGGCGCGGGCCAGGCCGCACCAGTCCTCCAGAGCCCTCTTGGCGTACCAGCGGTGGCGATAGCGCCAGATTCGTGGGAGTTTGTCCCGCAGCAAGGCGTCGAGGGTCTCCTTCTTCCGGCGGCATTTCTGCAAGCACCCGTAGGGAGGCATCGTGACACATGGCCAAGTCGAAACTTCAGTTCAGTAGCGAAGACCTTGCGCGTGCGGCGGATGATGGCTCGTGGGCGCGGGGTGTCGGCTACTTCCGTGGCGGTCACGTCATCTCTCTGATGATTCGCGACGGCGCGATTCTGGCTCGGGTCGAAGGCGGCCGCGATTGTGAGTATCGGGTGAAGTTGTGGACCGAAGGGGGCGAGGTCTGCGGCGAGTGCACCTGTCCGATGGGGGATGACGGTGTCATCTGTAAGCATTGCGTAGCTGTGGGGCTGGCTTACCTTGCCGATGACGGGCCCGAGTCGAAGGATCGCGAGTCCACAGTTGACACGGGCGATGGCGTTCGCGCCTATCTGGCGACTCAAGAGAAGGAGGCTTTGATTGAGTTGATCATGGATCGCCTGCCATGGGATGATGAGTTGCGGCGGATGCTGGAGTTTCGCGCTGCCTCTTGTGGTGACGCCGGCCCCGATATCTCGGTGTATCGCAAGGCCATCACCGACGCCACCCGGGTTGGTCGCGACGGGTTTGTGGACTACCGTTCTGCTGGGTCTTTCACGCGAAAGATCGATGCGGCAATCGATCGCGTCCAAGAGCTGCTGGCCGACGGTTACGCGGCCGAGACCGTCACGCTCGTCGAGCACGCCGTCGCTCGATGCGAGAAGGCGATCGGCCATATGGACGATTCCGACGGAGGGATGGGCGGCGTTCTCCACCGGTTGGGTGGGATTCACCACGCCGCGTGTTTGGCCGCGAAGCCGGATCCGGAGGATCTCGCTCGGCGTCTGTTCCGCATGGAATTGAGCAGTTCCTGGGACTCATTCAGCGGCGCGGCAGCCGGCTATGCCGACATGCTTGGCGAGAAGGGTCTGACCGTCTACAGGACGTTGGCCGAGGCCCAGTGGAAGAAACTGCCCGCTCTGGCGCCGGGTGATTCTCTGAGCTACGAGGATAACCGATTCACGCTGACGTCGATGATGGAGTCGTTGGCGGAGGCGTCGGGCGACGTCGAGCAACTTGTCGCCGTCATGAGCAAGGATCTGTCCTCCGCGTATCAGTTCCTTCAGATCGCCGAAGTCTGCCGGAAGGCCGGTCGGGCGGACGACGCTCTTAATTGGGCCCAGCGAGGGCTGAAAGCGTTCGCGAAGGATCCCGACGACCGTCTGGAGGCGTTCGTTGCCGACGAATATCACCGTCGCGGCCTCCACGACAGGGCGATGTCACTGATGTGGAAGCAATTCAAACGCAACCCGCATCTGCACGCGTACAGGCGGCTGAAAGGTCATGCCGAACAAGAAGGGCAATGGCCCACGTGGCGGGCCAAGGCCCTGGAGTTGGTCGAGAAGGTCATCGGCAAGGCCATGCGTCAACCTCGCAAGCGTGATCGATGGTCGTACGCGCCCGAACCGGATCATTCGCTCCTGGTCGAGATCTATCTCTGGGAGAATGACGTCGACGCGGCTTGGGCCGAGGCCAAGGCTGGCGGTTGCCGCGAGGGGCTGTGGATGGAGTTGGCCAAGCTCCGCGAGGCCGACCATCCCGAAGACGCCGCGGCGATCTATCGCGATCGAATCGGTCCACTTGTCAATCTGACGAACAACGGCGCCTACGAGGAGGCTACTGCGTTGTTGCGCAAGACCAAGGACCTCATGTCTCGTTTGGGCCAGGACGGTGAGTTCACCGAGTTTCTGATCTCCATCCGCATCACCTACAAGCGGAAGCGGAACTTCATGAAGATGACCGAAAGCCTGTGAAGGGGCCTGCGCACCACGCGCCAAGATTCCAGAGGCGTCGAGACGAAATCCACATAACATCCGATAATAAAGACCGTTATCGGTACTATTTCGTGTCGCCCCCTGGCAAATCCGACATCCGGCATCTCCAGATCAGCATATGAGCCCACACTACCGTATCGTGCTCCCCTCGCCCGCAACCGCCTCCGTCAACCGAAAGACCGGTGGGAAATGCGGCATAGCGAATCACTACCCGCCACAGCATTTCTTGTACTTCTTACCGCTTTGGCAAGGGCACGGATCGTTTCGGCCGATCCTGGCGTCGGCCTGGAGCGGGGACCGCACGGGCGGCTCGGGCTCGCAGTTTCCTTCGGGAGATCGGGAAGCGGGAATCCGAGAAGCTTGAGGGGGCGCCTCCAGTCCGAGCTTCTGGAGCATGGCTGCTCTGGGCACGGTGACGGAGGCGTTTCCCGTGGGATCAGGAATGGTGCGAATCAGGGTCGTGACCTCCTGTCTGCCGGCTGCGGTGCGGCATGCCTGACGCGGCGTCTTGCCGCCGAGGGCCGGTAGCGGAGTGTCGATCCAGTTCATGTATTGCCGGTCGATCATTTCCTGCACGCCGGCGGCCATTTCCGGCGCGAACTCAACCGGTTCCGGCGGAGAGATCGTCTCGTCGGGCCGACGATCCTTCAGGGCCTCTTCGGCGCTGCGTGTTTCGACGCCGCAGAAGGTGACGCCGGGCAGCTTCGCCAGCCATGTGTGGGCCTCATCGAAGCGCGGGGCTGAATTGGTCGTCAGCAGCAGTTCGTCCGCGATGAACTCGATTCGTCCCAGCAAGACCGGCCCCCCGAGCGTCTCGGCGGCCTTGCCGGCGGCGCGCATCCAGACGAACTCGTCGCTGTACTCATCGAACTCGATGTCCTTCCGCCGGGACAACGCCTCGCGAGCGTTGGCTTCGTCGGCGACAGAGAAGGAGGCCGTGTGGAAGACCATGTCGTCGCCGTCCATGTTGCACAGCACCGGAAGCGGCCGATCGGCCTGCCATTGGTCGGTCCAGTCCCACAGGCGGCCGAACAGGTGGGCTTTGCTCGCCAGGGCTTCCGGCGTCAGATCCAGCCCAAGGTCTTGCAGAAACTCGACGGCCTCGGCAACCATTCCAAAGCTCAAGGGCGGTCCGGAGGCGTCGATGAGATGGAATTTCCCGGCAGCGAAGGCGCGGAAGACGAGGAACACGTTGTTGTCGATGTTCTCCGAAAGAAGCTGGTCGTACACCGTTATATCGCCGCCCAGCAGGACGTCCTCCAGATCGACCGTCCCCTCCCGAGCGTCATGCCGGGCCACACGATAGATGCTCGGATAGCCTTCCATGCGTGCTCGCAGCAGCATCGCCTCTGCTTCGGGGAGGCCTTGGGCGAGCATCTTCTCGGCCTGTGTCTTGCTGTTGCGGGTGGCGCGGTACGCCACGACGCCCCACGTCGCGTACGCGGCGATTACTCCTAGCTGCTGATACTCATCCAGGTAATAGTCGAGATCATCGTCGCCGAAGTAGCGTTTGACGGCGCGGGAAGACCACAGGCGGTCCTCGTCCCGCAGGAAGTCGGCGAAACGCTTGGTCAGCCTCCGGTCCACTTCCTTCCAGCCGACCAGGTCGTCAGCGGTCGGGATATCCCCGGCGTCCACCTCTTCCGACAGGCTCCCCGCCATGGGCGTGCTCGCCCTAACGTGGTCCAGGAAATCCGCCATGATCTCCTGGAGTTCAGGAATCCTCGCCTCATAGGTACATGCAACGGCTTCCCTTTGAAGCGCCGCGGCCATCGCATCGCACAGCTTCCGGTTCGAGAAGATTATCTTGTCGGGCACGCCCCCTGGCGAGCCGGGCATGGGCCGGCCGAACGCCTCGACCAACGCCTCGGCCGCTTCGCCTATCTCGCCTGCGAAAAATGGTTTGGCCTGCACGACCCTTCCGCTGGTCCTGTCAACCGCCAGAAGCATCTGCAGGCTGCGGCCATCTCCATCGATGCCGATTGGAATGACCGGCGTCGCCACCCACCATGTTCCATCGAGCCTTGGCAGTCCGGACAAGTCCATATCCGAAGCCGCGGACCCATGTGATTGTGATCGCGAAGGCGGCGGCGATTCGCGCGTGACCGAAACGTCGGGTCTCGCGGGGTCTCCTTCCACCGACAAGACGCAAATCCCCTCGGCGTCGTCGAGTTCGGCCGGCTTCAGCAACTTTCTGCGATCAGCGACCACTGCGGCCCTGATGACATGCAGCAGAAGCGTCAGATCTTCCCTATTGGGCAGCCGCGGCTGACGGTTTGCCGGCTTGACCAGGAAGTCGGGAACCTCTTCGTCAAACTTGGGATGAACACCCTCCTGGCGATAGAAGTCCTGAATCTTCAGATCGATTTCGCCAAAGGTCTCCATGCGAAGGCTCAACATGTCCATGCCTTCGGCGGCGTCGTCGCCCGGGCCGTCGGGGTTGGCCAAGGCCGCGAAGCTGTCGAAGGCATGCGGCCCGCGAAAAAGCATCAGGCCGTACTGCTCGCCGGCGTCGCCCATCACGCTGGCGAGAAGCGTCTCTTCGCAACCGGGCAGCCGGACCGCGAAGCAGTCGTAGTTCGTGAAGCGTTCCCAGAGCTTGCGCGAGTGGAAATCCCTCGCGGCCCTGATGACATCCCCGATGAGATTGCCTGCGTCCATAACCTTCCTCCCGGTTGGTGAGACAGCCGTTCTCAGGGGATTCTCTCGCCCTCAAGCGGTGGCGTCAAGACTTCACAGAGGCGTTCGGCCAATCTCCTCCCCGCATCGGTCTAAAATCTGGCCCGACGGCCCTATCTGGCGTACCATAAGCCTGTCGCAGCCAGCAACATACACAGCATTGGCGAGAACAGATGAGCGAATATCAGTACTATGAATTCCTGGCCCTGGATCGGCCTCTGAGCGAGCAGCAGATGCAGGAGGTGCGGCGTCATTCCACACGTGCCCGGATCACGGCGACCCGTTTCGTCAACGAGTACCACTGGGGCGACTTCAAGGGCGACATTGATCGCCTCATGGCGAAGGTAACCGTTCACAGGTTCATTCAATAATCGGGCTCTCATCCCGAAATGGTGGCGGGTATTCGTTCGGCCATGATGCAAGAGCGGGCTTGGAATCGGGTCTGA
>CBDVCA010000016.1:0-31614 GCA_965372365.1 uncultured bacterium
CGCGGCGTCATAACACCACATTATCCCTGGGACAGAGTACTAGTAACGGCAGACGTTCGTTAGACCAACTCCCCGATAATCCGTCATCGGGCAAAAGAAAGCGACGGTCGCCATGCCGGCGCCGCCGCTGAATTCTGCTCAAATCCCAACGATTCGGTCAATCGGCGAACCTGCGGACCACCAGAGAGATATTGTGCCCGCCGAAACCGAAACTGTTGCTCATCGCGATATCGATTTTCACTTCCCGGGGGTCGCCGGGGACATAGTCGAGGTCGCATTCGTCGCCGCAAGTCTCCAGATTCAACGTCTGGGGGACCGTATTGGTCATAATCGCATAGGCCACGGCGATAATCTCGATGCCGCCGGAGGCGCCCAGCGAATGCCCGATGAAGCTCTTGGTGGAGCTGATCATCAGCTTGGTTGCGTAGTCGCCAAAGACCTTCTTGACGGCTCGGGTCTCCGCGATATCGCCCAACATGGTGCTGGTTCCGTGAGCGTTGATGTAGGCGATCTGCTCACGCGATACGCCGGCGTCCTTCAGGGCCAGGCTCATCGCCAAAGCGGCGCCGTCGCCGTCGGGCTTGGGGGCGGTGATGTGATAGCCGTCGCAACTGGACCCGGCGCCGATGAATTCGGCGTAGATCTTCGCGCCGCGGGCCTTGGCGTGATCCAGTTCTTCCAGCACCACAATGCCGGCGCCTTCAGCCATCACGAACCCGTCGCGATCCTTATCCCACGGCCGTGAGGCCCGTTCGGGATCGTCATTGCGGGTCGACAGGCCCTTCAGGGCGCAGAAACTGCTCAGCCCGATGTTGGTCACCGCCGCCTCGCTACCGCCGGAGATAACGACATCGCAGACCCCGTTCTGGATATTGGCCAGACCGTCGGCCATTGCGTGGCCGGCCGATGCGCAAGCGGTGACGGTGGCGACGCTGGGGCCTTGAAGGCCCCACAAGATGGAGATATTCCCGGCGGCGGCGTTCACCATCAGCTTGGGAATGGTGAAGGCCGAAATCTTCGACGGGCCTTTCTCCAGCAGGCGTTTGTGCTGGGTCTCCAGTTCCTGCAGGCCCCCGATTCCGGAGCCGACGAACACGCCGCAGCGGGTCACGTCCTCGGCCTCGAAGTCGACGCCGCTGTCCAGGACCGCTTCAATGGCGGCCGCGACGGCGTACTGGGCGAACAGATCCAGCCGACGCGCCTCGCGCTTGGTGACGTACGTCTCAGGCGGACCGGTGAAGTTTTTGACCTCACCGGCTATCTGAGAATCGTACTCGCTGGTATCGAAACGGGTTACGTTAGTAACTCCGCTCCGCCCGGCCATCATCGCGTCCCAGAACTCCCCGGCGGAGCTTGCTAGCGGATTGACCGTTCCCAGGCCGGTAATGACTACCCGACGCTTGGTCATGGCGAAAAACGCCCCCTAGCCTTGGTGTTCGCTGATGTAGTCGATCGCCTGTCCAACCGTCTGGATCTTCTCGGCGTCCTCATCAGGGATGCTCAGGTCGAACTGGTCCTCGAACTCCATGACCAGTTCCACCGTGTCGAGCGAATCGGCGTTAAGATCGTTCACGAACGACGTCTCCCGAGTGATTTCACTCTTGTCGACGCCCATCTGTTCGCTAACGATGTCAATAATCTTTTCCTCTACGCTATCGGCCACTTGATGACCTCCACTTCGAGTCCACAAATTCCATCCCAGGGTAGGGATTCCGTCAATGGGGCGGTACTATAAGCCTTCACCCCGACACCATGCAAGCGTTTCATGAAGAATAATACCCACCATCAGGTGTGCATACCACCGTCCACGCTTAATGTTTGTGCAGTTATATATTTACTATCGTCCGACGCAAGGAAACGCACGGCCTTGGCAATGTCGCCCGGCTGACCCATCTTCTTCATCGGGATCAGACTCAGCGCCATATCCTTGGCCTGCTGGGGCAGCACGGCGGTCATCTCGGTCTCGATGAAGCCCGGCGCCACGGCGTTGCAGCGGACGTTCTTTCCGGCCAGTTCCTTGGCTGTGGTCTTGGTCAGGCCGATCAAACCGGCCTTACTGGCGGCGTAATTGGCCTGGCCGCGATTACCCTCGAGCCCGGAGTAGCTGGCCATGTTGATGATGCTGCCGGCGCGTTGGCGGACCATGTACTTGGACGCCGCACGCGTGCCGTAAAACGCACTGAACAGGTTCACCTTCAGGACCAGTTCCCAGTCAGCGTCGTCCATCCGCATCAGCAGCCCGTCACGGGTGATCCCGGCGTTGTTGACCAGCACGTCAATGCTGCCGTACTTGTCCACCACGTCGCTGATCAGGGCGGTGAAGCCCTCACTGTCGGTCACGTCGAGCTTGCGGAATTCCAGTTTGTCGCCCGGCGCTCCGAGGGCCTCGGTCGCGGCGTCGAACAAACTATCGTTAATATCGACGCCAATGACCGTCATTCCGGCATCGAGCAATTCGCGGCAAATTTCCAGCCCAATGCCACGGGCTCCGCCGGTTACGATGGCAATTTTGTCCGCATCAGCCATGTGCGATCCGTCCTTTCATTCCTATCTTCGGTACATCGCGAATGTTGTACCCAAACGCCGGCGAAGATTCAACCCTGGATAAACTTGTCGACCGTCGCGGCGGCGTTCAGGCTCGTCACCCGGGTCTTGCGATCGATCCTTCGCATCAACCCGGCCAACACTCTTCCGGGGCCGATCTCCAGGAACGTATCGACTCCCCGGGCCTTGAGATACTCGCAATTCCGCTGCCACAGCACCGGATGAGTCAACTGTTCCAGTAGCCGTTTTCGGGTGTCGTCGCCGTCGCCATGGGGCTCGCCGGTCACGTTGGAAAGCACCGGCGCCGAAGGCGGTTTGATCTCGGCGGCGGCCAAGGCGTCGGCCAGTTGGTCGGCCGCAGGCTGCATCAGCGGCGAATGGAACGCCCCGGCCACCTTCAGTTCGACCGCCCCGCCGGCTCCGCATGAAGCGGCCACATCCATCGCCACGCGGCATGCGTCGGCTTCGCCGGACAGCACGATCTGACCGGGGCAATTGAAGTTGGCGGCCGTCAGCACACCGGCCGCCGCGGCGGCCTCGCATACTTTGGTCGCGACGTCTTCATCGGCGCCCAGCAGACACACCATTCCGCTGGGAACGGCCGTCGCCGCGGCCTGCATGTACTGGCCGCGTTTGTGGACGAGATCGACACCCTCGGCGAAGCTGATCGCCCCGGCGGCGCAAAGGGCCGTGTACTCGCCCAGGCTGAGGCCGGCGTAATACGCAGCCTGGGGGGCCGCCGTGCCCATCCGATCGGTCACAACGTCCAGTACCGCCATCGAAACGGTGAAAATCGCCGGCTGGCTCACGTCGGTCCGGGCCAAGTCGTCCTCAGGCCCCTCAAAGCACAACGTCCTCAGCGGCAGACCGGTGATCTGCTCAGCTTGGGCGAATCGCTCGGCGGCCAGCGGATACTGCTCGCACAGATCCCGGCCCATCCCCACGTGCTGGGCTCCTTGGCCGGGGAATAAGAAGGCGGCGGTCATAGTCGTGTTCTCCGTCTCATCCATGAGGTTACGGCCGAAGGCGTGAGAAACCAACGCCCCCGGCAATGCTGTCCGTTACATCTTCACCACGGCGCCCGCCCAAGTCAGCCCCGCCCCGAACGCAACCATCAACACCGTGGCGTTCTCGCCGATGCGACCCTCGCGTCGGGCCTGGTCCAGCGCCAGCGGTATCGAGGCGCCGGAGGTGTTGCCATACTTGGCGATATTGACGTACACCTTCTCCATCGGAAAATTCAGCTTACTGGTGGCCGACTCGATAATCCGCTGATTCACCTGGTGCGGCACGACAAGGTCAACGTCGTCGACGGTGAGATTGCAGGCCGTCATGGCGTCTTGGAGAAGGTACCCCATCTTCTGCACGGCGAACTTGTACACATCGCGACCGCGCATTTTGATGTAATGCATCCCCTCGTCCACCGTTTTGCTGGTGGCGGGGTTCCGCGATCCGCCGGCGGGCACATGGATGAAATCCCATCCGCGTCCGTCGGCGCCGAGATTCAGGTATTGAATGCCCTTGTCCGCTCGGTCGGTGGCCTCGAGAATCGCCGCACCGGCGCCGTCGCCGAACAAAATGCAACTGCCCCGGTCGGTGTAGTCGCTGAATCGCGTCAGGGTATCGACGCCGATCACAATGATGCGGCGGTACAGGCCCGAACTGATCAGCCCGTTGGCCACAGCCAACGCGTACACAAACCCGCTGCATGCGGCCGCGACGTCAAAACTCGGGATCCCATCGGCCCCCAACGCCTCTTGCACGAAGCAGGCGGTCGCCGGCAGCAGCATATCGGGCGACACGGTCGCACAGATAATGGCGTCGACTTCCGAGACGTCCAGACCCGCATCGACCAGCGCCCGGCGAGCGGCTTCGGTGGCCAGTGTGGCGCTCGATTCGCCATCGCCCACTTTGCGGCGCTCGCTCACGCCGGTCCGCTGAACGATCCACTCGTCGGAGGTATTGAGAATCTTCTCCAAATCGAAATTGGTGAGCACGTGGTCCGGTGCATACGACCCGGTGCCGATAATCGCGCCTCGAACGGATCCGTTCATCCAATGCTTCCTGAATGTTTGGCCAACTCAGTGGTAATCAACTCGTTGACCCCCTGGGTCGCGTATTCCTTGGCCACGCGGATCGCGTTGTAGAACGCCCGGGCCTTGCTGGAACCGTGACCGATAATACAGATGCCATTGATGCCCAACAGCGGCGCGCCGCCGTATTCGTTGTAGTCGTAGCGGGACAAAATATTCTTCAAATAGACGCCGGCTTTGCGGGCGAACTCCGCATCGGCGGTCGCCAACTCGGCGGCGAGGCTCTTGAACAGCCCTTCGGCCAGCCCTTCCATCAATTTCAGGCAGACATTGCCGACGAACCCCTCGCAGACCGCCACGTCGCATACATTGCGGAACAGGTCGCGACCTTCCACGTTGCCGACGAACTGGTCCGGGAGGTGTTTTTTGAGCAATTCCCGGGTCTGCTTGACCAGGGTATTGCCCTTGCTGTCTTCCTCGCCAATGCTCAACAGCCCCACACGAGGATTGGTTACGCCGGCGAGCCTCTCGAGGTAGATGCTCGACATGATGCCGTACTGGAGCAGGTGGGTGTCGCGACAATTCACGTTGGCCCCCACGTCGCACAACACGACGGGACCATGGAACGTCGGCATGACAATCCCGATACCGGGACGGTGTACGCCCTTGAGGCGGCGAAGGTACATCTGGGCCGCGGCCACACAGGCGCCGGTGTTGCCGGCGGAGATGATCGCGTCCAACTCGCGAGCCTTGTGCATACGGGCGAGCCGCGAAATGGAGCTGTCGGGCTTGCTCCTGAGCGCCTCGACGGGGACTTCGTCCATTCCGATGACATCGGGGCAGTCGACCAGAGAGATGAACTCTTCCCAGCCATCCGCCTCGGCCAAGAGCGGCGCAACCTCATCGTAGCGACCGACCAGGACAATACGATCATCGGCGTCAAGAAGCTCGCGCGCCTCCAGCACGCCGGCCACCTGCTCGGCAGGAGCCAAGTCGCCGCCCATGGCGTCAACGCCAATCCGCATGGGCTAGTCCTCTTTCTTCAGGGCCAAACTTAAACCAGGCCGCACGTACCCACAGTTATCGCAGGCCGCGTGAGGAAGCTTGGCGTGATTGCAGCGAGGGCAATCCACGAATTCCGCCGGCTTCATCGCGTGGTGCGACCGCCGCGTACGCGTGCGAGTCTTCGAAGTTTTCTTCTTCGGAACCATCTTTTTATCTCTTTCAATATCACAGGCTTACGAAAATATGCCGCCTCATACGCAAGACAGCATTCTCCCGCAAACCCAGGAAACAGGCCCCGCAAAATATGGACCTGAGCGCTGTATGTCAAGCTAAAAACACACCCCTCCGACCTGCGTTGTGGGAACCTCGGGACAACGCTTGCGAATCTTCGCGACCGCAGTAGAATAACCGGGACCGACCGCGTCAACGGGCTGTTAGCCGGTAACGAGCGGATTCGGTCTTTGCATTTGGCGATTTTTGGGTAGTATAGCGGATTGATTCGATTGGGGATCCACGCGAGGGAATCTCCCCAAACCAGACATCGCGCCGCAATCGCTTGGTAGTGTTTTTTTTTTGCGCGCCAGCGACCGGGGCGCGGGCAAAACGGAAGGCGCCATGATCGTGGAGGATGTTCCGCTGAAATACACTGCGTGCTTATCGTCCGCCCAGGCCCGGCCGCCCATGCTTGAATCACTTGAGCCGCGTGTGCTCTTGAGCGCATCGCAATGGGTCTCGGAGATCGGACCCGAACCGGCGGGAGGGCCTCTCGGGGATTCGGACCTTGTTTGGAAAGGATACGACGCGGCGACCGACGGCGCCCCCACCGAGAGCCGGAAGCTCATCAGCGGGGTTCCCGCCTACGATTGGCGATACGGATGCGGCCCGACGGCCGCGGGAATGGTTGTCGGCTATTGGGACTCGCACGGCTTCGGCGACCTCGTCGCCGGCGACGCCGCCTCCCAAACCCCCGACGTCAACGCCATGATGGCCGGCGAGCAGCATTACGCCGACTACTCTGTCCCCATCGATGACGCGAGTTCCGGTATCAAGGCGGACAAGTCGACTTCGGGAGACGCCCATTCGGACAATTCCCTGGCTGATTGGATGCACACATCCTGGAGCTACTACATGCTCTACTACGGATGGAGCTATTTCGGCAGTGTCGATAATGCGATCGACGCCTACTGCACCTGGAAGGGATATGACGGCTTCACGAGCAGGAACGCCAAGTGGGGCTCGTTCACCTGGGGCGATTTCACCACCGAGATCGATGCGAACCGCCCGATGGTGTTCCTGGTCGATACCGATGGAAACGGATCGACCGATCATTTCGTCACGGCCATTGGCTATGATACGTCCCTGCAGCGGTACGCCTGCTACGATACGTGGGATTCAAACGTTCACTGGTTCGACTTCGCCGAGATATCCAACGGGCAGAGATGGGGCGTGTACGGCGCCACGTTCATCACGCCGCCGGAGAACCCACCTCCCCCGCCGCCATCGGAGGTGGTGGGTCGCTACGTGTTCTACAACAATTCGGCTCTGGACGGGCGCGACGTCTTGGCCGGTTGGACCGACGACGACGCGATCGACGCGGGCAAACACGCCCTGCTGCCGAATGAGACCCCGTCATCGGTCAACTACACCGCCTACAGCGGCGGGCTCAACGGCGTGATGATCGATATCGCCGAACTCGCCGATCCGGAGGGGCTGTCGGTAAGCGATTTCCAGTTCAGCGTCGGCCGCCATGGCGACCCCGCCTCCTGGGCCGCGGCTCCTGCGCCGGTGGAAATCGCCGTACGCCAAGGCGCCGGGACCGACGGCAGCGATCGCGTTACGATTATCTGGGCCGATGGAGCCATTGTCCGCCAGTGGCTGGCGGTGACGACCCAAGCGACGGTCGCAACAGGCTTGGAAGAGGACGACGTGTTCAGTTTCGCCAACCTCCCCGGCGACGCCGACGGCAACGGACGAGTGGACTTGGGGGATTTTCACATCCTCAAGACGAACTTCGGGGCTAGCGCCGCCACGCCGGAAGATGGCGATTTCGACGCCGGCGGATCCGTGGACCTCGCAGATTTCTGCGTCCTCAAGCTCAATTTCGGAGCCTCGCTGTCCGCCGCCTCGCCGGCGCCGAGCGCCGCCGCCGATTCGCTGACCCTCGATGCTGACCGGGCCTCATCGAGCCATAGCGTCGCGCAGGCCGCGGGCCGGACGGTCAACGCCGCCGGCTATGCGACGGCTCCGCCCCCGCCGGCGACGCCGAGTTGGGCCCATGCCCGCACCGTCCGCCGCAGGCGCCCCCCGGCCCTGCGAGACGGCCGGTTCGGCGGCGACGCCCGGCGACGCGCTGCGATCAGGCCCGGATGCGACTTGGACCTTCTCGAACAGGTCTACCCGGCGCCGACGAACGGGATGTAGACGCTGATTCGGCCTGAGTAGCCGGGTCAGGTCGTCGGATGCGATTCCATCTCGCGTGCGTGGCGCCTGGCGGCGACGCCCTGGTTCAAGGCCCCGGCGCCGACGAACAAGATGCTGACGCCGACCAGCGTCCCGACGGCCCACGCCCCCGACAGCGGCCATCGCGTCCAGATCATCACGCCGAACAGCAGCGTCACGATTCCGCCGGCCAGGATCCACCCCGAGCCGGGCATGGGTCGGGCCTTGATCGAGAAGGCGATTTCGACGAACCCGTCGATGAAGAAATACGCGGCCAGCAGGAGCGTGAGAAAACTCAGCCCCGCCAGCGGATGGGCCAGCAGCAGGATGCCGCAGACGACGGCCAAAAGCCCTCCGATGAACGCCACCAGGCGCGCCGACCACTGGGACGCGTTCATCGCGTGGCCCAGTTGGACGATCCCGGCGACGATGATGAGGGTCCCGACGAGGATTTCCACGGCCACCCCGGTCAGCAGCGGAGCGGCGATGGCTAACAGCCCGGCGACCAGCAAAGCGACGCCGAAAACAATGGACCAGCCGCCGCAGCGTTTGAGTTCTTGCGGTGAAGTCACGTCGATCATTCTGATTCTCCTGTGCGGCGGGTGATCCCGCTCGCTCTTTCAGACGCATTTCTTTATTCTGCGAGATGAAAAAGCCTGCTCGCTTGGGCCGTCCACATCATCTCCGGGACTGAATCCGGTCCCATTTCCGTCGTCGGGCGAGTTGCTTGTCTTTGTCGGAGCCTCGCCGACCCATGCCCCGGGCTCGGTCGATCCTGCCGCGGAACTCACGGGTCCAGGCGTCGACGACGGTTTTGGCCGAGCCCCAGTGGGTCAGATCGGCCAGGAAGAACTGGCCGTCTTTGGCCGGCAACACGAGGGCCGCGATCTGCTCACCGGTCAGCGAGTCGATCGCCTCGACCTCCAGGGCGGCTCCGCCCAGACCCACGCCGGCCAGGGCCACGTCGGACAGTCGCCTCAAGGCGAAGGCGTCCTCGTCGATGTTCGTGACGGCCACCCGGATGCGTGCAATTCGCGGACCCTTTCGCGAGACGATGGCGTACTCGGGAACCAGGGCCCCCACGACCGAATCGTAGGTGTAATTGGCCAGGTCTCGCAGCACCGCCTTGTCGGTCTTAACGCCCCACCGGTTCTTGTAGAACTGGATCTCGACCGGTTCGACGATGAAGCGTTCGTAATCGCCCGCCAGGCTGCTGAAGTACTGCAACGCCGCTCCCGGACCCAGTTCAGGACCGCTGCGGTCAGCGGTCAACCCCGAGTAATCGCTGAGGAACCCCCCCGACCATGAACACCCGCCGGCCCCCAGCATGACGACCAAGGCCGCCAGGACGACGACCGCCGTCGGCGCAGCTCCGTATCTGCTTTGCATAGCAACCCTCCTGATTCACCAACGGCGTAGACTCCCGCGGCGCCACCGCGACGCCCCCAAAGACCTCACGAAACCACGCTCGATTCTCCGGTCGCCTATTGAGCCCCAGCCCCCTGATCCGGGAACTTTTTCAGCAACGATTCGACGGCCTTGCTGATCCGCTCGCGGCGTTTCTCGGCGTCTACGCCGGCGTGCACCATTGACTGAGCCGACGCGCACCAGAACGAGTCCGTCCCGCCCGGTTCGGTCATGTGCAGGATGAGCGTGCCGAGATTGTACTTGCGGGCGGGCGGCTTAGGAGCCGACGACACGCCGATGTAAATCTGCTGCTGAATGGCCAGCGTGTCGGGCCCGGGATCGGATTTGCGAACCTTCTTCTCGACCAGGCACTGGTAGCCCACACGGAAGTCCGGCTTGCCCCTCTTCTTCAGTTGATATCCCTTGGCCAGCATTCCGGCGTCGACGGCCTCGCGAACCCATCGGTCGATCTCGACGGGGTCGACCACCATGTCGTGCTTCACCTCCCCGCCGTCGGGTTCCCAGCCATAGGTAGACAACGACGCCATCTGACTGGTGTTGTCCACTTCCACGGAGACGGGATACCCGCATCCGGCCATCCAACAGAGGGCCGCCACCGTCGCGACCACGACTCGATGTGATGTTACGCTGTTCATGCTGACCTCCATTTTCACGTTCGCTTGTCTATTCACACGTCCACTGCGATTCACCAGAGGCGCCCCGAGGCGCCCGGAATGTCATGGCTTCGAACTGTACGGCGGCCACGTCGCGTTCATAATCCACGGCGGCGTCAGCCGCGACACCAAGTCGGCCCTGCTCGTCACGACATGCGGCATCGCCACGATCCCCATTTCAGCGGCCATCACCTTCCGATCGAACACGTTCGGGTAGTCCCGCTTGAACCCCGTTCGCCCCGCCGCGGCGCCATGGCCGCCATCGACGTTGCCGACCAGCGTGGTTCCGGCGAACAGGTAGATGGTGTCGTTGGGATCGTAAAAATTCACCAGGCCCCGCTCGATCCGTTCCAAGGCCTTATCCAGCTTATAGTCGGCCGACAGACTGGCCGACAGCAGGATCGCCCCGGTGACCGGCTTGGCTCCGGGGACCTCGCCGAGCGCCTCGGCGGCGAACACGGCGATCCCCCCCCCGGCGCTGTAGCCGAGAAGGAACACCGGCCGGCCCGGGTGCGTACGTTGATACTCGACGATTCTCTCGGCCAGGCGCTTACCGGCCAGGCGATTGCCGAGCAGATTCGCCTGATTGATGACCATGCCGATGCCCGGAACCGGAACCCCCCAGTTGTACACCACCAAGGCGTACGGCACGCCCCCGTCGTACAGTCCCTGTCGAATATCGCGACACGCGGCGTCGTTGCCGCCGACGCCCGGCAGAATGATCACGGCGCCCCTCGCGGCCCGCCGGCTCGTGGCGTACTTGGTATTGAACGCCAGGGTGTTGTTGCACCCTCCGCCGATCGCCATCGCAATCAGCAGCGTAATCGGCCAGAGGCGCCGCGGCGTCCGGTATGCTTGATCGCGAAAGTCAGTCATGGTCTCCGGCCAGCATGGGCATGGCCCCGAAATCCACCACCTCTCCGGTTACGCCGAAGTCGTGGCGGCCGGTCTTGGAATGCAGGATGATCTTCACCAACGCCCCGGGGATCGCCGAATTCATCCAGGCCGTGGCCCGGCAAATCTGCTCACCCGGCCCCAACTCACTGGTCTTAGTCGACACGTCCAGTTGCTGAACGCGACAGGTGTAGATCTTCCCCTCGATCTCGATGTCATCGGACCCGAGGTCTTCGGTGCGGGCGTCGGGATGCGTGCGAGGGTCGTCGACGGGCCGAATGCGGGCCATCTCCGATCGGCGTATCACCTCGGGGGCGTCGGAACTCTCGGAGCCGAGGTACACCGTGGTCCGCTCCAGCACGATCATGCGAGGATCGACCGATACGAGCCGCTCGGTGACACGCACCGGCTGGGCGGAGCCCGCCATCCGCCGAATCCCTTCGAACGTAACATACGAGCCCGGGGCGAACCCCTTCCAAGCCTGGTAATCGGGATTGGCGACCAACTGGGTCCCCTGCCCGCATCCGCCGGCGACGCTGCACGCCGCGATCAGCAGCGCAGCGATCCACCCACCCTTGCCACCCATCATCCTCTCCCCCCAGTCAGAAGCGCCGTCCTCAAACGGGTTCAGCCCCCCCGGGCCTCCCGTGTGCGGCGACGGCGTCAGCGACGCACGTCGACAGGATCCCACAATCGCCAATCCACGCGGGAATCCGTGCTGTCTATCGGCTCCAATAACTCGGTCATGACCCAACACCGCCGAATTACGGCGCGTTCGTACAAAGCGTAGGCCATCGCCCCGCCCAAATAGAACGACCCGGTCACGTTGGCGTCGGCGTACACGAACACCGGCGCCCCGTTCCTCACTTGGCGGAACACCCGATGCTGGGGCAGCGACGCCAGATCCACCTTCCTGGCGATCGTATCGGCCGGGCGTTTGTCAAACCCGGCGTCGGTGAGCCGCTGAACTCTGCTGCGAACCCCGACCGCCTCGATCCAGCCGCATCCGCCCATCCAAACGGTCGCCAGCACGACGACAGCGACCCGCGCCGCCGCGGCCGAAGATCGTTCCCGCTTCCTCTGTCTGTCCGGTCTGCTCATCGGCCGACGAGCCCCCAAGGCGGCGATCTCCAGTCACTCCGACGTCGGAATCGTGACGACCCCGTCGACATCCGGACGTTTCGGCTTACGATGCGGAAATCGCTCGATCATCAGATTGTGGCTGGTGACCATCCGCTGCATCGGCTCGATCATCCACAGCAGCGGGTACACCTCGCCGAACTTCTCGCCGGGATCGCGCATGATGTTATAGGCTTTGATCCCGACAGCGCCTCCGCCGGCGGGGAGATGGAACTTGAAATCGTTAAGCCGCACCGCTCCGAGGCGATCGCCGGCGTAGTGGAAGAGGTAGTTCCTTCGCGAGTTCCCCTCACCGATCAGCAGCAACGCCGTCTGGTCGACACCGTCGATAATGCGATCGTCGGGAATCTGCTCCAACGCCCCGCCCACCCTCGCGCCGGTTGTGAACAAGTCGGTCAATTGGATCAGATCGACCGGATCCTGCCCGGCGGCGATCATCCCCGGCCACCATGCAATCGCGGGCACGCGAACCCCGCCTTCGAGGACGTCGCCCTTCCCGCCGCGGAGCCAACTGTATCCGGAGGTGGGGTAAAACGCGTACATGGGGCCGTTGTCGCTGATCCACACGACCAGCGTGTTCTCGGCGATTCCCGATTCGGTCAGAGCCGTAAGAATCTTGTCCAGGTGATCGTCGTGAGCCGCCATCTGGGGGGCCTGATTGTTCACGGAATCGACGCCCTCGTTGAAGCGGTAGTCCTTGGGCGAGCCGGCGATCTGGTTGGCGTAGGTGGCCCAGTAGAAGAAGAAGGGCCGATCCGACTTGGCCTTCTCCTTGATCTGAACGACGATTTCACGGGCGCATTCGGCCTCGAACTTGTCCATCGCCTCACTGTTGATGGGACCGGCTTCCTCACGTTCGGAGCCCTTGCGGCCCCGAAAAAACCCCTGCAGCCGAATGCCGTACATCTCCATATACTTGCGCTCGCCGGGGAAATCATACCAGAACGCGGACCCCCCGACGGCTTGCCTCTGATAGAACGTCTCCACGTCGGCCCAACCGAACGGCGCCCCGTTGTAGAGGCCGTAGTAGGCGTAGTCGAAGCCTTGGTTCTCCGGGGCGTATTCCGTGAGTTCCCCCAGATGCCACTTGCCCCACATGGCCGTTTCGTACCCGACCGCCGACAACACTTCGGCCAAGGTGACTTCCTCCGACGCCAGCCCCGCGGTCGCGCCGGGCCACAGCACGGTGGTCAGACCCGTTCGAACCGGATGCCGACCGGTCATCAGGGCGATCCGTGAAGGCGTGCACGAGGGCTCGGAGTAGGCCGCCAGGAACTTCATGCCCTCGGCGGCCATCCGATCGATTGTAGGTGTGGGCGCCCCCCGGAGCTTACCGCCGAGATAACAGCCCAGTTCGCCCCAGCCGACGTCGTCGGCGAGAATGTAGATAATGTTGGGAGGCTTGTTGAATCGCTGCTGTAACGCTTGGAACTTGCGATCGATCTCGCCGTCCTGGGCTTCCCAGGCGGCCTTGTGCTTGGATCGGAGCGTCACGAACGGGCCGTCGTGCTGTGGACCGCTGGAGATCGGAGCGGCGCGCCGGGTCATCGGGCGCCGAGGGGAAGTCTCGGGGTTGGGGTCCGGTCCCGGCCGTGTCTGGACTCCCGACGGCTGCTGAGCCGCGGCCTCCGGGCCGCCTATCGCCAGGGCCAACGTGATCGTGATCGCCGGCAGAGCAACGTAGCCGATGAGATACGAAATGTTGAGCAACCGTCTGAAAGAGCGCCCCATACATCCCCCCGTAGCGCCTCCCTGCGTCTATATTGCGCGTCGTCTCAACCGATCAGCCGCGCGCGTCGTCCGTGCAAGTAATCTCGTTCGGCTCCGCCTGCCCGGTGGCCGCCGGAGCTTTGCCGAGGCCGGCCACCCCCAGAAGCAGTATCAGGTTCACCGCCAGGCACATGATGACCGCGATACCCATGATCCGATGGCGACGGTGCAGGAACGGAGCCAGACAGGCCGCACCGACAAGAGCGGCCCATACGCAGCCGAGGACCAACGCCTCTTTGACCGACGTGTCGGCTAACGTCCCCGCGTCGGCGTCGGCGTGCGAAACTGCGACCATCGATTGTGATGGGACCGCCACCGGCAACGCCCACGCCACGGTGGCCCCCAGAAGCATCGTCAGGCCCACGAGTACTGCACTATGTCGAGTCATCCTTGGCCCCTCGATCTAAGAATCCGTCCATTCCCTGCGGCCGCCGCGGCCAGTGCTGCACACCATGATCCACCGGACGCCGACCATGCCGAGAGCGGGCGGAGATTGCGTGTGCATGAATTGTCGACCGAACGCAGTCGGATGCATCATAATTCCCCTGGCCCCGTTTCGCACATGGAGTCCTGCGACCTATTCACTGTCCATCATAGTTCAAGTATCGATCATTGGCCACCTGTACTCCACTGCAAATACCTGAAAAACGCTCGCGGCTGCAAGGGAGCGGCCGCCCCGACGACCCCCGGAGCATTCGCGGCAGTCTTCAATTGTGCGTGAGATTTCTCTGTGGCATGCCCTATGATCTGTTGCATCACAGTGTTAGGCGTAATAGCCCTTGCTGTTAGCCCCGAAGGGGCGAAGGCGTTTAGCCGGGGGCGTGAGCCCCCGGAGAATGGTCCTAACCTACCCCCAAGCCCCGAAGGGGCGACACAACAATCGTCCAAGAGTCATTCTGTCGCCTCTTCGGGGCTTGGCCGCAATGGGACCGGTGTTCCCGCCGCGGCGGGCTAAACGCCTCACCCCTTCGAGGCTGCTCCGGCACTGGCCACACAGTATCAACGTCAGACGTACCCTGCAACAAAACCAACTCGCACACATTCAATCCGGGACGCCAGAAGCCGATAGATACATCTGTCCCAACGTCCGGGAACGCGTCGGGAGTTTCAGTCAGACCCAATGGGGGAAAGCAAATGACCGCACCTTGGGGGCGTATCGCCACCGTGTGGATACTCATCCTCACGGCCGCGGCCTTCGCCGACGACGCCGACCAAGGCGACGCACCGATCGCAACCGAGGCGCCGACGACCCTCGCCGCCGACCCACCGGCACAAGAGACGTCCTCCGATGAACTTACCGTGACGTGGGCCCCCGGGGTCCGCCTGGCGCCGAAATCCGAAGCCTTCTTCGTCAAATTCGGCGGCGCCTTCATGGCCGATATCGGCTCCATCGGCGGCGACGCCCTCGGAGACGATCTCGGCGTCCCGTTCAACGACGGCGGCCGATGGCGCCGACTACGACCGAAGGTGAAGGGCGGAATCGGCGAGACTATCCGGTTCAAGCTCGGCATCGAGATGGCCGACAGCGGGACGCGGCTCACAGACGGCTTCGTCCATCTGACCGACCTGCCCGTTGTGGGCAACATCTATATTGGCCAGTGCGACGAGCCTTTCGGCCTCGAACAGATCATGAGTTCACGGGACACTACCTTCCTCGAACGCGGCCTCCCCAACGCCCTGCCCCCCCCTCGCAGTTGGGGCGTGGCCGCCGGCAACGTCGTACTGGACAAGCGTATGACGTGGGCCGCCGGGATCTTTCGCACCTCGACCGACTCGTTCAGCGGCAATTCCGACGCCGGCCGACCCTGCAGTCTCACCGGCCGCGTCACGGCCCTGCCCTGGTATCGGAACGACGGCGCCGATCTGCTGCATCTCGGCGTCGACTACAGTTACCGACGCCCCTCCGAGCCCATCCGCTACAGCTCAACCCCCGAAGCCTTCTTCGCCCCCGTCTTCACCGACACCGGCATGATCGACGCTGACCGGGTCAACCTGTTCGCCGCCGAACTGGCGTGGGTGCGAGGGCCGATGTCGATCCAGAGCGAGTTCATGGCGTCGGTCGTGGATACGCCGGATCTCTCGACGCTCTGTTTCAGCGCCCTCTACGTCCAGGCCAGTTGCTTTCTCACCGGCGAGCACCGCCCCTATGACACATCGACGGGCGTCTTCACCCGCCTGCGGCCCAAGAAGAACTTCCCCACCAATGGCTGGGGGGCCGTCGAGATCGCCGCACGCTATTCCTACCTCGACCTCGACAAGGCCGGCCTGCCCCATGCGGCCCGCGACCTCCACAACGGCTCGGTCGGCATCAACTGGTACTGGAGCCCCACCATGCGGCTCATGCTCAACTACATCCGCACCTGCGTGGACGGCTCCGACACCGCCGACGCCGCCGATATCGTCGTCGCACGACTGCAATTGACTTTCTGATAATATCTTGCAGCCGCGACGGCGGCCAGGCAGCCTGCGATGGATCGCTGGGATCGCCGCAATGATTTTCTCCTGAAATATCCCCGCACGACGCGCGTCTACCCCACAGATGACCACAAGGACGGGCTTTGAGCCCACCGAAGCCGTGGCCGTCGTACCGGTCGAAACCCCGCCGGATTCGGCAGGGCTTACGCATCTAAAATTTTTCTGACTGTAACGGGTTATTTTCACAATAGTTATATCTGTCGTATGAAATCGGGGCAAAATAGGGCGCCGCCTGCCGCCGTTGCCGTCAGCCCCAACGGGGCGAAGGCGTTTAGCCCGCCGCGGCGGGATGTGGACTCGCACAAAGATCAAAGCCCCTATCGGGGCTTGGGGCGCTAAGGGGCGGACCCTACCGGGGCCCTGACGGACCGAGCTACAAATCTGTCGGCCCTACGGGCCTTGCCGGCAGATTCACTTGAACGACCGAACCCCGTTCCAAGCAAGCGATTACATCATGGCTGAACGAGTATCCACCACCTTTTCGGGATGAGAACCGTAGTTCGCTTTGATTCGTGCCATTGGCGGAAAGCCGTTGCCGTTGTTCGCGGCTAATGCCATTGTTCGCGCCGCCCCCCATTTATGTCGCACACCTACCGGCCCAGTTGCCCCCAATTCGCTTGACGTATCGGGATACTCTGGTAAATTATAGTAGTGAATTGGTCTTCTACGCGGCTGCTGGAGCGGAAGCAACCATTTGCCGATTGGGGTGCGGCCAGTCATGCCGCCGCATCCGGGAGTCTCATCATGGGCCTTGGGACGATGTCCCCATCGAATCGAGGAGATGATCATGCACCGACAAAATGGATTTGTGTTGGCGATGATTCTTGTTCTGGCTGCATCGGCCGCCGTATCCAACGCACACTGCGGCTGGTATGACAAAGATGGCGATATCGATCAGGATGATTTCCTACTCGTCATGAATAACTACGGCGGCACGGACTGCGAAGGCGACGTCAACAGCGACTGCATCGTCAACCTGTACGATCTGGTAGCGTTGAAGTTGTTGTTTGGCGCCGAAGGCGGGTCTAAGTGCCCGTCGCCTCCGGGGCCGCCCCCCATGGGCGCCATGGAGTTGTTTGTCGATCCAACGGGCAAAGCCTTCCTTTCCAACCCGACGGCCCTGCCGATTACCCTCGATGGCTACGACTTGACCACCCAAGACGCCCCGCTCCGAATCGACCAATGGTATGGCTTCAATCATCGCGTGGATGATGGTCTGCACGTCGAGTTGATACAAACTTTCGGGGCCGGAGCCCTCGGATTCGGTGCGATGTCACACGGAACAGACGCGTTATGTGAATTCCTTATCGCCGGCAAGATCCAACTCCAACCCAGCCAGACGTTCTCGATCGGTCGCGTGGCGCCCGGAATCGACCTGACCGACCTGACGTTCCTCTACTCCCACACCGGCGGCGCCGCACCCGACGGCGTCTTCGAAGGCGCCGTCGTTCCCGAACCGGCCACGCTGTCGCTACTGGCCATGGGCGCCATAGCCATGATCCGCCGCAAGAGATAACAACGCCGCCTCGCAAAACAACGAGCCCCCGCAGGTTGATCGCCTGTGGGGGCTCGTTTCATTTGGGTTCATCCTCGAATAGCGGGAAGCTCTTATGGCCGAAGCCTCGCTGTTACTAGCCCCCCGCAGTGCGGGGGGTCGCTGGGCGACAATGCGCTCGTTGTAGACTTGATGTCGTTTGGCGGCGCGCGCCCGTTGTGGCTCCGATGTCGCTCGGCCGAGTGCGGCGATTCGATCCATAGGGTGGGGGGCGCACGCCTTCGGACCCCCCGCACTGCGGGGGGCTAGTAACGGCGAGCACTCGTCTGAAGGACTCCCCACGAATCGCGGATGAACCGTAATATGACTTAGGCTCCGTCGGTCGACTATTCGCGATCTTCGTCGGTGTAGACCCACGCGTCGGAGGGCCGGTCGTATTCGAGAATTTCGTCGGAGCCGAAAAAACGGCCGATTTCGACCTTGGCGGTTTCGACCGAATCGCTGCCGTGGACGACGTTGAAACCCTTGGAGAGGCCGAAGTCCCCGCGGATGGTGCCGGGGTCGGCGTCGGGGCCGAACGTAGCGCCCATCATCGCCCGGCTCACGCGGACGGCGTCGGCGCCTTCGATCACCATCGCCACGATCGGGCTGGCGGTCATGAACGTCACCAGAGCGTTGTAGAAGGGTTTGCCCTCGTGGACGCCGTAATGATCGGCGGCCAGTTCGTCGGAAATCTTCATCAGCTTCATCGCCACGATCTTGAAGCCTTTGGCCTCGAAGCGGGACGTGACCGCCCCGATAAGCCCGCGCTGCACGGCGTCGGGTTTCAACAATATCAGTGTGCGTTCCATGGGACCTCTCTCTTGTCGTATCCAACTACGCCCGCCACACGCGGCGGCCACAAAGCAATCCCGTACTATGGCGGAACAGGCCCACCGAGTCAAGCGATACGGCGCCGCCAATCGGCGGTCGGGAGAGCGGAATCAGGTTGACTTGACGGCACGTTAACGGCATGTTAACGGCGCCGTAACGGCAGAGATGCATCGAAGCGGGGCCGAACCTACCGGTTGGGCGACGCGAGTTGATTCAGGAGAGTATTGGAATGCCGCCAATCACTAACGATTCGCTTCCGCAGCGAATCTGAACCGCGGATCCAACGACAGTGATTGTAACTGTCGGCCGCCAACGAAGAAAGCCCACCGCTGATCAGCGGAGGATTCAGAGGGCTCGTTTGTCCAGGCCCTTGATCAGGCCGGAGATCATCTTGGCGATCTCTTCGAGATCGGCCTTCATGGCGCCATGGTGATCGGCTTCCAGCAGCTTCTGGCGAGAGGCCAATTCGAGCAAGGGTACGCACTCTTGGACGCTGCCGCGAGCGATGATGAAAAAGTTGCGGCGATCGGCTTTGGTGAAACGACCGTTCCCCTCGGCGATATTGGCGGCAATCGACAGCGAGGCCCGGTTGAACTGATCAGCGAGAAAGAAGTACCCGCGTGGGAAACCTTTGGTCAACGAGCAAACGGCGTCGGCGAAACTGACAGCTTTCTGGTAGACGTTGAGTTTCTCGAAAGCGAACGCCATGGTATGCCCCTTTCGCGGTTGATCGTACATCGGAACGGCAGAGAGTAGAAAGGAGAGAGGAGACCGCAGGAGGTCAATCCACTGTTGACGACGGAATTCCCAATCGGGACGTCAGCCGCCGTGTCTACTCTCTACTTTCTACCATCTCCTGCTCTATTTTTCGGCTTCGCCGAAAAATCGGGGCGGCCGGATTCGAACCGGCGGCTTCCTGCTCCCAAAGCAGGCACTCTAACCAAGCTGAGCTACGCCCCGCGTAGAGAGGTATCCTATCGCTGGAGGCGCCGACGTCAATGGAATTGCCCGGAGTTGGAGCATCGAGTACCAAACGATTGAGATGTCGTATGCAGGCGTAGGCGATCCCGCGTCAGCTCTCACCCCACCGGAACCGGTTCTCGCTCGTCATACTCCGGGTCTCCTCAGCGCAGGATCTCTTCTCATCTACAATGCGCTCCCCGACCCGGAATCTCTATCGGCCGAACCGTCCGTCAGCGACCCGTGAATCCCCCCTACCGTCCAATCACCACCCGTACGGCGGTGCGAGCGACATTACCAAACTCATCGACGGCGGCGACGGTGATAACATGGGCCCCGGGTTCAAGATCCGCCACGACCGCCTTGATCCTCTCGTCGGGGGAATCATAGACGCCGTCGGTGGCCGTCATCACGACGGCTACCTCCTGTGAATCCAACTGATACCGGGCGCCGGCGATGCGATTGTCGTCGTTCAGGCGACCCGTAACGGTCACGGTGGCGCCGTCGACCGCCGCACCGATGTCGACGATGCGAGGGGCGGTGTTGTCCACGATGATCGTTCGGGTGAGACGTTCGTCGGTCATGGCCGTCTCGGGCGAGTTGCCCGGGGCGTCGGTGGCCAGAACCTTCACCTCGTAGACCCCGTCGGGAACGGTCTGCGTGTCCCAGGCGGCCTGCGGAGCCGTCAAGTCTTTGGCCCAGCGAATCCACAGCCCGTCGGGACGGGTGCGATACGACAGGTCGAATCGCAAGTGATCCTCGTTGGGGTCCTCGGCCTTGATCGCGACGATCCGGTACCGCATCGGCCCGTCGGGAGCCTTGGTTAACGCCGACCGCTTGTCGGGCTGGCTTGCAGGCGCCACCATCACCGCCTCGATCTCCGGCGGCAGATTCCCCACCTGGTAGACGACCTTCACGCCATCGACCAGCCCCACCGCGCCGGCGGCCGCGGCCTTCGGATCCCGAGTGAGGGTCAGCCGGTACTGCAGGAATCGCCCGACCGGGGAGGTGAGAGCGGCCCATGAAGCGGTGACGGGAATCTCCGCCGACCAGTCGGTCCAGGTCGCTTCGGTCGCCTCGGCGACGTTCCCCGTGCGAGTGGCCACAGTGACGGCCGTCCCGGCGGGCGTTTGCCCGTCGATCGAAATCGAGCTCCACCGGGCGATCTGCTCGGCGTCGATGGGCTCGCTGACCAGCGTACCGGTCGCGGCCGGGGAATCGGCGATCTCGATCACTTGGGCCGATTCGGTCGTACCGACGATAATCGCCCCGGATTCGGAAATCGCCAAGGCCGTGACCTGCTTGGGATCGACCGTAGCCATCGCACCGGCGGCTCCGGTGGCCAGCACGATCTGCCGCACCTGCCCGCCGGCCGTAGCCAGCAACAGCCGCGGCGTCCCGGCGGCGGCGTACGCCATGTCGAAAACCGTCTGGGGAACCTTGCCGACCACCTTGACGAAACCGTCGGCGTCGATGCGATAGATGGAGTTGCCCCCCTTGGCCCGACCCGGCTTTCGCCCCGAAGCCCGCCCGGACGACATCTTCGTCGACGACTTCTTCGACGCCTCAGGCGACGCGGCCTCGGCCGGCTTGGCCTTCTTGTCCGGCGCCGCCTTCGACGCATCGGTCGGAACGGTCAGTTTCGTCCCCGGCTCCAACGCGGCCGGATCCAGACCGGGGTTCGCCTTGAGAATGCTCTTCGGATCGGCGCCTTCGCCGTACACCTTCCGCGCGATCCCGGCAAGCGTATCGCCGGCCTGAACGACGTACTGCTTCGGCCCTTGGGCGGCAGGCTGGGTCGTGGGCGCAGGAGCGCCGTCGGTTCGGGGGGCGGGTTTGCCGCCGTCGGTCTCGGCAGGTTCGGCGGGCTCGCCGGAGGTGACGTTGGTTCCGGCGGCGTAGACGTTGCCGGCCTCATCCGCCGCCAAGGCCACAATCTCGGTCTCTTGGGCGTCCAGCAGCACGCGGGAGGCGTGCTTGCCGCCGGCCAGATCGATCCGATACACCAGCCCGTCGGCCCCCGCGCCCACGTAGGCGGCCTCGCCGGCGATTAGCAGCGAACGAAGCGTCTTCTGCTTGGCGGTGAAGACGGCCTCGCCCGCCCCATCGGCGTCGATAGCGAACAGTTTGCCCTTGGGGGAGGTGGCGGCGTAGAGCGTTTGGCCAGAGCGTCCGATCGCCCAGACGCCGGCGGCGTCGGCGTCCGACCAGAACCGCTCGGCTTGGACGGGCGTCGTCGCGGCGGTAAGGTCGATGCGATACACCCCGGCTTCGCCGCCGGCGGTGGCCGCCCACAGGGAATCGCCTTCGACGATCAGATCGGTGACCATCACCCCCGGCAGATCGGCCAGCGTGACGGCTTTGTCGTCGGAGCCGATGCGAAGAATCACGCCCCGAGCGGCCGTGCCGACGTACACCCGCCCGTCGGACCCGACCGCAACGGCGCTGACGGCGTCCATACCGACGTGCTTGTCGACGAGGGTCCGGGCCTTGGCGCCCAAGGTCACCTCACCGAGGCTCCACACCACTACGTTGTCGGCTTCGCCGGAGGCAAAATCGGCCTCACTGGTGTGAACCACCGTCTGAGGTCTTACGGCCCATGCGTTCGTCGCGGCCCAACAAAGGCCGACCGCCAGCAGGATCATCCATCGCTTCATGTGCTATCCTTCACACTCAAGTAGTCGTAAACACATCCGCCCCACCGCCCAAACGCAACCGCCGGTCACGGGCGCCGCGGGTGTCGGGTCACATTCACCGACGCGGTCGTCTGGCCGGTCAGCCCCACCTTCATCTTGCGTTCCACCGTCACGCCCTCGGCGATCCGCGTAACGTCCAACGGCCTGGCCGCCGCCAGCATCGCAGCCACCGTGGGCGGCGCTTCTGCGACCGTATCGGTATCGACGGCCACCGCCGCACCAGGCGTATTGAGAATCGCGTACAGATGATCCATCCGCGGCGCCACGGTGCGCTTGGTCGCGGCCAGCAGCTCGGCGAGGGTTTTGGGATCGTACAGCCGCGGCCGCCGATCCTGGTCGTCCTGCAGAGCCGTCATCCAGTCGCCGATGGTCAGCTTATACGTTCCATCGGGCAGATTCTCGGGCAGCGTCACCTGAATATCCCGCTGGAATCGCGGCCCCATCCACCGCTGCATCCGAACCGTCGCCGTCACCGTCTCCCCGGGTGCATACGCATTGCGATCCAGCGTCACCCCTTCGATCATGGCCAACTCGGTCCCCTTGCGGATCTTCACGCGAGCCGTGATCGACTCGACCCTGGCCACGCCGAAGGGGTTGTTCGTCATCAGGGAGATCGCCCGTGTCAGATCGCTTATCATATCGTACACGTCGCGACCGCCGGAGAAATTGGCGCTGGTGAACACCCCCAACGGGCCGAAATCGACCTCGACCTCGTACTCGGTCGTGTGCTCGATCGGCAGATTGCGGGTGCCCCACACGCTGTCGCTCATTACGGTCATCGCCAGCATCGGCGTCATGCTTCGTTCGCGAAGAATCTGGTACTCGTACGACATCCGCTGGTCGCCGTCGACCCAGTGAACGTCGACCGTCATCGGGATCATGCTCACGTCGCGGCCCACCACGCCTCCGACCGCGGCGAACTCGTCGCTGACCAACTCGCCGACGACCTCGCCGGCCCCGCCCATCTTGAAACTCAGGGCCCGCGAAGCCACAACCGTGTGAATGTACCCGGTCGCCATGGGATAGCTGATCAAGCCGTCGCCGAACATGGGGTGGCCGAAGCCCAGCACCTTGTCGCCGATCACCTCGGTGATCGTGCCGACGGCGCTCAAGTCCTCGTCGCCGGTAACGTAGGGGACGACCACCGACGAACCGGGCTCCAATTTCACGCCGACCATCTCGTCGGCGGCCGTCGAACCGACGGCGCCCGATCGAACGGGGGCTACGTCCATACCGGCCATCGCCTCGGCCAGCGCCGACAGCGCCCGGTCGGACAACCCCCCGGCCATGATCGGCGTCGTCAGCCGACGCATACCGCCGGGGAGGGTCTTGGTCGCCGAAGCCGCGGCCGGCCGGCGGCCAAACGTCGCGAAGCTCGTCTTCTCCGGAGCGAACGCCGCCGCCCGCCACCGGGGCGACACTCGGGCCGCACCCGAAGACGCGGGGGTCGCCGGTGGGGGCGCCGCCGGAGGGGGCGCCGCCGGAAGCTTATCATCCAGCGGCCCTCGGGCGATCGCCAGCATCTGCGAGATGGGCTGGATCCCGCACAGGGGACCGGCCTGATAACTCTTCTGCTGCGAGTAGCCGTAGGCCAAAGCGCCGATCATCTTGTCCTTGCCCTCGTGGTGAATGTAGACGGGCGAACCGCTCATGCCGGAGATGATCCCCGTCGTATCGAGGCCCTGGCCGCTCACGCGGGCGAGGATCATATCGCGCTGGGGGCTGTACCCCACCACCACCGAAACGATCTCGACGTCGAATCGAACGATCTCGGCGCCGGCCATAACCGTCAGCCCGTACCCGGTCATGCCCCGACGCAGTTGGGACTGATGCAGGTACTGATCCGAGCCTAGCACCCATTCGGTCGCGGCCTTCAATCGCGAATCGGTCACCCGCCGCGGCAAAGACGGGGCCGCCCATGAAGCACCGGACGTCGCCAGCAGACACACCCATCCGATCAACGTCGCTGTACGTACACGCATCAACACATCTCCAATCAGGCCCTTTCTTGGGCGCCGGCCGTCGATCATCCATTCCCGCCCACACGCGGCCGTCAAGAACCACCCTCGGACAATATCATCATCGGCCATGCTAGGAGTTCGCCGACAGCCGCTCAAGCCAAATCGGTCGTCCGGGTCGCCGCGAGGCGATTAGCAGTCCGTTGAAAAATGGGTTCCGTCGCGAAATCGAGCACTATTGCCGAGCATCAAGGAAGAAAACGCAGGCAATGCCGTTGCATTGTCGAGTATTTCTGACGCAGACGCACAGACAATAGAGCCGATTGCAGCAGGAACAGCTTTTTCAACGGGCTGTTAGCCGAATCGGTCTATACGAAAATCCTGTAGCAGCAGGCGCCTCCGGGCGATACCATAACGCGTAAGTGACCGCCCGCCCGCCACCGTGGCGGACAATATGAGGATGCAATGAGAGTTACGACACTTCTGGGCCTGTTGTTCGCAGTCGCGGCCGTCATTATGGGCATTGTGGGGATGCACGCCGGATGGTTCTCCTCGCCATCGACGGGGCTTACGCCCAATAGTGAACCGCTGCTGAAGATTTCCGCCGCCGACATCGCCGGTGTCGTGATCGCACGCCCGGGTGCGCCGCCGCTGAGGCTCGTTCGCCTGCCCGACCAATGGCGGATCACCTCGCCGATCTGGGCCCCGGCCGACCCCCAACAGGTCGACCTCACCGTTTCCGCCATCACCGAACTGCGAACCGCTCGCCTGTACGGCTCGGACGATCCTTCCCGACCGCCGGACGACAGCACCGGTCTGGCCGAGCCGCGAATGACCGTGACGGTGCTGGACGCACGCGGGGAGTCGCATGAAATCCGCATCGGAGCCCGCCCCCCGCTGATCCGCCAGACGTACGCCCAACTCGACCGAACCGACGATATCCGCCTTATCGGCCCCGACCCGACCACGACGCTGAGCCGGCCGTTCAACCTGTATCGCCACAAGACGCTTCTGGAGTTCCAACCCGACCGACTCACGCGACTCATCGTCGGCGGACGCGTGAACTACGAACTCACCCGACGCGGCGACGGCTGGACCCTCTCGGCCGACGGCGCCGAGAATATCCCCGCCGATCCGGCCAAGGCAGCCGCCCTCATCGACCGGCTGGACAAACTGGAGATCACCGGCGTTACGCCCAACGAGGCGACCGACTTGACGGCCTTCGGGCTCCAGCCGCCCCAACTCGTGTTCATCCTGATGCTCCAGCGCATCCCCGGCGAGATCCCCTCCGGCCCCCCTGACGACCCCTCCGGCCCCGACGCCATCGAAGTGGCGTTCGGAACCCTCGACGGCGGCGTCTTCGCCATGCTCGAAGGCGACAAGCGGCTGCTGATCATCCGCCCCGCCGACTTCGAATCGCTCGCCGTCCCGATCGATGAACTCCGCGACCGACGGGCCTTGCCGATAGCACCCGACCGCATCACCGCGATCACCGTGCACGCCGAGAACCGGGTCCTTTCACTCATCAAGACCGCAAAGGAATGGACGATTCCGGCCGCCGCGGAGGTCGCCCCCGACGCCGAACACCTCGTCGACGTACTGACGAGACTCACCGCCCAGAGCTTCATTACCCACTACACAAGCCTGGCCGGGTTCGGGCTCGAACACCCGTCGACCCGATACGATGTGACCGACGCCGACGGGAACGTCACCGCCCTGCTGATCGGCGACGTTGACGACGACGGCAAAGCCGCCTACGTCAAGTGCGCCCGCCGCAAGACCGTCATGAAAGTCCGCGGCGGCGAACTGATCGCCCTCGGCGGCGATATCCGCGCCTGGCCCGGGTGGGTCGGCGCCGCCGAAGACGATTGACACGATCGCGGCAGGAACAGCTTTTTCAACGGCCCGCCAGGGGCGAACCTGCTGTATAGTGGGCGGCGTATCCATTCTGGAGAGATCAATATGCCCTTTTATGAATATCATTGTGATGCATGCGGCGCCGACTTTCAGGTCTTCGTCAAAACCATGGACGCCCCGACCCCCACGTGCGAAGCGTGCGGAGCCGCCAAGGTAAGCCGCAAACTGAGCGTCTTCGGCGTCGGCGCTTCACAACCCGCCCCAGCCCCCTCCGGATGCGCTGGCTGCGAACGCGGCGGATCGTGCCCGATGAGCCAGATGGGATAGCCCAAGGAGACCGCCATGACTTGCGAACCCGTCGCCTCCGAGACACGCCTGATCGTTCCCCTTATCCAGACCGACGCCGCGGCGATGCGCGAGGCGATGGTAGCGGCCGCGTCGGCCGGGGCCGATATGGTGGAGTTGCGACTCGATTATCTCACCGATACCGGTGACGAGGCCTTACGCACGCTGCTGACCGACCCGCCCTGCCCGGTGCTGGCCACTTGCCGCACCGCCGCCGAGGGCGGGCGGAGCCAGGGGAGTGACGGCGAGCGAGCGGAGATTCTTGCCCGGGCGGCCGCGATGGGCGCTGCGTGGGTGGATTTCGAACTGGCGTCGATGGCCGACGCCGGCGCGTTAACCGGCGCCGACCGCCCGGCGGCGTTAATCGCCTCGGCCCACGACTTCCAGCGCCGACCGGCCGACCTGGCGGCGACGCTGGCTCAGATGGAATCGTCACCGGCCGATGTGAACAAAGTCGCCTTCGCCGCCGCCGGCCCCGAGGACGCCTGGGCGGCGTTCGACGTTCTGCGGACCTCCGCCAAGCCCGCCATGGCCCTGGCGATGGGTGAGCAGGGACTGGCCAGCCGGGTCATGGCCCGCAAATTCGGGGCTTTCGGCACGTTCGCCTCCTTAACCCGCGGCTGCGGAAGCGCCCCCGGCCAACCGACCCTCGACGACCTCCGCACCCTGTACCGCTGGGACAGCATCAACGCCGAGACGACCCTCTTCGGCGTCATCGGCTGCCCGGTCGGCCATTCGATGAGCCCGGCGATTCACAACGCCTCGTTCGCCGCCGCCGAAGCCAACGCCGTCTACCTGCCGCTGCCGATCGAACCGGGCGCCGACAACTTCAACCGCTTCATCGACGCGGTGCTGCAACGGCCCTGGAGCGACGTGGTGGGCCTCAGCGTAACGATCCCCCACAAGGAAAACGCCCTGGCCCGGGTCGGCGCCGACAATGTCGACGAGTTGGCCCGGTCGATCGGAGCGATCAACACGATTCTGGTCACCGGCGACCCGGGGCAGCCGCTGGTGGGGATCAATACCGACTACGCGGCGGCGATCGACGCGTTGGTCGACGGGATGGAATGTACCCGCGAGGATCTCGACGGTCGCGACGTGGCCGTCCTCGGCGCCGGCGGCGCAGCTCGGGCCATCGTGGCGGCCCTGGCCTACTACGGGGCGGTCACCACCGTCTACAATCGCACCGTCAGCCGGGCCGAACAACTCGCCGCCGAATTCGACGGCTCCGGCGCCGGCGGCGGCAGTGTGAAGGCCGCGGGATTCGACACGATGAGCGGCGAATTCGCCGAGATTATCATCAATTGCACCCCCGTCGGCATGCACCCGAACGTCGACGCCTGCCCCATCCCCGACGACGTCCGCCTGGAGGCCCCCACGGTCGTATTCGACACGATCTACACGCCCCTGGTCACGCGGCTGCTGCAGCGAGCCGACGACGGCGGCTGCATCACCGTCAGCGGCGTCGAAATGTTCATCAATCAGGCCGCGGCCCAGTTCGAATTCTGGACCGGCGAGCCGGCGCCGCGTGATGTAATGCGTGAAGTGGTGCTCGGGCGATTGTCCGCCGACAAACCATAGCGTCGCCGGCGATATCCACTTGCCATCCCATCGCCAATCGGTATAGTGGCCCGTTCCCGGAGAGGTGTCCGAGCGGCTGAAGGAGCTGGTTTCGAAAATCAGTGTGCGGGTAACCGTACCGTGGGTTCGAATCCCACCCCCTCCGTTTCATTTAGAAGGCAGTCCACAAGGTCTTGAATGTCAGGGTCTTGTGGGCTGCCTACTGTTTTTGACTCTCCCGTTGCCCTCAAACTGCCCTCAGGATCGGAATCCCTGTCTTCGCTGGAAGCGTGCGAACGCGCGAGTTCCATCATGGTCTGGCGGCTGTCGTCGTCGTGGAGGTGGTAGTAGAGGTCGAGCATTTCGGAGGAACTGTGACCCAGCCAGGCGAGGGCCTTGCGGTGGGCGACGCCGTGGTTGGCGCAGAGGCTGGCGAAGTGGTGGCGGAAGGAGTGCAGCTTGTACTGGGATGGGTTATCGAAGCCGCAGACGGCGCAGAGGGCTTTGAGGCGGTCCAGCAGGGATCGCTGGGTGATTGTGGGAAGAAGGACGCCGCGGGATCTGCGACGTGTGGGGATCAGGTCGGCCACTTGGGGATGGATCGGAACGAATCGGTCATCGTGATCCTTGGTGGAGCCGTTGGAGCCGCCGCGGCGGATGTGGAGCATGGCGGGTTGGTTGTCGTGGTGCTGGATGTCCTCCGAGCGTAGCTGCTCCACTTCTCCGATGCGGAGGCCGGCATAGCCCATCAGGGCGAAGGCGAGTTTCTCTTCACCTGCGGACGCGACGATCAACGCATCCACTTGGCTGGAGGTGAAGCATGGCTGCGGTCTGGCTTTGGCCTTGGGGAACGAGGCCGCTTCCAGCCGATAGTCGGGCAAGAGCCGCTGCCGCCAGGCCCATTTGAACAGCTGCTTGGTCAAGACGAGAACGCCCTGCACGGTTTTGTCGGCGTATCCCGCATCGACCAGATGCTGGCGGAACCGATAGAGATCGTTCTCGGTGAATCGGCGGGCGAGTTCCAGCTTTCGTTCGCGGCAGAACTCCTTGAGCTTGTTCAGATCGGCCCGGTACTTCCAGACCGTCTTGGGGGCAACGCCTTTCGCCTTTGTGATCTCGAGATACTCGTCGGCCAGTGTGTTGATCGCGATGCTGGAGGGCTTGACTTTCTCGCCGCCGGTTTCGAGTCGCTGCTGGAGTTCGATGGCCAGTCGCCGCGCCTGGGCTCGGTTGGTCGTGGCGAGCCCCTCGCATCGCTGCTTGCCGTCGGGATCGCGGTACTCGGCGCTGTATCGTTTGCTTACCTTGATCGCGCCGTTGCTACGGTACACACGATGGCCGATCGTCACGCACGTTCCGTCTACTCGTTCACGGTTCTCCAGTTTCATGGTGCTCACCTCTTCGGATTCAGATGCTTGTGTATCCGCCCGTCGAACTCGGCCGCACCGGAATGTAGCGCGGACCGGAGAGACGCGCCAGCATCTTCCGAGCATATTGCGGTCGGTTTTCGGTCATCCGCCCATCATGAAGACCTGCACCAACCGGTCTCGCCAGAACCGAAGAGGTTTGCCGCGTCTGACCGCTCTGGCATACCTGCCTTCGGAGACGTGCCGATAGAGCGTCGAGACCTTCAGTTGCAGAATGGCCGCGGCTTCATCCGGCGTGAGGATGGGCGGGTAGCCGGTCAGGGCGGATTCCATTTCCTGTGACGTCAGTTTGCGATTCATGGCGTCTAACCTTTTCTTCTGATATGCCCGCGTGTCGTTCGATCTTCATCCTTCGCGCGAATGATCCGGCGGTCCCGGGTGGCGGGATCGCCGCTCTTCCGCATCTGGCTACTTCTCCTCGCTCGCCCCAGCAGCAACGCCGCAAGGAGGGCCACCGGTAGCACCGTGTACGGAAGCAGGATCGCGCCGGGCGGTATGCCCATATGGAGCCATCCCAGCACTGACAGGGACGCCACACAGATGGACAGCATCGTCGACGCGCCTTTGCCGAAGCCCAAGGCTGACGGCAGAACACTCGCAGTTACCACCATGACGATGATGAACACGGCGCCGAGCAGTATGATTTCAAGATTCATGGCGTACTCCTTCGTTCGTCGCGTCCATCAGATGCCCACAAGGTGGGCAAGCACCCAACGGGCCGCCAGCAGGGCCGACAGTGCGACCAACAGGCAGGCCCTCCTATCCGGCTTGCTGCCAATTCGGCTCACAATCTTGACGGTCGGCCTGACCAGCCAATCCGCAGCCGGCTCGGTTGTCCGACATAGTGGCTCCAACCAGCCTACTGGCCTGCGGGCATGCACAAGGTGAACCAACGCCACCAGGATCAGGACGTCTGCAGCAACCAGGACCAGATGCACCAAGTAGATCATCAATCCAATTGGATGGAGTATTGTGTTCACGAGCATGGCGAATTCTCCTGTACCGGACGGATTTGATTGGCCATGGACTTGTACTTCCTGATGAGGCTGGTGGTATCGTCAATGAAGCAATACCGCGGCTTGCCGGCCTCATCACGTGAGGCGATTCGCTTGAGCATCGCTTCATCGACTTCCCGGGGGCTGCCGGCAATGCCGACGCATTCGATGATCACGCCCATATCCTTGAGCCGGCTGGCAACCGCCACCGGGTCGCCGTCGCCATTGTGCTCACCATCGGTCAGCATGATGATTCGCTTGGTGAGATCATCATCCACGCTCGGAGAGGGACTGACTTGGGTATTGGAGTCAGAAGGCTCAAGCAAGAGTCCCCCGAGCATTCTGGCAAGCCATCCGGATGATGCACTGGCGGGACGATTGCCGAACAGACACTCATGGGCAAGCTCCAACGCCGCGGAGAAGTCTGTCCCGCCGGAGATCGAGACATCCTGTCGAAGCGACTGGTACAGTTGCTCACAACCGGCCTCGGCAACCACAGGCCGATGGAGACACTTTGCTTCCCCGGCGAATGCAATGATGCCAATCTGGTCATCGGGGAACGAGGCGGCCTTGGCTTCGATGAGGCTCCGGTTGGCCTCAATGGCCCCAAGTTTTCGGGAGGGTTGGTAGTCTTCGGTATCCATCGAGGGGGAGACGTCGATCAGCACATAGATCAACTCCTTCGCTTCGGCGGATAGTCTTGTCGCCGCATTCAGATAGTTCATGAGACTCTCCTTCGTTTGTTCAGGCGTTGGCGTAGTCAACTTGGAGTTGAGATTTCTTGTTGCTGACGGTGTCCCTGGCCGAAGCGGTCAACAGGCCGTCCTTGTCCAGGTCAAACGTGATCTCGATTCGATTGACGACATCCGGACGGGAGGGAAGGCCTTCCAGTTCGAACCCTCCCAAGGCGGTGCAACTGTCGGTCTTGTCGCCTTCGCGCCCCTGCAGGATTTCGATCCTGACATCGGTCTGCCCCAACTTGGCCAGTTTGAAGTTCCGGGTCTGGATGGAAGTGAGCGACCTTCTTTTGTGGCAGTGGCTATGCGGCTCTTTGGATTTGCCAGTAG
>CBDVCA010000017.1:0-30520 GCA_965372365.1 uncultured bacterium
CGGCGTCGTGGCCGCCGCACTCCATAAGGCGGCCGGATCATCGCAGGCTGAATGGACATTTGGCGCGAACGGCCTGGGTTCACGGTTTCGCCGAGTAATCTACGCATCCCCAGCCCCTTGGGAAACCCGGGGGAAACCCGGGACGGAAACCCGGGACAGTCACCTATTTTGGGAAACCCGGTGAAACCCGGGACAGTCACCTATTTTTGTGCGGATCGGTCCGTCATCGGCTTCGGGGACAGGCCGTTCGGACCTGCTTGGCGGTCCTCCTGAGGTGAGTCCACTGCACGGGGCGGCGTGTTGACGAGGTAGTCCAGCCGCGGTCGGCAGATATCGACCGTTCTGGCGTTGCGCCGTTCTCATATGCTTTCATATGTATTCATTTCCTTTCACATCTAATCATCTCGCGTACGCACAGGTGGTGTTGGTTTGCTAGTGTGGCTGCCGATGGTGTGATTGCGGATTGCAGATTGCGAATTGAAACGGCGAACGGAGGCTCAGTTGATTGCAGATTGCGGATTGCGAATTGAAACGGCGAACGGAGGCTCACGCCATATCGAGGATGAGACCGACAAACGGGCGCGAGCCGCCTTTCCAATTCGTAATCCGCAATCCGCAATCAGGAATCAACGGGCCTTGGGAAATCAAACGAACCCAAACGCGGAGAATTCGGATTTCGCTCGGGCGAGCCGCCGCGGTGATTGGGGAAAAGACGTTGCCCCTGAGACGACAGGGTGGAACATCACCCCCACGCGGCGTCTGCGGAACAGGGGCACCTCCCGCAGCGCGTGAACCGGCCGGATGGGGTGCGGATACACCTTGCTCACGCCGGTCAGCGCCACCACGGAGGAACGGTCGTTTGTGTCGGCGCTCATGTATGCACTATAATGATTGACCGAGAACGAAACGACGACCCGAGACGATAAGGACCTCATGCAACCAGATAACCTCACGATCTGCGCCACAGCCGACCTGCACTACAACATCCGGCGATCGCGCGAGCCGACCGAGGAACTCGCCCGCTTGGCGTGCGATACCGCCGCCGATGTGCTCGTCCTGGCCGGCGACACCGCCGGAGCCGACCTGGGAGCGCTTCGCGACTGCCTCGGGCTGTTCGACGGCTTCGCCGGCCCCAAGCTGCTGGTGCCCGGCAACCATTGCCTCTGGTGCGCCGGCGGCGAGAACTCGCTCACACGCTACCGACACACGCTGCCGGCCGCCGCGGCCGAAATGGGTTTCGTCCTGCTCGACCACAACCCGCAAATCTGCAACGGCGTCGGCCTGGTCGGCTCGATCGGATGGTACGACTACAGCTTCCGCGACGAGCGGCTCGGCATTCCCCTGCCGTTCTACCAGGCGAAGATCGCCCCCGGAGCCGCGGCCTACTATAGCGAACACAAGTCGCTTCTGGCCGACCACCTGCGCGAACTCGACGACAGCCACACCCGTATCACCTCCCGATGGATGGACGGCGTCCACGTCCACCTCGGCATCACCGACGAGCAGTTCGTCGACGAGTTGGCCGCGACGCTCGGCAAGCAGTTGACCGAAATGGCCCGCCAAGCCGACCCAATTGTGGTGATTACGCACCATCTGCCGTTCGCCAAGCCGCTCCCGGAGCGGATCCCGGCCAAGTACGCCTTCGCCGCGGCGTTCATGGGCAGCAAGAAGCTCGGCGACGTAATCGCCGCCGAACCGAAGGTGACGCACGTGCTGTGCGGGCACTCGCACTACAAACAACGCTGGAATACCGGCGGGATCGAAGTGATTAATATCGGCAGCACCTACACAGAGAAGCACATGGAACTGCTTACTATATAAGCGACTACACATACCGGAGCAATCGTGGATGACAAGTTTTCCGTTACTAGCCCCCTGCAGTGCAGGGGGTCGCTGGACCGATGGTGTTCAGATTGTGGGGACGATGCCGATCGGCGAAAACCGAACGCTCGATCTACAAATCCCCGATTCGCACGACTTTCGCCCCCCCGCACTGCGGGGGGCTGGTACGCAATCAGTCTAATCGGTATATCGCCCCGGTATTGGGGTATGGACCATAATGGCCACAAACTACGGAGAGATCGTTGATGACAAGCTGGATTCGACGCCGACGCATAGCGATGTTCATGACGGCCGCGATGCTTGGCCACGCTGCCGGGGCCGCGGGTCAGCAGATTGAGCCGCTGGGGTATGATCGTCGCACGCGCGTGGGAACCCGGTCCGGCCGCGACGATCGGCCTGCAGCCGCGGGACGTGCTGTTCCAGATCGCCAAGACCTACGTAGCCGACATGGACGATCTCGGCCGCGTGCTGGAAGACGTCGGCCCCGACCAACTGCTGCGAATCGGCGTCGCCCGCCGGAACGTGCGGGCGTGGACCCGCATCAAAACGACGGCGCCGTGACGGAGATCGCTTGGCGCCCGGTGGTATTGCTCCGACGGCGTACTGGCCCGGCCGGGCGATCCTTGGTAGCATGGCCGCGTGACTGATGATTTCCAAACACTGATCCGCGCCGCCCGGCAGGTGATCGACACCGAGCGGGCCTTGGCCGGCGACGCGTTGCCGGCCGATCGTCCTGCGCTGCCGGAGATCGAAACGCCCACCGGGGCAAGTTCGTCCGGCGAACGGGCGCCGCTGGAGCGATCCGCCGCTATGACCATCGAAGAGAAAACCGCATTACTGGACGAACTGGCCCAACAGGTGGCCGCCTGTACTCAATGCCCCCTTCACGCCGGCCGAACCCAGACCGTGTACGGAGCGGGCAGCCCCGACGCCGATCTGATGTTCATCGGCGAAGGCCCCGGCGCCGAAGAAGACATCCAGGGACTGCCGTTCGTGGGCCGATCGGGGCAGTTGCTCACCAAGATGATCGAGGCGGTGGGTTTGACGCGTGAGAAGGTGTACATCGCCAACGTCGTCAAGTGTCGGCCGCCGAGCAACCGCACGCCGGGAGCCGACGAGGCCGCCGCATGTTGGGGCTACCTCCAGAGGCAGATCGAGATCATCGGGCCCAAGGTCATCGTCGTGCTCGGAAACGCCGCGACCAAGGCTCTGTTGGACACCAAGGTCGGCATCACCAAGCTGCGAGGGCAGTGGCGGGAGGTATGGGGCATCCCCGTTATGCCGACGTTCCACCCGGCGTATCTGCTGCGGCAATACACCGTCGAGAACCGCCGACGGGTCTGGTCGGATCTGAAGGCCGCGGTGGAACGACTCGCCTGACCGGTTGCGGGGGGGGCAAATCATCGCGCCGCGGCAGAGGTTGCCGCACCCCGAGGGCTCTTCCAGACTATCCTGGAATGTGTTCGGACGGCGTCGCACCCCGAAATACCCCTCCATTGAGCCAGTAGAATGGTTGCGAATCTCTGGGATCGTGATAGAATCGTTCGGAAGGCCTGCGGCGGTGGTGCGCCAAAGGCCATCCGGGGAATCCCGGGGAATAGAATGCATACGCTCACAAAAAAGGGAGGTAACAGGGATGAACCATTCATTGCGACTTCTGGCGGCGCTCACACTTTGCACACTCGCGACCCAGGCTTCGGCCGCCGCGATACCGGCGATCGGGCAATTCGAGGTGCCGACCGATCCGATCTGGCTCGACGACGGCTCGGGCCTGCTGCCGATGCAGCCGGGGGGGCTCAGCGGAAGATTGACGGTAGGCTGGTCCTTCACGCCCACGACAGATATCGAGATCACCTCGTTGGGGTTCTACGACTCGGGAGAGCCGGGTCTGTGCTCCCCCCACCGACTCGCCCTTTGGGACTGGGACGAACAACTCCTGACCACCGCCAGCATCACGCCGGGGATCTTGTCATACTGCTGGATCGATCCCCCTGAATCCCTCTACCCCGTCGGGCACCCCGGGCCCAGTGAGGCTTGGGAGCAGCAGTATCCACTGATCGGCGACTACCGCTACGCCCAGATCGATCCAATCCGCCTGATGGCCGGTCGCACCTACATCCTGAGCGGAACGCTGCCGCCGAACAACATGATGCCGTGTGTCGAAGGCGTCGCTCTGCGCTCAGACTGGCATCCCGCCTACGGTGTTGATCTGGCCACGCTCCCGGTCAGCCCGGGCATCACCATCGGGGACCATCGCAGGGCATACGAACCCTACCCGGCGACCTCCGACCTGATCTGCCCTGATGGGCCCTTCGGCTACGATGGCCACGGGCTAGCCGTCAACTTCCTGTATGAGCCCGTTCCCGAACCGGCCACCGCGCTGTTGATGGTCGTCACTGCGGCTGTCGGTCTGCGGTCGCGACGACGACGAGAAGGCCCCGTCTGAGACGGCCGTTCAGTCGTACGATCCGCGGCGGCGACTTTTCTTCGCTCGGGCGATGCAGCGTTTGACGTGGCCGAGGTGGCGCTGAACGTTGTAGTGGATCGGATCGCTCTGCAGCGGGATGATTCTGCGAATCGCCTCCAGATCGGTCTTGGCCGCATGCCACCGCCCCTGAGCCGCGGCCAGGTCGGCATTGCGATACAGGGCGTACAGTTCCGGCAGCAAATCCTCGTTCAACGCGATCTGATAGTTGCTCTGATCGACACCCTTGAGACCCAACTCGCCGCTGAGGGCCTTGTACCGAAGGTACAGCTTCACGCAGCGATACGAATCGCCGGGGGTGACGTGACGGCCGGCGAACCGCTGACGCGCCTGGTCCAGGGCGTCGGCCGCCTCCTGACTGTTGTGCGACACCTCCGGCGACGCCTCGATGCTATCGCGAATCTGCTCGGCCGTCAGCACCAGCGGACGGGCGTTCTCGCCCTTCTCCCGGCCGCGATTGCCCGTCCACACGGTCAGCGCCACGGCCCCGGCGGCCAGCAGGGCCAGGTAGACGCCCAGACCGGTCAGTATTCGACGCGTGCGACGGCTCCGCTCCTGCTCTGCCACCTCCGCCGGCGTCGCCTCGACATCGGCGGCAGGCTCTTGCCGGGGGCGATCGACCGCCGGCTCGGGAGCGGCCGGGGCCTCAGACGCCCGGACCCGCTTGGCCTCCGCCGCGGCCTGCCGGGCCGCCTGCGCCTCGGCCAGGGCCGAACGCGTGTCGGAACCGACATCCACGAACAGCACCTCCGTCTCGGTTCCCAGCTCAAGCACGTCGCCGGCGCCCAGGAGAATCGCTTTACCCTTCTTGTACTTGCGACCGCCAACGCGAATGCCGGCCAGCGAGAGCACTTCGACCACGACCCCCTCGTCGGACACGTCGAACAGCAGATGTTCTCGCGAGATGAACTCCTCAGCAAACGTAATCTCGCATTGAGCGGCTCGACCCAATCGGGCGGGGAATCGGTCCAGCAGAATCTCGCGCCCGCCGTCAGGGCCGCCGAGAATGATCAGGCGTGCGTACTCCCTCGCCATTACAGAAGGTCCCCTTCAATCGCGCGGATGATCAGGCGTGCGTTGTCATTGACCATTACAAAAGCTCCCCTTCAGTCGCTCGGGTAATCAGGCGTGCGTTGTCATTGACCATTACAGAAGCTCCCCTTCAGTCGCTCGGGCAATCAGGCGTGCGTTGTCATTACCCATTAGAAAAGCTCTCCTCGGATTGCGCGGATGATTATGGGGGCGAACACGGTCAGCACCACGCTCAGCAGGATCAGCAGGCTGGGAATCAGTATCCGCACGCTCGCCAACGCGGCCAGTTTCTCCGCCCGGGCGCTGCGGTGGCGCCGTAGCAACTCGGCCTGGTTCCCAAGCACCTGCGTCATCGGCGTACCCAACTCTTCGGCTTGCAGAATACTGGCCACAATACTCCGCAGCGATTCCAACGGCACGCGATCGGCCATGTTCAACAGCGCCCTTCGCCGGGTAGTCCCCAGGTCCATTTCGGTCAGCACCGTATTGAACTCCACGTTCAGCGGATCGGCCGGCGCCTCGCGAACCACGGTGCCGAGGGCCTCGGTAAACGTACTGCCGGCGCCCATGGCCAGGGAGATCAGGTCGAGACTGTACGGCACGTGCCGGGCGATCACACTGGTGCGGCGCCCGGCCGCGTCGTGAATGTAATACAGGGGCGCCGCCACTCCGACCGCGAAGCCCACACAAGCCGCGACGGCGCTGAACGACCCCAGCGCCATCCAGTTGAGCATCGTCAGTCCCACAGCCAGCAACAACCCCCACAACATCGCAAAGGCGAGGTACTCTTGGGCGGTGTAGAAATTCGGACTGCCGGCGGCGATCAGCGTCCGCCGAAGCCGGCGCTTGAACTTGGGGGTATCGAGCATCTCCATCAGTTGCAGCAGCAGCCACATGATCGGGGCGAAGAAGGTCGACTCGAACACCGTCCGCCGATCGACTCCGCCGGTGGCGATCGCGATTCGCCTCTGCGGACTGATCTCCGTGCGACCGGTATGGCCGAACAGGCCCATCACCAGCAGCACGATAAACGCAAACCCCGTCGCCGAGGTCGCCAGGGGCAGCCACACCGGCAGGGTCGCGTCTGAGAGCGGGATGTCGGCGCCGAGTATCATTTCGAGGGCCTTGGGGTTCGCAAGGTTCTAAATATCAATGTTCACAATCTGCCGGATCCACACGAACCCGATCACGTTCATCGCAACGATCGCGCCCAGGATGATCTTGCCCACGTCATCCACGAAGAGCATCCGGACCCCGTGCGGGTCGATCATGCTCAGCATCACCAGGATAATAAGCGGCATGGCCCCCATCCATCGGGCCGCGGCTCGGTTCTGTCCGGTGAGGGCGTCGATTCGATTCTCCAGTCGCTGAATCTCGCGAACCGAATCGGCGATCCGGTCGAGCGTCTCGCCGAGGTCGCCGCCGCGTTCGCGGTGGGTCTGCAGCGCCGTGAAGACCAGTCGATAATTGGGCAGCCCGATCCGATCGGCGGCGTTGGCCATGGCCGTCTCGATGGGCGTTCCGTATTCGTATTCGCGCAGCAGGTGGGCGAATTCCTGGGAGATCGGGCTCGGGAGGTTCTTGCTCACCAGTTCAATCGCCTGCACAAGGTTGAGCCCCGCCCGCACCCCCGAAGCCAGCGACTGGAGGCCGTCGACGAGCTGCTCGTTCAGGGCGCTGGTCCGGCGGAAACGCAGGTACCGAAGCGTGAGCATGGGGATGGCGGCGCCCAGAACCGCCCCGAAGATGAGCACAATGAGGCTCTGGATGAACAGGTACCCCACGACACCGCCAACACAAACGCAACCGACGCCGAACCATGTCGCCGATCGCGGCCTGATGTCCAGCAGCAGCGAACTTCGAAGGATATGGCCGTAGATTCTCTCTTGGACGAGCACCCACCGGCGAACGTAGGGCCACCCGCCAACGACGGCCAGCCACGCGGCCGCGAAGCCCAGAACGTTCACCCAAATCAGCAAACCGTCGCCGTTCATGCTAGACGAACACCTCCAGGCTGAGATGGTCGCCGTTGATCAGGTCATCGACGAAGCCGGGAATGTACCCGGTGTGCCGCAGTCGCGACGGGCCGGACCCGCCGGCGGTCTCGCGAAGCAGGAAGATGTCTTCGGTGATGATCCGCCCGTTGTCCGGGTCGATACCCATCACCTCGGAGATGTGCGTAATACGCCTCTGGCCGTTGGCGGTGCGGGAAATCTGTACCACCAGGTCGATCGCGGCGAGGATCTGCTCGCGAATCGCCCGCACGGGCATCTCCACGGCCATCAGCACCATCGTCTCCAGCCTCATCATCGTATCGGTCGGCGTGTTGGCGTGAATCGTCGTCAGCGACCCGTCATGGCCGGTGTTCATCGCCTGGAGCATATCCAGGGCCTCGGGGCCGCGGCATTCGCCTACAATCAGCCGATCCGGACGCATACGCAAGGCGTTGCGGACCAGGTCGCGAATGGTATAGGCGCCGCGTCCTTCGATGTTGGCCGGGCGCGTCTCCAACTTCACCAAGTGCTCTTGGGGCAATTGCAGTTCGGCCGAATCCTCGATCGTTACGATGCGCTCGCCGCCGGAGATGAACCCGCTCAGTACGTTCAGCGTGGTCGTCTTCCCCGAGCCGGTTCCGCCGCTGATGAGGATGTTCTTGCGACCGGTGATGCAGCCCTTCAGAAACTCCGCGGCTCCGACGGTGAGGGTCTCCCGCTCGATGAGATCGTCGATGGTGAAGGGAATCCGGGCGAACTTCCGAATCGTCAGCACCGGCCCCGAAAGGCTCAGCGGGCTGACGATGGCGTTCACGCGAGAGCCGTCAGGGAGCCGGGCGTCGACCAGGGGCGTACTCCGGTCGATCCGCCGACCCACGGGGGTGATGATCCGCTCGATGATGTTCTGGACCACCTCGTCGCTGAAGAAACTGCGGCCGCTGTCGGTGACGACGCCGTTCTTCTCCAGGTAGATGTGATCCTTACCGACGACCATGATCTCGTTAACGTTGGGCATATCCAGCAAGTCTTGGAGGGGGCCGTAGCCCAAGACGACGTCCTCGATCTCCTTGTGCAGCATCCGGCGGATCATGTACTCACGCAGCTCGGCGGTGATCTTGCCGGCGATGCGTTCGCGATGGGCGGGGAAGTCGGCCTCGATGGCGGCGACGTCGGACTTGAGCGTATCGGGGCGGATCGCAAGACCCGAGCGACCGATGATATCGGCGACGATGCCGTTGACGCCGTCTTCGAGTTTGGGGTTCAGCACGTCGGTGTCTTCGAACCCGTAGGCGTAGATCATCTGCCCCGTGCACCGGCGCGTCACCTCGGTAAGCGTCTGGCGCCACAGGAACTGGTCGACGAGGTGGTCGGCCATCTCGGCGTCGACGGCGTCGGTCTCATCGGAGATGATCTCGTCGAGGTGATGCTTGATCAGTTGAACGTATTCGGCGTCGTCGCGTGTGAACTGGCCGCCGGAGGCGCGGAGGTTGAGCCGTTCCAGCAGGGCCGCGTGCAGCGATTGCTCCAGGGCGATCACGCGTTTGCGGGGCGAGGCCTTTGGGCCGTGGCCGTGGCCGCGACGGCGCCCGGCGCGGCCTTCGGCCTCCATCATATAGACGCTGAACTCTCCGAGGCGAATCTCATCGCCATACTCAAGCCGGGCGGTCTCGTGCAGCGCGATCTCGACGTTGCGAACGGTGACGCCGTTGAGGCCGAGACTCTCGATGAAGAAATGCCCGTCCTTGTGGAAGATCCTCGCGTGCCTGCGACTGACGAAGGGGCTGCGCAATCGCACCTCGACGTCCTCATCGCGACCGATCAGCACGTCGCCGTCGGGGGCGGTGACGATCTCTCGTTTATCGGTGTACTGATTGTAGATCCAAATTTCCACGCGTCACCTGTACTCGCTGAGTCGCAACTGTACTACCGGCCGAACGCTCCCGATTCCGACGGCGCCGAACGCCGCGGCGACACAAACGACTTGGCCAAACTGCTCAGCACCTCCGGGGCGATCGTGCCGCCCATGTCCAGCCGGTTGCGGTCGTAGGGATACCGCATGTCTTGGTCGCCGGGGCGGCGAACCGAGATGGTCAGGGCGCCGACGATACGCCGCTGGACTTCCTTGAGGTTGGCCACCAGTTCGGTCGGCACGTGCACCTCGACGCTGTGATAGTTGTTCCGCTGCTTGGCGGGGTTCACTTCGCCGTCGACGCTGAGCACTTCGAGGTTCTCGATAATCAACTGCGTCCGAGTCGGCTTGCCGGCAATCTGAATCGCCCCCAACACGTCAACGCGACTGCCCGACCGGACAAACGCACTGGGCGAACGGCTGTCGACCGCCAAGGAGATCACCTGCCTGTCGCCACGCACGCGTTTGGAGAGCGTATCCTCGGTCGCCAGACGCTCCTGCATGTCGGTCAGGTGAAGCAGTTCGTTCTTGGCGACGAAACGCTGCACCTGCGTCTCCCCGAGTTCGACCCGGTTAAACGGGTACAACCCCATAGCCTTCTCGGCCACCTCTCGGGGCAGCGCTATCGGCTCGACCACCGAATCGGTCAACACCTGCCCCGGCGACAGGTCGACCTTCACCAAGACAAACTGGACGCGATTGCGGTGGAACTGACGTTTTTCCAGCACGCGTTGCATGTTCAACAGAACGAGGAACACCACGCCGACGGCCGCCGCGGCCAGCAGTAGTCGCTTGTTCTGAAGCCCGCTCGGAGGCGTTTCGGCCATGGTCTACTCCTGTCAGCCCTATTTCCTACGATCCCGCGGCCGGTGGATCGGACGCGGCGCGTTGGATTACCGCCGTTATCATCACCCATCGGCCCTCCTGGTTCAAGTGCATCGTTAGCGAGTCGGGCCACTTATACAGAAGCAGTCGCGCGGGGGCCTCGCGATCGCTCGCCGATCGAACCGGTCGCCACCCCGCCGCCGCCAGTCGCCGGATCAGATCGGCCCTCACGGCCGCGACGTCGCCTTCGAGGACGTATTCGGCCTTGATCTGCTCGCCGCCGAACACCGATCGTCGAACCAGCGAGCGAAGAGTCGCCCCCTCGGGCATCGCCAGATCGGCCGGGACGTCATCGGTCGGCGTCAAACCCAGCGGGGCCAGCAGCGCTTCGGGGCTCACCGCAGACGGCCCCGTCGGCTTCCGGTCGGCGGCCGCGTATCGGCCGTCGTGGCCCAGCGACGGTCGAGTCGGCCGAGATCGCCGATTGAAGTGCAGCGCCGTCGGCACGCCGACGAGAATCACGACAATCAACAGCGCCGTCGCGGGCCGGCGCCGACGTCGACGGGGGCGGGGGGCCGGGGCGCCGTTATTACCGTTGGGCGCCGCGTCCAATCGATCACCATCCACCATGGACCAGGCGCCCGATGGCGTCGGCCATGGTCTCGTCGGGGTCGGCCGCCGAGACGAAGGTCACGTCGAGTCCGGGGTAGTAGAGCATCGTCAGCACGGCCCATTCGCTCGCCTGACCTCGAACCCACTGGCGCCCGGCGCGGCCATGGCTGAAGGTCATTTCCTTACCAAAGTCCTCCCCGATCGCCAGGGGCGATTCGTACGTCGCCTCCACACGCGTGCTCCGATCGTGCGACCATTGCCGGAGGATCAGTTCATCGGCCAGCACGCCGCCGGCTTCGTCCACAGCGGCGGCCGTGTCGACCCACACCTGAAGAACATCCTCGCTGCCGTCGTGATGCGTCTGGTCGACCGACACGGCCCGGTTCCCGAGCTCTCGCCGGTTCAACGTCGCGTCGTCGGGGGCCGCGTCGTCGAAACTGCGCCACACCGTGTACCGGCTGGCCACGACCACCTGCTGCTTGCGTACGTGGAACGATCCCATCAGGAAGATCAGGGCGAACACCATCAGCAACAGCGGCAACGCCAGGACGAATTCGGTCATCGCCGTGCCTCGCGCCCATTGCCGCGTTCGGGGTAATCGGCGGCGTATTCGCTCGGTTCGCCTCAATGCAGTATCACCTGTTCGGTGTCGGCTGGCTCGACGCCCAAGGCGTCGAGGAACGTACCGACGACGTCAAGATCCTCATCTTCCATCAGGGCCGCCGAGGTGCTAATCAGGCGGACATCGCCATACATGTACTGCTGATCGGCCATAGTGTCGGCCCATTGATCTACCTTGGTCACCGGCACAAGCTGGGCGCGCCAGTCCTGGGTCCACAGGTCGAAACTGGTCGGATTGAACACCTCCGCCTGCGCCATCGCCATCATCACCCCGCCAGGGCTGCGGCTGACGAACGGGTAACGCCACACGTCGGCCTGCGAACCGTTGCGGGCGATCCCCAGAAACGTCAGATGCTCGCGCCGAAAACCCTCGTCGTGGTCGGCCTCGTAGACGGCCCCCGGCCGGTCGGGGAGGTCCAGCATGTACGGAACCGGCAAGCCGTCGGGGTAGATCGACATGGGGAAATTCGCCGGGTTATGTACGAGCGTATCGGAGCCGAAATCGGCGCCGGCGAATATGTCGCGATACGTCACATGCGGAATCTCGGTCTCGACGGTGTAGGTGAACTCGAAGGGCGGGTAGCCGTCGGGCAGTTGCAGTCGCGAACGAATCATGCTCCACAGAACGCTGGTGGGATAGCGGCTGGTTAGATAGCTCTCGAAGTCGTCGGGAGAGAACGTGACCTCCCATATATGGTTGGTGATCTTCGTCCACGCTTGGGTCGGTCGCGACACAACCTGAATGACGAACTCGTCGGGAATCTCCGGCGATTCAGGGGTATCTTCGGGGAAACGGGTCGGGCGAATCAGCAGTGAGACGACGAGCGCCGCGCGGGCGTTTGTGCTGGATCGATCGCGCCACCCGTTCTCCAACAGCAGCAGCGGATCATGCCAGTTGCTGTGGTCGGGGTCCCGTGCAATGCTCGCGATCCGAGCATCGTCGGCGCCGTAAGGCCCAACCACCTCCAGACGAAAATGGGCCGTCAATTCAACGCTGTCGCCCCCTGCGGCCCGAGATCGGGCGGTGACGTATTCGGCTTCCCATTCCGGATCGTGGAGCATCCGGTCGCCGGCGTGGGGGTTGAACATGTACCGCCGTACCGCATCCTGCAGCCCTCGGAGTATTGTGCCGCCTCGGTAGTGGGGCATGCTGTAGTGCAGGTTCGCCCACCAGTAGTTGTACAGAACGCCATGCATCCACGACGCCGGGCCGTACGTGCGGTAGTCTCGAATGGCTCGGGTGTCGGTCGTATCGCCGGGATGGGAGCCGAAGCCGTGGGAGCCGAGGAACCGGACGCCGCCGGCCAGATCGTACGATCCGACTCGGTGGCTGGTCCGCCAGCGAAAGAGCTTCCAGAACGGACCGGGCGAAACCAACAGGTCGCGGGTCTCGGCAAGATCGTACTCCTCCGAAGGAGGGAAATCCAAATCGGGTATCCACCCATTCATCAACAGCGAGTCGCGACGGCCGGGATTGCGATTCCAGTCGCGCCACTCACCTCGCCTGGCCTGCAGAACCGGAAGAATCGGCAGCACCATGCCCTCGCGCGCCCGGCTCTGGCGAGCGTAGGTCGCGGCGTTGGCCTGGGCGCCGAGACCGGCGAACTGGACGGTCGCCTCGCTGAAGCGGTCCAAATCCGCCGCCGCGGCCCAGAAGCCGCCGTGAGGGAGCGGACGGGTGTCGCCGGCGATGTCGTAGGTCGTATAGGAATGCAGGTCCAACGCGAGAACCTGAGGGGCGTACTCAATGAGCAACGCACGCTCATTAGCCAGCGCGTCGCGAATGGTCATCAACGCCTCGGCCGTGGCCGTCCGCAGCGGCCCCGCCGGTCCGGCGTCGGCGGCCTGCTCGACCATCCGGGGCCAGAACGCCTCAGCCTGATTCAACGACGCGTCCACGGTCCGTTCGAGGCCGTCGAGGGTCATGATCGCCGAGAGCATTCGACTGGTGGCGATATTGTTCATCGCCACGGCGTTCATCCCCCGGGCCATCTGGACCGCGGCGCTCATGGCCGCGGCGTCGGCGGCGTTCTGGGTGGCGATGCGACGATTGACGTGATCGCCGACGTTCATAATCAGGAAGATCAGGCCCACCAGCAGCAGAACCGCCAGCAGCGTCACGACCAGGACCTGCCCGCGCGAACGACGGGCGGCCCCGCCTGCCGAGCAAACGCCCCAAGATGGTGTCAAACGCTCTATTGCGATTTCGCCTCGGCTTTACGGATCAGGTCGCGAATCTCCTTGGTATCGATCAGCCGCTTGGCCTGCCGGTAGTACACCAACGCCGTCTTCATATCGCCCGATTCGGCGGCCGCGTCGGCTTTGGAGATCTCCCAGCGATAGCGGGCCCGGGTCCGCTGGGCCGTCGCCTCGCCGCTGGGAACGTCCAGTTCGCCGGTGAGGTGCTCGGCGCGAGTGAAGCGGTCGACCGCCTTGGAGAAACTGCCGGCGGCAAGCAGGGCCTGGCCTTCGGCGATCAACTCGTAGTACTCCTTCTCACCGGCGGTCAGCTCCGCACGCCTCTCCACCGTCCGGGCCAGCTCCAGGTCATCCAGACGCACCTGGCGGGCCTTCTCGTACTCGGCCAACGCCGCCGGCCATAGCCGCTGCTTGCGGGCCTGGTCGCCGTTGCTCAGATACAACTGGACCTGAGCGTCGGCCAATTCGGCGGCGATCTCATCGTCATTGCGAATCGCATGCGCCCGAATCAGCAATTCGACGGCCTTGTCGTACTGGCGGTTTCGCACCATTCGCCGGGCCTGGGATATCAGATCCAAACTCTGGAGCCGATGGTTCACCTGCTCCAACGCCGCGACCGTTTCGTCGGTCCCCTTGAAGCCGATGGCCGCCTCGAACGCGCTTCGAGCCGCCTCCAGATCCGCTCGATCCTCGCTAACCGCCAGCGCCGCGCCGTGACGATAGGCCTGGTCGGCCCTGGCCGCGGCCAGTTCGTCTCGCAGCGCCGCGGTCGGCGGACGAGCGCCCACCACAGCCTCCAGCGCCACAATCTGTTCCGCTAGCGGGGCTCCGTCGACCACCGTCTGAACATACGCTTGGCGGGCCGCCACGAAACGACGCGCCTGCGTGAGCGACTCCACCCGCGAACGCACCTCCGGCGTGTCCGCCAGATGGGTCGCCTGGCGAATCTTCACTTCGGCTTGGTCGAGGTTCAATCGGGCCTCGCCGAACTTCGCCGGATCCCCCGTCGCGGCGTTCGCCTCGGCGCTAGCCATCGCGGCGTCGCAGGCCGCCAGCGTCGTTCGAAGCTGGTCGTCGGTCTGCGCGGCGGCCAACTTGGCCGCCAAGGCTCCGGCCCGCAAATCCTGATCCGCCGGGCGCGATCGCAACCCGCTGAACCGGGTCTGGAACGTCACCGCCGCCTGGAAGTTGTCGGCCTCGATGGCCAAGGCCATCTCATCCATAAACGTCACGGCGTCGGCCCGCAGTTGGATGGCGTCGCCGAGATCGCCGATCGTGTCGCCGTCGAGGGCGGCCATGTCTTGGGCCGCTTTGAGGTGCTTGTTGGCCTCGCCGGTGGCGCCGTCGAGCATGGCGACCCGGGCCTGGCACATCCTCGCCCACGCCCTCGCGGTAGAGGCGCCGCTTCGAAGGTCGGGAAAATCGGCGATGAAACCTTCGTACTTACCCAAAGCCCCCTCAAAGCCCGATCTGGCCTCGGCCACGTCGCCCCTGCGATACGCCTCGGCCGCCGTCCCGTAGGCGCCCTCGGCCGCCGACCACGCCTGACGGGCCGCGTCGGTCCGCAAACGCTGACGGCCGCCGGCGGATACCGCCAAGGCGATGCCCACGCCAATGACCATAGCCGCGACGGCCACGATCATGATCACCTTCTTGCGTTTGGAGATCGGCTTTCGCGGGATTACGCTGGTCGGAACATCATCGGACATCGTCGCCATCTCGACCGCCGCGGCCGCTTCGGTCGGCGGGATCAGCGGGCGAGGCGGGGCGGCCGGAGCGATCAGCCCCTTCAGCGCCGTCCGCAAATCGACGAGCACTTCGTCCATCGTACCGTGCCGACGGGCGACGTCCTTGGCCATCATCCGGGCGACCACCTCGGCCACCTGAGGCGTCACCAACTCATTCACCTCGTTCAGTCGCGGCGCCTCCAGCGTCGGGTCCGAATGCCATTTCATCCACCGAAGGTTCTCGGTGTGCGGATCGCACATCACGTCGGCGAACACCTTGGCGAAGAAGTCCCGCCCGGTGAGCATCTCGTAGGCCAGGAAGCCCAGACTGTACACGTCCACCCGGCCGTCCACCGTCGCCCCGGTGAACACCTCCGGCGCCATGTACTTGGTGGTGCCCAGCGACAGCGAATCGTCCTGGCCGGCCTGGGCGGCCACGCCGAAGTCCATGATGCGGGCCTTGTGATCGCGAGTGACCAGAACGTTGCCCGGCTTGATGTCGCGATGGACGATTCCCGCATCGTGCGCCACCTTCAGACCGGTGGCGATGCTGATGAGAATCGCCAACGTCGCATCCACCGGCAGGGCCAACTTCTGGTACGTCAGCACCTCCCGAAGCGAATGGCCATCGACGTATTCCATCGCGATAAACAGGCCCTGGGGATGCTCGATCAGGTCGTACACCGAGACGATGTTCGACTGCTCCCCGCCCAACCGGGCGAGGATCTTGGCCTCGGCGCGGAACCGCTTGAGGAAACGCTCGTCGGCGCTCAGGTGCGCCGAAATCTGCTTGATCGCCACGAACCGGTCGAGCAATTGGTCGCGAGCCTTGTACACCACCGATTGACCGCCGACGCCGATACGGGCGACGATCTCGTACTTGCCGATCTGCGTTCCGGCCGGCAGACCCACGCCCTCTTGCGAACTCGACTTGTCGTTATTGTTCTGTTCAGTCATCGCTTCTCACATCCAAGAACGCCGCCGCTCAATGCGGCAGCAGGAACTCATTCTCACGCCCGCCGACGGTATCGTACTCCAGCACGATAGTATCATACCGGCCCTGGTTCACCAGTGTGTAACCGGCGACGATTTCGGTGGCGTAATGACCCGGATTGCCCACAATCTCATCGCCGAAAATCGCATTGACGTACGGCGTCGACAGGTAAAACTGATGATGCACCGTCACCCGGATATCCTCGGTTTCGCCGTAGGCGGCCAGGCCGGTTTGATTGTCGTATCGACCATCCAGTCGGCCGTCGGCGGCGTCGTCGATCGTATCGTCCGGCTCCCACGTCGGTTCCGACAGTTCCACCCAGGTGTGCCGACTGTTAGCCGCGTACGTGTAGCGAAGGCCCAGCAGGCGATCCCACCGGGCGGGGAACGGTCGGCGATTGAACGCCTCGTGGACCCTCGCCGCCACGTTGCGAACGGCATAGCCGCTCTCGACATCGCCGGGCCGACCCGCCGTCGGCAGCACCCCCAGCACAGCGGCGGCGGTGATCTGCTGACGCTTGAACGACTCGCCTTCGGGGCGAACGACGTTGCGAGGCTCCCAAACGCCGTGCTCGTCGGGCGTCAGGTCCTTGGGAACCCACGTGATCGCGCTCCGTGCGGCGCAGTAGGCCCCGTAGTGAACCATCAGGTTGCCCGTCATCAGCATGGCCGACTGCACCATGGTGAGCACGATGGTCATGGCGATCGGGAACAGCAGTGCGAATTCCAGCATGGCCACGCCGCGTTGGTCGGCGCCCATTGGCCGGCGGACCGGCCTTCCCAAGGCGCTCATCGCCCGTCCGATCACCGCCAAAGCCGCGGCTCCGGCCAGCAGGATCAGCCCGCAGCGAACCGACAGCGCCGACCGCAGCGCCACCGCCCACCAAGCGGACCCCCGCGCAGCCAGCGCCCACGCCGCCGCGAGGGTCGCCAAGGCGACCACGAGCAGTATTCCCGACAGCAGCCGGGCGCGCCGGTCGAGTTGTGCATTTTCGCCAACCACTGTGTCTATCCTACGCTTGGAGCCAATGTCGCGACCGCCGATTGTTGGCCGGCGGTCACCCGCTCAGCAAGGCCCGGGCGATAGGACCGTCCAATACGCTGTCCATCAGAGCCACAGCCGACCCGATGCAGAGGGCGACGCCGAAGGGAATCTTCGGACTATCGGCGTCGTCGGCCCAGCCGGCCTTGGCGCCGGGGATCATCGCCAGATACAACGTCCGGGCGATTCGCCGCAGCGTGCGCCCGACGATCCGCTTTCGAATCATCACCACCACCGCCATCAACGCGGCCACACCAAAAGCCAGCAACATCGCCGCGATGGCGAACCGCCAGTCGCTCAGCGCCCCCACCGCCCCCATCAGCTTGGCGTCGCCGCCGCCGATGCCGCCGAGAATCCAGCAGATCAGCAGCGGGACAGAGCCCGCCGAAAAGCCGCCCACAGCACGGGCCAGACCGTCGCCGCCGTCGAAAAACGTCTGGCCAATCAGGCCGATCGCGATGGCCGGATAGGTGACGGCGTTGTAGATTTTCCCGGCGCGAATATCGCTCGCCGCGGCCGCCATCAAGGTAACGGCCAACACCATCAGCGACCAGTATTCGGGCCTGTACTCCATCTCACCTTGACCAATCAGAATGCGCCGCCTCGCCGCCGCCGGACGTCACTAATCAGTCGATGGATCCCAGTCCTCCGCGTCGGACCGCTCGGCGTCCCACATATCCTTGACCCAGTCCTTGATCTCGTTGCGGAACCAGATCAGCAGCCCCAGCAGGGGCAGAACGACCGCCGCGAGGATCAGGAGTTTCTCCAGCCCTTCGGCGCCGCCCTCGTCTCGATGCAGACGGGCCGCCATCGACCGTAACTGTTTCAGCGTATTGCTCATGATTGTCTCACACCCGTCCCTCTGTCATCGTCATATCCGCCGTCCCCATCGTTGAGGGCCTTTTTGAGGTTTCAGGGAAACGGCATCGAATTCATGTACGTTATGAACTGGTACTTGTGACTCAGTATACTCAGGCACAGCCGAAGCACGCCATACAGCGGAATCGCCACCGCCGCCAGGATCAGAGCCCACTCCAGGGTCATCTGCCCACGCTGGTCGGCCGAAAGCCGCCGAATGATGGGGATCAGCCCTTTCATGAGCCGCTCCCTTCGGCGCCGAACACAGCGGCGGCCTCGCCCATCTCGCCGGCCAGCGACCGGGTCAACGGATCGGTCGCGAAGGTGCTGACGGTCTCGGTCCACTCCAGCGATGCGCCCCCGATGTCGGCGGTGAAGATATCCTGCACGCAATACCGCTGGTTGGCGTCCAGCGGCAGCACCTCGGCCACCTGCGTAAGGGCCCGGCGGCCGTCGTTGAACCGCGACACCTGCACAATCACGTCGATCGCGCTGGTGATCTGCGCCCGCAGCGCGTGCAGGGGCAGTTCCACCTCGTTCATCATCGCCAGCGTTTCCAGGCGATTTAGCGCGTCGAAGGCCGTATTCGCGTGCAGCGTCGACATGCTGCCGGCGTGGCCGGAGGTCATCGCCTGGATCATCTCCAACGCCTCGGAGCCGCGGACTTCGCCGATGATGATCCGGTCTGGACGCAGCCGCAGACTGCTGCGGAACAGGTCGGCAATCGTAATCGCCCCCCGTCCGTAGCGGTCAGGCCCGCGGCATTCCAGGCAGATCACGTGATCCTGCTGAAGGGTCAGTTCGCTGGAGTCCTCGATCGTCACGATCCGCTGATTCGGCGGAATGAACGAACTCAACACGTTCAGAAGACTGGTTTTACCGCTGGAGGTGCCGCCGGCGACCAGGATATTCTTCTCGGTGACCACGCACATCCGCAGATAGGCTTCGGCCGCAGCGGTCCAGGACCCCAGCCGGATCAACTCGCCGGCGTCGAACAGCTTCTTGTCGAACTTGCGGATATTCATGCACGTGCCGAACCGGCTCAGCGGCGCCAGCACCACATGAACGCGAGATCCGTCGGGCAGGCGGGAATCGACCAGCGGCTGCTCGATGGTGAGCCGCTTGCCGGTATATTGCAGCACATTGTTCACCGCGGCCATGAAAGCGTCGGAATCCTCGAACCGGGCGTCGGTGCGGACCACTTTGCCGGCCCGTTCGACGTAGATCTCGTCGAACCGGTTAATCATGATCTCCGAAACGCCGGCGTCGGCGAGAAACTCGCGGATCGGTCGCAGGAAATGCTCGACGGTATGAGCGAAGATATCCGAACGCTCCATGCGCGAACTCCTGAAACTCTTGCAACGCCACCGGTAACAGCGACAAGGTCCACCTCGCCCCACCGGCGACCGTTCCGATCGGCTCAACGACAATTTAACCATAGCTCAACCGCCGCGGCAAGATCAATGCAACCCCGCCCCCGCACTTTATAACGCACGACCGGGCCGAATCTTGCTTGCAGCCAAGACCACCGACCCTTACAATTCTCGACCTGTATCGGCATGGAGAGGTGTCCGAGTGGCCGAAGGAGCGGCATTGGAAGTGCCGTGTAGGGTTTACCCTACCGTGGGTTCGAATCCCACCCTCTCCGGTTCATTTTGAAGGCAGTTCACAAGCTCTTGGATGTCAGGATCTTGTGGGCTGCCTACTGTTTTTGACTGCCCCGTTGCCCTCAAACTGCCCTCACGGCTGCTCTCGTTGTCCTCAGGAGAATCCCCGTTGGAACGCGCGAGTTCCATCATGGTCTGTCGACTGTCGTCGTCGTGGAGGTGGTAGTACAGGTCGAGCATTTCGGAGGAACTGTGGCCCAGCCAGGCGAGGGCTTTGCGGTGGGCGACGCCGTGGTTGGCGCAGAGACTGGCGAAGTGATGGCGGAAGGAGTGCAGCTTGTACTGGGACGGGTTATCGAAGCCGCAGACGGCGCAGAGGGCTTTGAGACGGTCCAGCAGGGATCGTTGGGTGATTGCGGGATCGCGGTATTCGGCGCTGTATCGTTTGCTGACCTTGATCGCGCCGTTGCTGCGGTACACGCGATGACCGATCGTCACGCGCGTTCCGTCTACTCGTTCACGGTTCTCCAACTTCATGATGCTCACCTCGTCAAGTTCAGATGCTTGTGGATCCGCCCGTCGAACTCAGCCGCACCGGAATGTAGCGCGGACCGGAGAGACGCGCCAGCGTTTTCCGGGGGTATTTCGGTGGATTCTCGGTCATCCGCCCATCATGAAGGTCTGCACCAGTCGGTCCCGCCAGAACCGGAGCGGCTTGCCGCGTCTTACGGCCTTGGCATACCTGCCTTCGGAGACGTGTCTGTACAGCGTAGAGACCTTCAGTTGCAGAATGGCCGCGGCTTCATCCGGCGTGAGGATGGGAGGGTAGCCGGTCAGGAACTGCTCCAGTTGGGCCCGCAATTGGCATGAAACCCCTTGCGACGATCGCACGGAGAAAGCATGATCAATGGTAATACGGTGGTACACACAATGACCTGAAGCGCCACCTATGTCGTGACACTACAGTGTTACCTATGTCGTGACCGCACCGTTTCCGTTCCTGAAGCCTGAAGCCTGCGGTTCTGTCGTTCCGCCTTCCGCCTAACGCTTTTCTCTTGTAGAATGGATCCCATGGAAACTGAATCGATCCGCAGGTTACTGGCGGCCGTGCAGGCCGGCGAGACAGACGTGGAGGCCGCGTTGGGTCAGTTGCGGCATATGCCGTTCGAGGACCTGGGCTTCGCGACGCTGGACCATCATCGTTCGCTACGTTGCGGCTGGCCGGAGGTGATTTTTTGCGCCTCCAAGACCGTCGAGCAGACCCGTGTGATCTTCGCCCGCCTGGCTGATCGGGGGCATAACGTGCTCGCCACCCGGGCGACGCCGGAGCAGTACGCGGCCATCGCCGAAGATTCGCCCAAGGCCCAATGGGATCACCTGTCGCGAACGATCGCACTGTACCAGGACGAGCAGCCCGAGCCGGTGGGGCACGTTGCGATCGTCGCCGCCGGCACCAGCGACTTGTCCGTGGCCGAAGAGGCTCGGGTCACCGCCGAGATTATGGGAGCCGCGGTGACCACGCATTACGATGTCGGCGTCGCCGGCATTCATCGGCTGCTCGCCCAGACCGAGACCTTGACCGCCGCCAATGCGGTGGTGGCCGTGGCCGGCATGGAAGGGGCGTTGGCGTCGGTGGTTGGCGGGTTGGTTTCGGCTCCGGTGATCGCGGTGCCGACCAGCGTGGGGTACGGAGCGAGTTTCGGCGGGCTCGCGGCTCTGCTGACCATGTTGAACAGTTGCGCCGCAGGCGTCAGCGTAGTGAATATCGACAACGGCTACACCGCCGGACATATCGCCGCGATGATCAACAGGCAGAGTGTGTCGGCGTGACCGAACGCTCGCCGCGGGTTGGCGGTTCAGATGTCTGGACGTCGTAGCGAGGGGCGATCGTTAGTTCGCCCAGTTGTGCCAGTTGGGCGTGTCCTCATCCCATTGCTCGTCCCGTTCGGCCGACGGGGGTTCCTGCTTCGGGCGCCGTTCGTCGGGGGTATCGACCGATTCGACCGACGTCGTTTCCGGCCTCGTCGGTGGAACGGTCGAGGCGCAACCGATGAGAATAAGACTCCCCCAAGCCAGCACCAGCAGGATCATCAGGGCGCGTCTGTTGAACATGATACGTATCCCTCCCGTTACGCCACCTTCCACAACTTCTACGGTTCCAGTCCAATCGACGTTCAATGGTCCGCCTAGAATAAGCAGAGGGTGTTAACCGAAAGGGGGGCGGGGTGAAACGGCTTCGACGTTTGATGGTGTGTCTGGGCTTGGTGATTCTGGTCGCGGCGATTCTGCTCTGGCTGTCTATCGATCATAGAGCAACCGAGGCGATGACCGAGAGCATCGCCACCGCCGGTAAGGTCCCGTGCCGCATCGAGCGGATGCACGTTTCACTGCCTCGCGGGCGGCTCACGATTGGCGACCTGGTGATCGGCAACCCGGAGAAATTCCCCAAGGCCGACATGCTCAGCTTCGAAGAGGCCGTGTTCGTTTTCGATGTGAGAACACTGAGATCCGAGCCTGTTCACGTAGTGAGCGTGGAGATCCTTCGGCCGAAGGTTCGACTGGAGCGGAGCCTTGGCGGCTCGAACGTGAAGACCTTCGGGGCGAATATTCGCAAGTATCACGAGAAGAAACGAGCCGCGGGGAGGAAGGTTCACATCGTCGGGAGCGTTCCGAAGCGGATGTACATCGATTCGCTGAGAATCATCGACGGGACCGTCGAGGTCGGCAGCGGGTTCTCCAAATCCGCGGCGCCGATCAAACTGGCCGCCATCAAACTGCATAACCTGAGAGGTCGCGACGCTCAGGGGATCACCATCGGGCAACTGGCCGGCAAGATCATCGAATTGATGGCCTCGCGTGCCGCGATCCAGGCCGGTTTGGACCTCAGTACTCTGTTCCCGGCCGAAGTGGTCAAGAGTCTGAAGAAGGCCGTCGAGGCCGGCAAGTTGAACAAGCCAAACGACGCCAAGTGACGCCCGCTGAGTTTCCTGTATGCTTCGATTCCCATCGCATCGCGACCGATCGATCGCGTGCGGCGGTCGGGGCGCGTGTCCGCCGAATACAATTACCCGGGAGGGTTCCAATAAGAGAGATAGGATCATGAAGTGGGTAGCACGAATACTAACGATTGTACTCGTAGTGGCCTTGGTAGGGCTCATCGTGGCGTGGACGCAGTTCGATCGTGCGGCCAAGGCGGCCCTGGTCGATGGCGTCGAGTCCGCCGGCGAGGTCGCCTGCGAGGTGAAAGGACTGCGAGTTTCTTTACTTAGAGGGCGTATGAACGTACGCGAAATGGCGGTGAAGAACCCGCCGGCGTACTCCGACGCCGATATGCTGAACCTGAAGAACGCCGTGCTGGACGTTCGCGTCGCGTCATTGACGGATCGGCCGGTCGAAGTTGGGAAGATGGAGATCGCCGAACCTCATCTTCGGCTGGAGAAGAACGAAGACGACTCCAACGTCAAGGTCTTCCTCAGCAACGTCAAGCGAAACACCGCGGCCGACAAGGCCCCCGAGGCGGTCGACGAGAAGACCGCCGAACAGAAGAAGCTGGCGCTTCTGGTCATCGATAAGTTGGTAATCAAAGACGCCAAGGTCGAACTCGGACCCGGGTTCAAGGGCGTCGGGAAGGTGATCGACCTGCCGACGATCGAGTTGACCGATCTTCGCGGCCCTGACGGCCGTGGGATTACGACGGCCAATCTGACCAGTCGTATCATCGAACGGATGGCCGACGGCGCCGCCAGAAAGGCCGGCCTGGATCGCGGCGATCTGATTCCCGAAGGCATGGACATGCCGCCGATTGCAAGGCGATAGCCTCGTCGATCGCAACGGCTATTCGTTCATCGCCGCGGCGACCATCTCATCGACGGTGGTCCTGGCTGCTGCGGTGATGGTGTCGGCTCCGCCGTAGAGAATCGTCAGCGTCCCGTCGTCGGAGACCAGCCAACCGTTGGTGAAGACGCATTCGCTGAAGACGCCTTTGAGTTCGTAGGCTTCGGTCGGCTCCAAGACAGGTCGTTTGGACCGTGAGATCATCGTCTCGGGACGGTCGAGATCGCTCAGCATCGCGCCGAGTCCGTAGCGGCCGTCGATATCCGATGCGTGGTAGATTTCCAGCCACCCGGCGTCCGTCTTGATGGGCGTACCGCCGGCTCCGACGCGTTCGGATTCCCACGTCCGGCGAACCGGCCGATGAAGGATGGAATGGTCGCCCCAGTGGACCAGGTCGGGGGAGAACGCCGTCCAGATGCACGCGTCGTTGAATTCGGTGCGGAACGGGCGGTGGCGGCATACGTATCGACCGCCGATTCTCTCGGGGAAGATGCACACGTCCTTGTTGAACGTCGTGGCGACGACGCCCTTTTTGGCAAATGTGACGAAATCCTCCGTCGTCGCCATCATCACGTTGATGCCAAGATGACTGGCCGCCGTGTACGTGATGCAGTATCGCCCGTCCAGTTGCGTGATTCGGGCGTCCTCGCAACCGTAGGATTCCCATTCGGTTGTCGGTGCGATCGCCGGGGTCGGGTCGACCGTCCAATGCACCAGGTCGTCGCTGCGGGCGATTCGCAAGTGCGACATACTGGTCAGCAGGGTTTTGCGCCGCCAGGAGAAGCCGCGGCCGTCGTGGGCTTCCATGTCCGGGTCGTCGAGCCGATACCGCCTCACGACGACCTCGCCCTCCCGGTGGTCGTACGTTAGCGTGCTGACGTACCCGTGTTGGGGCTTTGGACGCTCGCCCACGCGCAGCAGCATCAGCGCCTGGCCTTCGAACCAGACGGCTCCGGGGTTGATCGTGCACAGCACCTCCACGTCGTCTCGCGTCGGCGCTACGTCGGCCGGCGTGATCAGGGGGTTGGCTTCGAATCGTTCAATCGGCATTGCGATCTCCTGAGGGCGGGTTCGGAGCAAAATGCGAGCAAGCTATGCTTCAGGGTCGGCACAATCAGAGCGTCGCCGCCACCCGGAGTCCGTCGCAGGCCAGTTGGACGCCCTCGGGAAGTTCGGCCGAGGTGTCGGCGTGAGAAATCTCGTGAGCGATATGCGTGAACAGCGCCCGCGCCGGCGCAATGCGTTCGACGGCCTGGAGCGCTTGGGCGAGAGTGAAATGCGCCGGATGCGGCGTGTACCGCAGGGCGCCCAGGACGAGAAGATCGAGCCCTTCCAGCAGCGGCCAACTGGCCGGGGGAATCTCCGAGCAGTCCGTGCAGTATGCGAAGTTACCGATGCGGTAGCCGAGAATCGGCCGGGCGCCATGGATCAGCGGGATGGGCGTAACGGGCAAGCCGGCGATCTCGGTCGGCTCGTCGATGCATTGGAACCGAAGGCTGGGTATATCCGAACTGAAGTAAGGCCTGTGGGCATAAGCAAAAATAGATCCGACGGTCTCGATGGTGTCCGGGTCTCCGTAAACGGGAATGGTGTCTTGGAGCAGGTGGCTGTACCGCCGGAGGTCGTCCATACCCAGGATGTGGTCGGCGTGGCTGTGGGTCAGCAGGACCGCGTCGACACGCTCCAGAGCGGTGGCGATGGCCCCCAGGCGGAATTCCGGCGGAGTGTCGATCACCAAAACCGACCCGTCGGGCGCCTGGACCGATACGCACGACCGATTACGCCGGTCGCGCGGGTCCTCCGACCGGCACACGCGGCAGTCGCAGCCGATCATGGGGATCCCGTAGCTGGTCCCACTGCCCAGGAAGGTCACGTCGATGCTCATGGTCATGTGCGGAAGCCCTTGCCGGGGCCGGCGAGGACCCCTACGGTCAATTTCGTGAAATACCTGCCTATCATGAGGATTATTCTAATGCCATAACCCTAGAGATGGCAAAAAGTTTGCTCGCAAATTAAGTCGCCTTCTCACAGGACCGATGCTGATGTCAACAACACCGGGCCCTATGGAGAGTGTCGATATGACCGCTATGGAAATGAGTTCTGCTGAGAGACGCATGTTTCCGCGAACGCAAGTGCAAATGACCGTTCAGGTTCTGCGTCTGGACCCTCAGGAGGGCGATCTGGTGGATCGTCTTCAGATGATCGACATCAGTCGCGGGGGCATCGGTGCGACCAGCAAGAAAGCCTTCTATCCCGGCCAGCGGCTTGTGCTGAAGCTTCCGGCGCCGGGAATGGACGTGCGAAGCCTGTGCGGAACCATTCGGCGTTGCCGCAAGCGCGACGACAGCTTCGTGATCGGTATCGAATTCGACCATCCGATCGCCAGTCTGTGCGTCGACGGCGCCTCAAGCTCCGTGGCCGCCGCGGCCGCCTGATCCGGTCCTGACCCACACAGTATCGAATTTCGCACGCCCCGAAGCCGCCTGTACCGCGGCTTTGGGGCGTTCACATGTACCCTCCCGTGGCGTCGGAAATCTGACGATTCACCCAAGAGAACCCTTGCGACCGTCGGAGATATCGGTAGGGTACACGATCCAATCTGGAACAGAATGCAGGCGATTCCGTCGAGCTACCCGATGGCCGCCTGTGAGACAGGGATCCGGCGAACCCGTTCGGTGAGGGCTCGCAGAGATCACTGGGGAATAGTGTAACGGTAGCACGACTGACTCTGAATCAGTTAGTCAAGGTTCAAATCCTTGTTCCCCAATGGTTTGCCCGGCTTCAGAGGCCGGGTCCTTTTTTTGCATTCACGCCGCGACTCTCGCCGCCGACGGCGCAGACCCCAATCGCACGAGATTCCTGGTTCGGCGACTCATGACTTGCTGTGCGGCGACGGACGTACGCCGAACCCAACGCGGCAGGCCTCGTCTTGCGAGGTCGCCGCGCCGGGCGGCGGCGGTCTACTTGGCTGGAGAACTCTCGGAGTGGTCCCGCACGTAGCGCCCGGGGCGCTTGGCGGCCCCCTGGCGACGATGGACGTCCCGGGCTCGGGTTTCCAGTGATTCCAGTTCCTTCTTTCGAGCGGCCAGATCTGTAATCAGACGCTTGAGCGTCGGGAGATTCGCGTCAACCACTGTCGACTCGCCCACATCCAGGGCTTCCTCCATCGCGGTGACGAAACTCTCACTGTCCAGGAACTCACTGTTTGCACGCCCGGGCTCAACAACGGCTTCGGTTCGCATCATGTCTCGCCCTTTCAAATGCCTGTTCACATACGAGAACCAAACAGGTTTATATGTAATTATCGCCGGTTTGCCCCGATTTGCAACCATCGGCGCCGTTTGTGCGGCCGCGTTTGCCGCCCATACCCGGTCCGCGGCTCAGTCGGAACAGAGCTTACAATCATCTCATTCCTGCAATATCGAACCGAGATTCGCGCTCGGTAGGGTGGACACCGGATACGCAGAACCGAAGTGACCGCCAGGAGGGTGTTTCGGATAGCGAAATATTCACATAATCTTATAGGAGAAGGTGTTACGTCTTGTGTTGGGTATTGTCTAGCCGTGTTAACTGCTCGTAATCAGGCCGGATATCGCCTAGTTCTCCGATCGCTCGGATCGGGGTGGGGCGTTCGGTGCGGCCTTGGGTGTACGCGTGGGGCTCAATTCGTGTATGCTGGGCCTCAAACGTTGCGCGAAACTATTTCGAGAACACCCATCCGGGAGTGCAAAGACAATGTCCTCCGGCCATCACACTCACTCCGGCGGCCACTCACACGGCTCCGGTATTCGACTCGCCCCTGAGGTATCGGCGATCCTCACGCGGGGCCTCGGCGAGCTTCTCGACCTCACCGAAGGGCTCTCCTTCAAGCCCACGGTCCAATGGCCGCGAGAATCCGCCGGCGCCGGCTGTCAACCCAAATCGAAATTGTCCGCTATTGGTGACTTGACAGAACGTTCTCGGCAAGCGAAGATGCTGTCAACATGTTACACGGTTCGGGCGGTTGGCGGGGTGTGCTCCGCGCCGCCGGAAGTGTCCGGTTGGCAACTGGGCATGTTTGTGAGGCAGTTAGGGCCGATTCGTGATTGCTGGGACCTTCTGTTGGGTCGGTAGTACGGGCCTTTTCCGCCAGGTGTGTTTCACCTGAGTGGTCGTTCGCAAATCCGAACGCCGAGTTCAAAGAAGGAGCCTGTGAATGGCTACCGGCACAGTAAAGTGGTTCAACGACGCAAAGGGTTTCGGTTTCATCACTTCCGACGACGGCACCGATGTATTCGTCCATTACGGCGACATCTCCGGTGACGGCTTCAAGTCACTGGGTGAAGGCGACGCGGTCGAATTCGAAGTGACCCAAGGCCAGAAGGGCCCCAAAGCCACCGACGTCCGCAAGGTGTAACGAACGCTTCTGTTGGATGCATGGCGTTCACGTCGTCCGCTTAGGGCGGTGTGGGTGTGCGTCCTCAGATGTGTTTGTGATGCGACCAGCAGCGTTGCCGGCCGCCAGCCGGTGGTCGGCAACGCGTCTTCTGCTGCACCAGGCAAATATCGCTCCGACGCGGGCATTTGCTGAGGCGATTGGCTTGCGGGGTTGATGTGCGCTCGCAGTTCGCCCCTCCCTTTCACCGTAGCCCCCCCCCAAAAAAAAGAGGTTCTTCCGCATATCTGCGGTAGAGCCGCATTCTACATCCTATCCTGTCGCCTTCATGCTGGTTGCGGCATCGGTTGGCGGCGTCCGTTAGCAAAGGCTACAACGTCCTTGCCGTCCTCGTCCTCACCTACGCCTGAACACGACATCTATTATGCAAAGTGCTCTAATGGAGCGGCCTGACGATCACGCGACCGTCGTGCTTGTCATATCCAAACCGACAGCCGCCGCCGGGCTCCTTGTGCCGATGCACGGCGCTGCCGATACGAACCGTGACGCCCGGGAATATCTTTCTTTGAATGTCGATGGACCCATTCTGATCCTGCGCTCCCCGCTCCAGAACCTCTTGCCGGCGCCGACCGGCCTGTCGAATCCTCTGCGTGCAAACCAATTCGCTCTGGCATAGTTTCGCGTACAACTCCAGCCTCGGAGCGGGAAGATCCTCCGGGCGGCCGACGGCTCGGACGATCGCACCGACCAATTCGACCGCCTCTTCGAGGCGCAGCCTTGTCGCGGCGATATCCAGATCAATCTCGGCCACCTGCTTCATGGCCTCCGTCGACAACCCAACGCATAGCTCCGTTTGAACCCCGCCGGGCGAACCGGCCTGGAGGGCGACGATCCTCTCACCGGCCAGGGTCGTCCCTCCAATGATCCGGCCCTTTCTGCCGTCAAGGACCACCGTCAAACCGGCGACAAGCCTACAATTCATGGCGCCCCCGTGGAGCGTGATGTTGTTGCCGGCAAGAACCGTGGCGTTCTCGGCGAATTGGGCGACCACGTCCTCTTTCGCTGTAATGACGCCGCGACCTCGACCCACCATACCTCGATGGAGCGTGATACTGCCTTGGCGAGACGTGATCGTCGCACCCTCGACAACCCCGTCAATGGTGATATCGCCTTTGGCGGCGACGACGGCCCCGTCCCGGAGAGCCCCACGGATGCAGAGTTCTCCGGGGAAATCGATCGGAGGATCGCCGCCGGTGATGTCGTGACTGATCACCAGTTGCGGACGAACCTGAATGCGATAGCCGTAACTATTCAAGATCACGCCGTCAATCTCAGCGAAGTAGAATTCGCCCTCGACGCGGACATTCTGACCGGCCTCGATGTGTAATTTCGGCGGCGCCGGCGCCGGGAGAATCACGCCGTGGGCGTCGTAGCCGTCGATTCCCGCCTCGGCGGGGATTCGAAGGAGAATTCGGTCTCCGGCCTGGCAGGTCCATGGCATACCGAGGGAGGAACCTTGCTCGGAGGCGTGGGTCTCCAGGAGCGGCTGATCCGCCGCCGCCCGGCCGAAGAGCACGCAGGACTCGCCCCGCCCCGCCTCGGGGAGGCGGCCGCGAGCGATGACCGCATCGTGGATCTCTTGCCCGGCCGACGCAGCCCGGGTCGCCTCTCGGAGGGCCTCCATGTCTACCCCACCCGCATTCGAGTTGTCACCGAGCCGTTCAACAATCATGTTCACGTCAACGGGGGCGCCGTCTGCAAGGGGAGGGGTCACCGATAGCAGCAGAGACATGCGATCCTCGGATCCGGTGATCTCGAACTTTCCGTCCCCGTTGAGGTGGGCCAGGACCGGCGCCTCGCACCGGGCGCGACTCATCAACTCGGACAGTTCCCTCACCTTCCGGCGTTCCTCGGTCGGAAGACTCTCGAAGTCGATGGCCAGTTCCTCTGCCGCACCGGCGATATTCGCCAGTTCGGGCGCCTCGGCAAGGAAGCTCGAAGCTCGCGAGGCCCAGATCTGTGTGTTCGACATCGAGGATTCGACCGGGTCTGTTGACGCGGATGTGTCCATCTTGTTCCCCATGATAATCCCTCAGGGTCTGCTTCTGCTCCGATAGTTTCGTTGCCTGCCTGCACGTCGAGGAACCGGAATCGGCGACCATGAAGTGGACGGGATCAGCGGCGGCCGCGGAATCTCGACCCTTCCGGGGGCTTCGACGGGGCAAAACACTGTTTCCATAACGGGTTGCGCCATGAGTATTGGCTTTCGGCCGGTATTGCCTTGCACCTATAACGCTAATTATGCCATACGCACAGAGTTAATGCGTGTGGTCTTAATCAGATAGGTTGGTCTCCCATTATCTGCTTCCTTGGGAATCCGGAGATCTATGGAACTGGAACTCTAATCGGCACAAGAGAATGCCGGATATTAGTAAGAACTCTGGATTGTAGCGATTTCAGGGGGTTGGGGGGCGCCTCTGGCGCAAGAATATTGATGGAGCGTCTCGCCCCAATTGTCAGAACGAATCCTACGGCGCTCGACGCTTCACGTCAATCCGTTCGGCG
>CBDVCA010000018.1:0-30283 GCA_965372365.1 uncultured bacterium
CAGCAGGTTCTCATCGAAGCGACGATCATGACCGCCAGGCTCAATGAGGACAACCAACTGGGTATCGACTTTCAGGCCCTCGACGGTGTCAATCTCGGTAACGTCACCAGCTTGAGCACCAACTTCGACCAAGGCGACGGGTTCAAATTCACTTGGGGCGATAGCAACCTCGGCGTTCTCATTAAAGCCTTGGAGAGCATCGCCGACGTGAACATTCTGGCCAATCCTAAACTACTCGTCCTGAACAAGCAGCGAGGCGAGATCATCGTTGGTAATGAAGATGGCTACAAAGACACCACCACCACCGCTGGTGGTGAGCAGTTGACCCAGAGCATCGCTTTCATGAAGACAGGCACCCGCCTTGTCGTCAGGCCGTTTATTGGCGACAACGGGTACGTTCGCATGGAGATCCATCCGGAAGATTCCTCCGGCCTCGTTCTCGGCGACTTGCCTCAGAAGACGACGACCGAGTGCACTTCCAATGTGATCGTCAAGGACGGACGCACCATCGTCATCAGTGGTATGTTCCGCGAGAGCTCTTCCAGCGGTCGAAGCCAGGTTCCGCTGCTCGGCAATATTCCCGGTGTCGGGGCGTTGTTCCGCAGCACCGACGACTTTATCAAGCGTGAAGAGATGATCATCATGATCACGCCCCGGATCATCAAGCAGGGCAGCGACGAAATCGTCAGCGACCAACTTCGCGACGACATGGAACGGTTCCGCATGGGTATGCGGAAGAACCTACAGTGGTGGGGCCGCAGCCGAATGGCCGTACGGCACTTCAACTGGGCCAAAGAACACGTGGCCAACGGCCGAGTCGATCGGGCTCAGTGGGATCTGAACATGGCCCTCAGCCTGTCGCCGGCGATGCTGGAGGCCATCCAGTACAAGGAACAACTCACCGACGAAGCGATTTGGGCGAAGGAGCCGCGAATGAGCAGCACTCGCTGGATCGTGCAGAAGATGGTGATGAACGATCTAGGCGAGAACGTGAACACTGTGATCCCGCCGGCTCGCCCGCTGCGACCGCAAACGCTGCCGGCCCCGGTCAAAGACGCTTTCGGCATCGGACGCAACTACGACGCGCCGATCATGCCTGAGCCCGTATCGGTCAAGGTGAAAGAGGCCCCCCAAGCCGCGGTCCCGGTCGAACCGGTTGCCGCCGTCGACGCAGGAGCCGCCGGTGATGAACCCTTGGCCTCCGCTGAAGCCATGATGCCGGATGCACCGGTGGTGGCGATCGTGGAGTAATGACGGTTTTTTTTGATCTATGATGTCAATTTAGGCAATGTAAGAGATCTGGGAAGGATCCCGGGAGAATTCAATGAGATTCGTAACAACGATAGCAGTAGCGGCGGCGTGCGTAGCCATGGCGGGCTGCGGCGCCACGCGGCATGAGCAGAAGACCCTGGCCTACGAGCGCTGGCAGAATACCCGCGCCGGCATCCTCGCGGCCAAGGGCGAGCAGCAGTTCAAGTCCGGAGATATGGACGGCGCCGGCAGCTCGGCGAAAGAGGCGTTGTCTCTTTCGCCGGGCATGTCGGAGGCCCGGATGCTGCTGGCCCGGGTGTTCATCGAGAAAGGTCGGAATAACCAGGCGTTGGTTCTGCTGACCGAGATGGCCGTTGACGCTCCCTCCGATGCAAGCATTCCCTACCTTCAGGGGGTTGTCCACGAGCGTCGCGGCCGCTACGAGCAGGCGCTGGGGGCGTACGAGAAGGCGCGAGCTCTAGACCAGGACAATCCGGCCTACGTCATGGCCTCCGTTGAGGTGATGGTGGCCTTGGGACGGGCCGACGAGGCGCTGGAACTGCTGGCGAGCAAGCTGGTTTCAATGGCCGAGTCGGCCGGGGCGTATCGCATGGCCGGCGACCTGGCGATGGCGACCGGGAAGCCGCAGGCGGCGATTGACTTCTATCGCCAGGCTCGCGACATCGCGCCGGATCGGGTCCAGACGCAGGAAGATCTGGCGAAAGCCTATTTCTTCGCCGGTCAGTACGACCGGTCGGCGACGGCTCTGGAGCAGTTGAGCAAGCTCGACACATACGATCGCAAGGCGTGGGTCTTCCTCATGCTCGGCGACAGCGCCCTTGCGACGGATGAGCCGCGTAAGGCCAAAGTCGCCTACACGCGGCTGACCGATCTGCAGCCCAAGCGTGCATCCCACTGGAGCAAGTTGGCCACCGCTTCGCTGGCTTGCGGAGACTTGCCCCGAACCGTGCTTTCTGCGCGTCGGGCGCTGCGCCTGGACCCGCGGTCGGCCGACGCCGGCATCTCGCTGGGGTACGCCCTGTTGGCCAAGGGCGAAGGCGCCGAAGCTCGCACCGTGCTTGTCAGGGCCGAGAAGTTCCACCCCGATGACGCCATGCTCAAATGTCTGCTGGCTCGCGGCTACAGCGCCGGCGGACAGGAAGAGATGGCGCAGAAGTATTACCAGGCCGCGTTGAAGCTTGACCCGGCCAATACCGTAGCCCGGCAGATGATCGTCCAGAATGATGAATAGTTATTGCACTCCAACCGACCGCCGAGGCCATCACGCCAAGATATTCGGCAATCGTTCGACGGCGCTGGCCGCGATATTGGCCAGTCTCGGCGCGGCGGCCGCGTACTACGCCATCTGCTTGGTCCAGCGAGGCGCGCACACGGTCGCGGATCATTTGGCCGCGATCGTCGTGGCGGTTGCGGCGGCTGTGGCGGTCGTACTTTGTCTGTCGCGGCTTCAGCGGGTGATGAACGCGGTTTCGGCGGAGTTGGAGACGATGGCCCGCACCGGTGAAATCGGTCACGTCTCCGGTCGCGGCGCCGAGTTGCTGGTGCCCGTCGTCCGGCCGATCAACAACGTGTTGGCCCGCTGTCGCCAAGAGATGGACGCGCTTCGCGACGTCAATCGTGAGCTGAAGATCCAGGCCCGGGTCACCGACGCCGAGAAGCAGCACACCGAGGCGATCATCGATTCGATCAGCGACGCCGTCGTCGTAACCAACCGGTTCGACGAGTTGACCATGGCCAACGCGGCGGCTGAGAAACTGTTCGATTTCACCATCGCCGGCGCCCTTCGCAAGAGCATCAGCCACGTAGTGAACGACGGAACCCTGGTCCGGCTGATTACCGACACGCGAAAGCACGGTCATACCCAGCGACGCAAGGTGGTGTCGCATTCGGTCGACACCGACGGCGAAACGCGAACGTTTGGCGTTACGCTGTGCTGCACCACCGACAAGCGCGACGAGGTGTCCGGCGTAGTGGCTGTGCTGCACGACGTGACCAAGGAGAAGGAAGTCGGCCAGATGAAGACCGATTTCGTCTCCAACGTCTCCCACGAGCTTCGCACGCCGTTGGCCGGCATTAAGGCCTATATCGAGATGCTGCTGGACGGCGACGCCGAAGACCCGAAAACGCGTCGAGAGTTCCACGAGATCATCTCTTCGGAGACGGATCGGCTCAGCCGGCTGATCGACAATATCCTCGATATCGCCCGGATCGAGTCGGGGGTGGTGAAGGTGGCCTGTGAGCCGATGGACCCGACGGCGGTGGTGAAGGCGACGTTGGAAGTGGCCGGTCCCCAGGCGACGATGAAGAACATCGAATTGATCGAAGAACTGGCTCCGGTGTACGCCCAGGTCGAGGCCGACCGCGACATGATCAACCAGGCGGTGATGAACCTGGTGTCCAATGCGATCAAGTACACCCCCGAGGGCGGCCGCGTGACGGTGTCGACCAAGATCGACGAGCGACATGGCGTGGTGGTTTTCTCCGTGGCCGACACCGGCATCGGCATCGGCCCGGAGGATCTGCCTCACTTGTTCGACAAATTCTACAGGGTGCGAGGCAGTTCGAAGATGGCCAAAGGAACCGGTCTGGGACTGAGTTTGGTCAAACATATTGTCGAGACGCTCCACCGGGGGCGGCTTTCGGTAACCAGTAAGCAGGGCGAAGGAAGTGTGTTCAGCTTCGAGTTGCCCATTTGCCAGTAAGCGAGTGTGTGGGTTCGGAGCCCGGGGCGCGGAGGACAAACAGATGGCCGACAAGCGAGTAGTCGTTGCTGACGATGAGCCCCATATCAGACACGTAATCTGCCTGAAGATGGAGCGCGGCGGTTTTGACGTACAGATGGCGGCCGACGGAGAAGAAGCGCTCGATTTGTGCAGGGCCGAGTGTCCGGATCTACTCATTACCGACTATCAGATGCCTGTGATGTCGGGGTTGGAATTGTGTCAGGCGCTACAGGCCGACCCGGCCACCGCCGGGCTTCCCATCATCATGCTGACGGCTCGCGGCTTCGATTTGACCGAATCGGAACACGCCTCGGCCGGCATCACAGAACTGATGAGCAAGCCCTTCAGTCCGGCGGAGGTGTTGTTGCGAGCCCAGGAATTGGTTTCTTCCGGTTCGGTCGCCCAGGAGTCGTAATGACGCTGTCCGAAACAATCTCGTCGGCAGATCAAAAACTGTTCGCCCCGCTGGAGCGGATGGCCAAGCAGTTGGATAAGATCGGACTGTCGACGGCCGTGCATGATTCGTCGGGCCGAGCGGTGCTGGCGTGTACGAATTGCAGCGAGGTCTGCCAGCGGATTTGCGCCGCTTCGGGGCCGGCCCACACGGTGCGCGAAGACGCATTAAAACAGGTCTGGTCCGATGGGAATCCCCAGATGTTCGTCGGCCCCGCCGGCTGCGTCGTCATGGCGACTCCGGTCGTTCGTCGTCGCCGAATGGTGGCGGTGGCCATGACGTGCTACCTCACTCCCGACGCCGGCGCTCAAGAGGAATTCGCCCGCACCTGCGACCGGCTGCACCTCGACCGGGAGTACATGGCGTCGGTCGTGCAGGCGGGAGCCACGCATCCGGCTTCGGAGGCCGGGGCCTGGATGGAGATGGTTCAGATGCTGCTCAATCAGGGCGTGGAGAACTCCGTCGCCCAGAACGAACTGGCCTCGTTCAGCTCGAATCTCTCTACCACGTACGAAGAACTCAGCCTGCTGTACCGCCTCAGCGGCGCCATGCGAGTGAACGTGACGCCGGAGGAGTTTTTCAAACACGTTTGCGACGAATTGCGTGAAGTCACCCAGGTTGGGTCGACGGTGGCGGTGCTCAACGGCCGGCAGGAATCCAACCAGAAAGACCGAATCGTTCGCTCCGGCGAGGTCGCCTTCAACGACGTCGAGTTGCGAGAACTGGCCGATGAGATTCGCGACCGGAACGCCGACGCCGACGACGACGGCCGCGGGGTGGTTCTCAACGGCCTGTCCGAACTGAATTGCGACTGCGCCTCTCGCGCCCGGAACCTCATCGCCGTTCCCCTGGTCGCCGGTGATTTGTACATGGGCATGGTGTTGGCCATCGACAAGGCCGACGAAGGCGAGTTCGACAGCGCCGACATGAAGCTGATTCATTCGGTGTCGGTGCAGGCGGCCGTGTTCCTGGCCAATCACCATCTGTACGGCGAGGTGCAGGGCCTGTTGATGGGCGTGTTGCATGTGCTGACCGCCAGTATCGACGCCAAGGACGAATACACCTGCGGCCACTCCCAACGCGTGGCGCTGATCTCGCGACGTCTGGCCGAAATGTGCGGCTTCAACCGTGAGCGCGTGGAGAACATCTACCTCGCCGGCCTGCTGCACGATATCGGCAAGATCGGCGTGCCGGAGGCGGTTCTGTGCAAGCCGGGGCGGTTGTCGAGCGAGGAATTCGATACGATGAAGCGCCACCCGGTGATCGGCGCCAACATCCTGTCGAATATCCGACAGATCAAGACAGTGATGCCCGGCGTGCTGTACCACCACGAGCGCGTCGACGGTCGCGGCTACCCCGAAGGCCGCAGCGGCGAGATGCTGCCCATCGAGGGGCGGATCGTCGGAATCGCCGACAGTTTCGACGCGATGACGTCCAGTCGAACGTATCGCCAGGCGATGCCGTTGGAATTCGTGGTCGCCGAGATCATGCGTTGCAGCGGAACGCAGTTTGACCCGATGCTGGTCGACCATCTGCTCAGCCTGGACCTGGAGGGATTCCTCGCCGAACTGCGGGAAGCCAAGCCGGTGGTCTCGGCGGTCGACGGCGTGTTTGAGCTTAGCGAGTAACGAAGACGGAGGGAACCGGTGGAAATCAGAAGCGAAAGATACGGTCAGGCGCTGATCCTCAAGTGCAAGGGCGATCTGTCCGGCGACAGCCTCGAAGCGTTTGGCAAGGAGGTCCATCGCCATGTGGACGAATCGGCCGTCGACGTCGTGATGAGCCTCGAAGGGGTTCCATTCATCGACTCCGAGGGCCTGGAGTTCCTGCTGGATTTGCAGGATGAACTGATGAGCAGGCAGGGCCAGTTGACGTTGACGAACCTGGACGGGAATGTTTCGAAGATCCTTGAGATTACCCGATTGGACGGGACCTTCGAGGTCTTCCCCGACGTGGTCGACGCCGTGAAGGTGTTGACATGATTTCCAACAGGAACGAAACCAAGCTTCAGTTGGGTGAACTGCTGGTTAGCGAGGGCGTCGTCACCGCTGAGCAGTTGGACTCGGCTTTGGCTCGCCAGCGTGAGAGCGGACATCGCCAACTGCTTGGCGAAGTGCTCGTGCAGATGGGACTCAGCACCGAAGAGCAGGTCATGAAGTGCCTGGCTCGGTGCTACGGCGTTCCCTATGTTCGCGTCAGCCCCAAGGTGGCCGACCCGACGGTGATTCAGTTGCTGCCGCGGGAATTTGAAGAGAAGCACGTCGTGCTGCCGCTTTTCAAGGTTCGGGGCGTGCTGACCTTGGCGGTCAACGAACCGTCCAACGTGTTCCTGATCGAGGAAGTGGCCCGCGCCACCGAACTGCGGGTGCAGGTGGTGGCCACCACCACTCGCGATATTCGAATGACGCTGGAAACGCACATGCCCAGCGCCAATGTCTTCGTGATTGACGACATCCTGGACGACGTCAGTGACGGCGACTTCGCCTTGGTCGAAGACATCATCGAGGATATCACAGACCTCGAGGTCGCCGCGGGGAACTCACCGGTCATCAAGATGGTGAACTACCTGATCTATTCGGCCGTTCGCGAAGGCGCCAGCGATATTCACATCGAACCGGGCGAGAACCACCTTCGTATCCGCTATCGCGTCGACGGTCGGTTGTTCGAGAAGACGCGCCTGCCGGCGAAAATGCTGCCGGCGATCATCTCGCGTATCAAGATCATGGCGCAGATGAACATCTCCGAGCGTCGCCTGCCCCAGGACGGCGGCATCCACGTACTGATGGACAGTCAGCCGATCGACCTTCGCGTCAGCAGCATGCCGGCCCATCATGGCGAGAAGGTCGTCATCCGGATCATCGACAGCCGCAACGTGCTGGTGAACCTCGAACGTCTCGGCTTCAGTTACGATATCTTGCGGTCATTCCGCAAGGCCATCGAGCAGCCCAACGGGATGATTCTCGTGACCGGCCCGACCGGTTCGGGCAAGAGTACAACGCTGTACGCCACGTTGGCCGAGGTGGCCGGCGACGAGTTGAACGTCTGCACGGTCGAAGACCCGATCGAGTTCAATCTCAACCAGATCAACCAATTCCAGGTCAACGAGAAGGTGGGCTTCACGTTCGCCCGGGCCATGCGAAGCCTGCTGCGTCAGGATCCCGACATCCTCATGGTCGGCGAGATTCGCGATGATGAGACCGCCCGGATCGCCGTGCAGGCGGCCCTCACCGGTCACCAGGTGCTCAGCACGCTGCACACCAATGACGCCCCCGGGGCGATCACGCGATTGCTGAATATTGGCATCGAGCCGTTCCTGCTGGCCGCGTCGATCAAAGCGGTGGTCGCCCAGCGACTTGTGCGTAAGATCTGCACCCATTGCAAAGAGCCGTACGATCCGCCGATCAACGTCCGACGCGCCGTCGAACGTTCGGCCGGTGCGGTCGAGGTGATCTACCAGGGCAAGGGGTGCGACAAGTGTCGCAACAGCGGCTTCTCCGGCCGGATCGGCATCCACGAGTTGCTGATTCCCACCGAGCAGTTGCGAGAACAGATCACGGCCTCCCCCGATATCAACGAACTGCGTCACGCCGCCTCCGAAGCCGGCATGTGCAGTCTTCGCGATGACGGCATGGCCAAGGTGAAGGCCGGCATCACCACGGTAGAGGAGGTCTTCCGCGTGGCCGCCGGCTGACCGCGGTTGGCAGCCGACGCGAGCGAAGATCCATCGACAGGAGCGTTTCATGCCCAGCTTTATCTACCAGGTTCGAGATGCATCGGGAGCGGCGCTCTCCGGCACAGTGGAGGCCGCCACGCTGGATGACGCCGGGCGAATCCTTCGCGGCGACGGCAAGATCATCATCGAATTGCGTCCTCGCGTCAGCGAAGCGATCGCCGCGGGCCCGCGACCCAAGAAGATCAAATCCGAAGACCTGATGTTCTTCTGTAACCAGTTGGCGGTCATGGTCGACACCGGCGTTCCGCTGCTGGAGGCGCTGGACTGCATCGCCGACCAGTCCAATCATTCCGGGCTGATCGTGATGGTTTCGCGCCTGGCCGATGAAGTCCGCGGCGGCGGGGAGTTCTCCGTAGCATTGAGCAGATTCCCCAAAGTGTTCGACGATCTGTTCGTCAGCATGGTCAAAGCCTCCGAAGCCAGCGGGACCATGGGTCCGATGCTCGAACGGCTCTGCGGGTACATGCGGAACGAGCGCGAAATCCGCGGCCAGGTCCGCAGCGCCATGGTGTATCCGGTGGGCATTCTGTTGTTCAGCGTCACCATGTTGGTGGCGATGATGGTCTTCATTCTTCCCCGATTCGAGAAGATATACGCATCCAAGAAGGCCGCGTTGCCGGTGGCCACCAGTATCCTGCTGAACACAAGCCATATCTTCGTTCAGTACTGGGGGCTCATCCTGGTCGGAACGGTCGCGGCCGTTACCGGGTTCATCTACTACAGCCGCACCACACGGGGCGAGTACTATATCGACAGCGTCCGGCTTCGGATGCCGCTGTTGGGGGATATCTTCCAGAAGGTCTGCATATCCCGTTCGTTTCGCACCCTGGCGACGATGATTTCCAGCGGCGTCGAGTTGCTCGATAGTATACAGATCGCCGCGTCCGTGGTGGACAACCGGCTGCACCGTGACATGTGGCTGCGGATCGGCGAGCGGCTTCGCCAAGGCCGCACGCTTTCGGAGGAGATGTACGAAGCCAAGTTGATACCGCGCAGCATGGCGCAGATGGTCGCCTCCGGCGACAAGAGCGGTCGCATGGCCGACGTGCTGAACCGAATCGCCGATTTCTGCGACGCCGACGTCAGAGTGGGCGTCAAATCGGTCACCGCCATGATCGAACCGGTGATGATCATCATCATGGGCCTGATCGTCGGCGGAATCGCCATGGCCCTCCTGCTGCCGATCTTCTCGATTTCCAAGGTGATGCGGTAGAATGGCGAGCGGCGAACGGCAGGCCTCACGCCCGGTCCTCGACATTACCGCTCACTGTCGCCGTTGGCAGGGCTTACGCATCTAAAATTCTGCTGACTGTAACGGGCTATTTTCTCGATAGTTATATCTGTCGTATGAAATCGGTGCAAAATAGGGCGCCGCCGGCCGCCGTTGTCGTCAGCCCCAACGGGGCGAAGGCGTTTAGCCCGCCGCGGCGGGATGTGGACTCGCATAGAGATCAAAGCCCCAGCGGGGCGACACAAGAACAGGTCGGCTGGGCGCCTCGGTTCTGTGTTCGCCCCGACGAACGAAATGCTTGTTTCCAGGCATGGATGGCTGGTATGCCGAAGGAAACGGATTTAGATGCGTAGGCCCTGTCGCCTTCGCCCTTCGCCGTTTCTTTGCCGCCCCAAGGTCTGTATAATGCCCTCGACGGACGGAGAACGCCGGCGATGGCTAAACGCGACTACTACGAGATTCTGGGGATTTCCCGAACGGCTTCGGAGGCGGAGATCAAGCGCGCCTACCGGCGGCTGGCGCGGGAATACCACCCCGATGTGAACAAAGCCCCCGACGCGGCGGCGAAGTTTTCCCAAGTCGGCGAAGCCTATGAGGTTCTCGGCGATAAGGAAAAGCGCAAGATGTACGACTACATGGGGCACGCCGGCGTCGGCGCCGGCGGCCCGGCCGGACCGGGGGGGCGTCAGCAGTGGAGCGCCCAGGGGGTCGACTTCGCGTCGATCTTCGGGAAGATGGGCGGGGTTGGTGTCGAAGGTATCTTCGGCGGCGGCGCCCAACGCGGCCGCCGGCTGCGGCGCCGCCGACGGGGCGAGGATCTCGAATACGCCCTGTCGTTGGACTTCCTGCAGGCCGTCGGGGGCGCGACCACCTCCATCGACGTGCAGCGTCCGACCGAGTCGGGCGATTTTACCAGCGAGCGGATCGAGGTGAAGATTCCCGCCGGCGTCGACGACGGGTCGCGCGTTCGCGTTCGCGACAAGGGCGGCCCCGGGATCGGCGGCGGTCCGGCCGGCGACCTGTTCATCGTCGTGCAGGTTCACGCCCATCCCTACTTCGTCCGAGACGGTCTGGATGTGTATGTCGATCTGCCCATCTCGGTCACCGAGGCCCTCCTCGGCGCCAAGATCGAGATCCCCACCCTCGACGGCCCCGCCACGCTGGTCGTGCCGGCGGGGACCTCCAGCGGAATGAAGCTTCGCCTCAAGGGCAAGGGCGTCGCCAACCCCAGAACGTCCAAACGGGGGAACCATTACGCTGTGGTCAAGATCGTCGCCCCCAAGAGCATCAGTCCGGCCGGGCGCAACCTGGTCGAGCAACTGGCCGAATCCGAATCGTTCAATCCCCGGGAGGGTCTGTGGTGAGTGATGAGCAATCGAACCTCTGGTTCCGTGGAAAAATCGTCCTGATCGCCCTGTCCCTGGCCGCCATCAGCGGCGCCTTGGTCGTGATCTACTATGCGTACATGGCCTTTGTCGAGTCCGGTGCGGCCCCGGGGATCCGACGATATATGGCCGGCCTCGCCGTTGTCGTGGTTTCGCTGCTGCTGCTCGCCCTGTTCTGCATGGGCGTCCTGCTGATCCGTTACCTGGCCCACCGGGTTCTGCTCAAACGAACGCCCTCCTGCCCGACCGAGTACACCGACGCCTGGAAACTGGCCGGAGAGAGGCTCCAGGTGCCCGAGGACGATGAGGACGATCCGTTTGCTGACGACGACGACGACGATGATGATAGCGATGATCTGACTTCCCTGTGATCGGCTGATGGGGGCGGTGTCGTGGCGATGGCGGCCGATTCAGGCGTTGCAGCGATGTTGGTGGATGGCGTCCGGTCCTGTTGGCGTCGGGCGCAAGAGAAGGCTCATGTTGGGTTAGCGGGGAGTGGGGCGGATGCGTGCTTGCCGTTACTAGCCCCCCGCAGTGCGGGGGGTCGAAAGACGTGTGAACCCACGATCCATGGCTCCAACTGCCGCTTCGAGACAATCGACATCGAAGCTACTGAGAGAAGGCCATCCGTCCCGCGACCCCCTGCACTGCAGGGGGCTAGTAATCGCAGACCCTTAGCCACGAGAACTCCCCGATAATCCGTCATGGGCGCAAGAGAAGGGCGACGGTCCGTATCGCTCAGACCGCCGCCCATCGGTAGTGTCATACGATTTCGCCTGAACCTACTTCTTCCAGTCGCCGAACTTGGGGTGCTGGGGCGTGTCGAGCATGCTCTGGTAGGCGCGGTGCTGCATGTACTGGTCCAGCAGGATGATGGCCACGAACGCCTCGGCGACCGGCCAGCAGCGGGCGACGATGGTCGGGTCGCGGCGGGTGACGGCGTCCAACGCCATCGACTCGCCGGTTAACTTGTCGATCGTCTCCTGCGGCTTGCCGATCGTCGGGGTCGGCTTGACCGCCAGGCGAACGACCAGGGGTTGGCCGGTGGAGATGCCGCCGGCGACGCCGCCGGCGTGATTGGAGCGGAACTTCACTTCGCCGTTCTCGGAGTACATCTGGTCGTTCACTTCCGAGCCGACCGCGTCTTTGACGGCCATGCCCATGCCGATTTCGACGGCCTTGATCGCCGCGATCGACATCATGCGGCCCAGTTCGCCGTCGAGTTTGGAGAACGTCGGCTCGCCCATGCCGGCCGGAAGACCGGTGGCGACCACTTCAACAACGCCGCCGGTGGAGTCGCCTTCGTCTCGGACGGCCACGATCTTGGCGGCCATCGCCTTGGCGGTGTCGAGGTCCGAGCACAGCAGCCGCGGGTGCACGCCGTATTCGGCCATGACGGCCTCGTCGTCCTGGGTGGTGACCTCGGCGGCTTCCATGATATCCCAGTAGCGGGCCAGGACCGCGGCCTTCTCCAGGAACCGCATTTCGTTGCGGTACACGCCGGAGGCGAAGATGGCCTGATAGACCGGATCGTACATCTTGCGAACCACGCGATACGACGCGGCCAGTTCCCGCATCTTCTCCAGCGAAACGTCTGGAGCCCGGATGCCGGCGGCTTCCTTGACGTAACCGGTCACCTCGATACCGTGCTCGGCCAGAACGCGCTTGGCGACGGCGCCGGCGGCGACGATGGTGGAGGTGTAACGGCCCGAGAAGATTCCGGCGCCGATGGCGTCGTCGCAGATGCCGTACTTATTGAACGTCGCATACGACGCGTGGCCAGGCCGCGGGGTGCGGTTGGTCGAGCGGTATTGCTCGATATGAACGAAATGACGGTCGAGGTTCGGGATCATCACCACCAGCGGGGTGCCATTGGTCTTGCCCTTGGTCTCGACGCCTTCCATCGTGTCGGCGACGTTGAAGCCGCTGTAGATCAGCGGGATATCCGGCTCCTTGCGAGGGCTGGCCAGTTCGCCTTGGCCCGGCTTGCGGAGCATCAACTCGCTGTAGATTTCTTCCTCGGTGAACAGAATCCCGGCCGGCACGCCCTGCATGTGCGTGGTCATGCCTTCCTGATAGCTGCCGCCGCCGACGGTAACTTGGAACAATTTTCCTATAGAGCAACCAAACATTGAACTCTCGCTTTTCTCTGCGGCGTGGGCGGGCGCCGATCCGCACGGCGCACATCGACCCAGTCGCCATCGATGTCCAGTGATCGCCCGGTCGGCGGAGACCCCGCCTTCCTCCGAGCCCATGAAGTATAATCGAGATTCTCCGAGGCGTCAACTCGGAGACGGGAGGGAAAACGCCGATAAATCAGTCGGCGTGATCCGTCGCCCGGTCAGGATGACGACTTGACCGACGCAGCCGCAGGGCGTATCCTGCGTGTGAACGTGGGGAGGGAGTCAGGAGAATCGACGCGTATGGCGTTTCAAAAATGGTCCGAGGACATCGTGACGGCCGAACTGGCCGAAGAACCGAATTTCACTGAGGATCTCAGCGCCCTGACCGCCGAGGTGGAGGCTTCGCCCCGAAGTGTGGTGCTCAACTTCAGTGCGGTCGACTTCCTCAACAGCTCCAACATCTCCAAACTGCTCAAGCTCAGGAAGGTCCTCGGCGCCGCCGGCAAGCGACTGGTGCTGTGCGGGATCAATACCCAGGTGTGGGGCGTCTTCCTGGTGACCGGTCTGGACAAAGTCTTCGAGTACACCGACGACACCGCCACCGCCCTGGCCACGCTCCAGTTGGGCGAAGGTCAGTAGCGACGGCGAATGGGCGTGGGCGGGGTCGCCGCGTTGGGCGCCTGCGTGGGCGATCTCCGGCGTGTTGGGGTTATTTCGGGGTGCGAGTTTGCCGCAAGAGCCAGGGCCGACGAGGTGTTAGCGCTCCCCGTGTCGATCCGCGTCCGGTATGCCCCCCCAAAAGCAAGATAACCAAGTCGGATACCCCCCCTTGACGCTTTCGGCAGATGTTTGTTACAATCAGGGGGCTGAACCCAACAGGGTACACCGCCATAGCTTTTACCCCAATGGTTGTGATCACTCTCGGGTCCAGTGAATCGGTCCCGCCTGCAGCAGGACGCATGGTGTGAATCCCCCCGTGGGACCAAAGACGCGGCTGATTCCCGTGGAGCCCAAGCGTGGGCTCGGGGTGATGCCGTCGTGTGGGTTGGCCGCCGGCGAGGGTCTGTACGCGGGTCGGTCAGTGTGCTGAAAGGATGTGAATAAGCCTATGGCTCGACGGAAGAAGCGGATCGGCGAAATCCTCAAGGGATGGGGCCTGGTGACCGACTCGGGCATCGAAGAGGCCCTCACGTACGCACAGGCCGAAGGGATGCGGATGGGCGAAGCCCTGGTCGCTCTCGGGCTCGTCGACGAAAACGATGTCGCCAAGGCCTTGGCCAACCAGTTCAACATGGATTACATCGACCTCGACCACAACGTCGTGGTCGCTAGCGAGCAGGGCGCGATTCCCGAACGCATTATCCGTGAACACCTCATTCTGCCGATCGGTCGCGAGGGCAACCGCCTCAAAGTGGTCATCACCGACCCTCTGGATCTCGAAACGCTGGACATGCTTCGATTCCGCCTGAATTGCGAGATCGAGACGTCCGTGACCAGTAAGGGCCAGCTTCGGGAGTATCTGGATCGTTTCGTGCGGGCGTCGGATGTGTCGATCGACGAAGTTGTCCGATCGGTCTCCAACTCCGAAGAGGCGCTCGACGAAGACGAGATGACCGAGGAGGAGGAGCAGGACGAGGCCTCCGCACCGATCATCAGACTTGTGCAAATGCTTATTACTGAAGCGGTTCGACTCCGCGCCAGCGATATTCACGTTGAGCCGATGGCCAACCGTGTCCGCGTGCGGTATCGCATCGACGGTGTTTGTATCGAGCGAGACGTGGTGCCCAAGCGTATGCAAGGCCCGGTGCTGAACCGTCTTAAGATTATGGCTAGAATCGACTTGGCCGAAAGGCGTCTGCCTCAGGACGGTCGAATCAAGATGCATATCGGCGGGGAGCCGATCGACTTTCGCGTCTCGGCCCTGCCGGCGTACCATGGCGAGAGTATTGTCCTGCGTATTCTGCGCCCCGAAAGCGCCAAACTCGGCATCCAGGCGTTGGGATTGGAAGCGGACGACTACGAACGATTCATGAAGATCATCAAGCAACCCAACGGTATCTTCCTGGTCACCGGACCGACCGGTTCGGGGAAGACGACCACGCTGTATTCGGCGTTGCAGGAGTTGAATCGTCCCGACCGCAAGATCATCACGGCCGAGGACCCGGTCGAGTACAATTTCGCCGGAATGAACCAGTGCCAAGTCAACGACAGCATCGGACTCACCTTCGCCGGCATCCTCCGGTCGATGCTGCGTCAGGCCCCGAATATCATCCTTGTGGGTGAAATTCGCGACTTGGACGTCGCTGAAGTGGCAGTTCAGGCCGCACTCACAGGACACTTGGTATTCAGTACGCTTCACACCAATGACGCTCCCTCTGCTCTGACCCGATTGATCGACATGGGCGTCAAACCGTTCCTTGTCGCCAGCGCCGTGCAGGCGATTATGGCTCAACGGTTGGTGCGTGTGATCTGCAGCGACTGCAAGGAACCGGATCCGAATCCCGACCCGAAACTGCTGAAGGTGTTGGGCTTCACCGAGGAGGAGCTCAAGGGCAAAACTATTTATCATGGCGCGGGTTGCGACACCTGCGGGGGTACCGGGTATCGCGGGCGGCAAGGTATTTTCGAGTTGCTGGTGATGAACTCGACGCTTACGGAGTTGGCCTTCACCCGTGCGCCGCTGTCGGAGGTCCGCAAGGCCGCCACGATTGCCGGGATGCGAGGGCTGGTTGGCGATGGCCGGCTGAAGATTCTCAGCGGGACGACGACCCCTGAGGAGCTTATGCGGGTCGCTCAGGCCGATGATCTGACGAATGACCAGTTGTAATGTTTGGGGCGTGGTCGCATAAAAGGTGGTTAGGTAAGTAGATACGTATCGCCGGGTGCGTGTGGCTCTCGGCTGGTCGGATGTAGGTTCTTTGCGAATAATGAATTAGGCGGGGGCGAGCGGGAGCGATAATGGCGACGATCCATATTGATCGACTGTTGGAAACCTGCATCAAGCGGGACTCCAGCGATTTGCACTTGTCATGCGGACGTCCTCCGAGCCTGCGAATGCGTGGGCGGTTGCGGTCGCTGGAGACGAAGGTTCTGGAGCCCGAGGACACCGTGGCGTTGATGAAGTCGATCACGCCGGAACGTTGCCAGCAGGAGTTGCAGGAAGAAGGCGGCACCGACTTCGGTTTCGCCTACGGCGACGCCGGCCGGTTCCGCGTATCGGTCTTCCAGCAGAAGGGCAATATCTCGCTGGTCTTACGGCTGATTCCCTCCCGAATCCTCACGTTTGAACAGATCGGCCTGCCTTCGATCGTCAAGAGCCTGTGCCGGAGGCCGCGAGGGCTGTTCCTGGTGACCGGTCCGACCGGGTCCGGCAAGACGACCACGCTGGCGACGATGATCGACTATATCAACATGATGTTCGACAAGCACATCATCACGGTTGAAGACCCGATCGAGTATTACCATTATCACAAGAAGTCGATCATCAACCAGCGTGAGGTCGGCGTGGATGTGCCGAGCTTCTCCGAAGCGTTGCGTCGTGCGTTGCGTATGGACCCCGACGTGATCCTCGTGGGTGAGTTGCGAGACCTCGAGACCATCGAAGCGGCCCTGAGAGCCGCCGAAACCGGTCACTTGGTGTTCGGTACGCTTCACACCACCAGCGCCTCCGGAACCATCACACGTATTGTCGACCAGTTCCCGGTCAGCCAGCAGGAGCAGATCCGGGTGCAGTTGTCGACATCGCTGATCGCCGTGCTTTGCCAGGCCCTGATGCCCCGCGCCGACGTTCGGGGCATGATCGCGGCCTACGAGTTCATGGTCGTCACCCATGCGATCGGCAACCTCATTCGTGAGAACAAGGTCTTCCGTATCCCCAGTTCCATCCAGACCGGCAAGAAACTGGGCATGAGACTGCTCGACGATCACCTGTTTGAGATCTATTCCCAGGGCAAGGTTACGTTGGAGGACGCACTCGATCGCAGCCATAACCCCGGCGAACTACAGGACAAGGTCGAGTTGTTCAACAAAGGTCAGTTGGACCTCGACGACAGCGGACTGAGCAATCCGGACAGCGTCGACGAAGGCGGAGCCGCGGCTCTTCGGAAGGGATAATCGATGGCCCTGGATTCGAAAAAGAAAGATATCGAGCAGTATCGAGGCCGGCCGATTGGCCGCATCCTGGTCAAGCTCAAAAAGGTCTCGCGCGACCAGATCCACGAGGCCCTCGAACTACAGAAGGAAAAGGGCGGTCTCCTTGGCCAGATCCTTGTCGACCTCGGTCACATCGATGACGACGATCGATCCATGGTCCTTGGGCTCCAGGTGGGCATGGAGTGGGTCGACATCGAGAAGATCGACATCCGCGAGGACGTGATCCGCCAGATTCCCGCGCAAATGGCCACCTCGTACAAGGTGGTCCCCCTCGCCTATGACGAGGAGGCCAACCACCTGACCGTCGCCATCGGCTCGTCTGATAACTTCAACGCTACTGACGATTTGCGGACGTTGATGGGTTTTTCGGTCACGGCCAAGCTCACGAGTCTGGCCAAGTTGGAGCGGGCGTTGTCGTTGTACTACGAGGTCGGAGCCAACGATTCGATCGCCGACTTGATCAACGACATGGCCGACGACGAGGAGTTGAGCCTGCTGGCGAATCGGGGCGAGAGTATTGACCTCGAAACCATCCGGGACATGGCCGACTCCAATCCCGTCAAGCGGCTGTTGAACACGGTGCTGCTGCAGGCGATTCGCGACAAGGCGTCGGATATTCACTTCGAGCCGTTCGAGGATGAATTCAAGATGCGATATCGAATCGACGGCATGTTGTATGAAATGCTGCCGCCGCCGAAGCATATCGCCGTGGCCATCGCCAGTCGAATCAAGGTTATGGCCGATCTCGACATCGCCGAACGCCGCCTGCCCCAGGATGGCCGCATCGACTTGGTGATCGACGGCAATCCCGTCGACCTTCGCGTTGCGGTGTTGCCGACGATGTTCGGCGAGAGCGTCGTGTTGCGTGTGCTGGACCGAACCCAGGTCGACCTCGACCTCGAGAAGGTCGGGTTCCGCACCGACGACCTCGGCACGTTCCGAGCCCTGATCGGCAAGCCCAACGGCATCGTGATCGTCACCGGGCCGACGGGGTCGGGTAAGACCACCACCCTGTACGCGGCTCTTCGGGAGTTGAACACCGTCGAGGTGAAAATTCTCACCAGCGAGGATCCGGTCGAATACGATCTCGACGGGCTCGTGCAGGTGCAGATCAACGCCGACATTGGATTGACGTTCGCCCGATGCCTGCGTTCGTTCCTGCGGCAGGATCCCGACATCATTCTCGTCGGGGAGATTCGCGACCTCGAGACGGCCAAGATCGCCGTGGAGTCGTCGCTGACCGGTCACCTTGTGCTCACCACGCTGCACACCAACGACGCCCCCTCGACGATCGCGCGTCTGCTGGATCTCGGGATGGAGGCGTTCCTGCTGACCGCCACGATCGAAGGGATCGTCGGCCAGCGGCTGGTGCGAAAGATCTGCCCGCGATGCAGGGAGGAGTTCACACCCTCGACCGAGCTGCTGATGGAAGTGGAATTGCGACCGGAGGACGTCGAAGGGCAAACGTTCTTCCGCGGCGCCGGCTGCGAGTTCTGCCGCGGCACAGGGTATAGCGGTCGCCAGGCGATCTTCGAGATCTTTCAACTGGACGACAATCTGCGCGAGCTGATTATCGAACACGCCTCCACCGGCGTATTACGCGAGGCGGCGCGCAAGGCTGGAATGCGGACCCTGCGAGAGTCCGGACTGCTGGCGATTTACGACGGCGACACCACCATCGAAGAAGTGGTGGCCCACACCGTATCGCAAAACGACGACTGACCCCGACGACCCACCCGCCCGGCCGCCCGGCCGTGCGACAGGACATAGACAATCCTGCGACAGAGGAGTGCGAGGATGGCAACGTTTCAGTACGAGGCGATGAATAGTGTTGGCCAGGCCGTGAAAGGCGAGGTCGACGCGACCGGGAAAGATGAAGCCGTCGCCAAGATCCGCGCGATGGGCAATTTTCCCACCAAGGTCCGAGAGAGAGCCGCCGGCGGCAAGGGCGGCGGCGGGGGCAAAAAGTCCTCCAGTAAGCCCCGCAAGCCCGGTCGCCTCTCTCGCAAGACCGTCGGCAGGGTCAGAATCAAGCTGTTGACCCAGTTCACGCGTCAGTTGTCGACGCTACAGGACGCCGGCCTGCCGATCCTGCGAAGCCTGCGGATTCTCGAGCAGCAGCAGAAGCCCGGGCCGCTTCGGGTCGCGATCCGACTGGTCGCCGAGGACGTCGAATCCGGCGCCACGCTTTCGGAGGCGATGGCCAAGCATCCCAAGGCGTTCGATCGGCTGTACACCAACATGGTCCAGGCCGGCGAGGCCGGCGGCGTGCTCGATATTATTCTTCAGCGGCTCGCCGACTTCATGGAAAAGGCCCAGGCCCTCAAGCGGAAGGTCATCGGCGCGATGATCTACCCCACGGCCGTGATCTCCTTCGCCGTGCTCATCGTCGTGGGTATCATGATCTTCGTGATTCCCAAGTTCGAGGCGATCTTCAAGGACTTCGACACCAAGTTGCCCGGTCCGACCATTCTGCTGCTCAATATGTCCAAGTGGATCACCGGCGGCGGCTGGGCCCTCATCCTGGCTTCACCCATGATCTTCATTGCGATCAACAGACTCATTCGACAATCCAAGGCCGGACGCTACGCCATGGACAACATTAAGATGGCCATCCCCGTCATGGGGCAGATTGTCAGCAAGTCGTCGGTTTCGAGATTTACCCGTACTCTCGGCACCCTGCTGGCCGCCGGCGTTCCCATTCTCGAAGCCCTCAATATTACCCGGGACACCTCCGGTAACGAGGTCTTCGCCCGGGCGATGGGCCTGGTCCACGACGCCATCCGCGAGGGCGAAAGCTTCGCCGGCCCGCTGCGGCAGGCGCGCGTTGTCGAGCCCATGGTCGTCAATATGATTGACGTCGGCGAGGAAACCGGCGACCTCGATAAGATGCTCATGAAGATCGCCGACACCTACGACGGTGAAGTCGAGACCCTCATCGAGAGCCTCGTCAGCCTGTTGGAACCGATCATGGTTATCGTCCTGGGCGGCATCGTAGGCTTTATCGTCATCGCCCTGTTCATGCCGCTGGTGAAGCTCATTGAGACCCTCGGCAGCTAACGCCGTCTCTCGAAAGGCGAACGAATTATGACCCGCACAAAAACAGACCCCAACGCCCCACGCGGCTTCACGCTGATCGAACTGCTGGTCGTCGTCGCCATCATCGCCCTGCTGGCCGGCATCCTCATGCCGGCGTTTGGCAGGGCCAGGAAGCTGGCCTACAGCACCGGCACCAACGCCAGGATCGCAACGCTGTCGGCCGCGTGCGAAGTGTTCAAGCAAGACCACGGCGCGTATCCGGGGCTGAATCGGTGGTACTTCGACGGAAAGATGCGATCGCTGGTGTCTATGCTCGACTTGAAGCATTTGACCGGAAGCCAAGTGCTGGCGATGTGCTTGTGGGACTACCACCGTGATTTTGAGGGCACGTGGGAGCCCCTGTCCGACGTTCTCGGCAGTAACTCGGATCCCTCAGACGACAGGCCGCCGCGGCCGTATGTTGATTTCGGCGACGACGGTTGGGATGCGGACGGTTCGCAGACCGGCAGAGATCACACCATTCTGGATACGTTCCAGAAGAATGACCGGATGCCGATTCTCTACTATGTCGCTCGGCCCGGGCAGACGGATATCGAGCAGATATACAAGTTCACGGATAATTTTGTTCCCGAGTCGGATAATCCGGCTCTCAAGGGCATGTATCCGCCAGAAGGGACGGATGTGAATGAGCATGATCGTCCGGCCCTGCGAACCTACAAAAGGTGCTTCTATGCTTTCATCACGAACCCAGTGATTTCCGACGATCCGAGCAGCTCCGATCCCATCTACCGGCCGTACAACGAGGACAGTTTCCTCTTAATCGCTCCCGGCATCGACAGCCCCGGCGGAGCCGAGCGGCGGCTGTGGTTTACCGATGACGACAACACCAACTTCAACAAGTAATGGATGAATCCATGAAACGCTCGATACGAACAACCGCCGCCGGTCGCCGACAGCAGCGAAGCGGGTTCACGCTCATCGAACTGCTGGTCGTCGTCGCCATCATCACACTGCTGGCCGGCGTGGGCATCTTCTCCTTCGCCCGGCTTCGCGGGCAGGCGCGTGAGAGTTTGTCCGAGGTCCTCTTGGAAGGCGTCCGGACGGGCCTGGAAATGTACAAGGCCGATACGATGGAGTATCCCGAAAGCAACTACGCCAGGCAGTTCCACACGGATGCGCCGTTCTACAGCGAGCAGTGGTACGGCTGCCAGATTCTGGCCCAGTCGATGCTGGGGTATCTCGACGCCGTTGACGCCTCCGACGACTGGCTGGACGGCCAGAACGGCTATGGCTTCCGAAACCGGGCGCGTGGCAAAGTGTTCGGCCCTTACATCGATGCGAAGGTCAGTACCGCCGACGTGCCCGCCGGCGACGGGAGCACGAAGCGGGCGGTGTTGCTGGACGGGTTTGATAATCCGATTCTGTATTATCGGTTCGATGAGGATCGGCCCGAGAAGAACTATGTTGGCTCCCATAACCTCGATAACAACCATCCGGCTGTGCCGGCTGGCGGACCTGACGATGGATTCGATACTCTGGGGCCGTACAAGGACAGTGGGACTCCCATCATCGACGAGTACTCCTCGGAGTATGTCAAATCGTCGGTGGGGAGGAAGTATCTGCTGATCACGCCAGGAATGGATAAGAGTTATGGCCAGACTCCCGCCGACAGCGACGAATTCGGCGGCAAGGATGACCTGACCAGTGTTGTTGGAGAATAACGGTATGATTAACCGCCCGACAAGGACAAAGACGTCTGCCGCGACCGGCGGCTTCACGCTGGTCGAACTGCTCGTGGTCATGGCGTTGATCGGCATCATCGTCACCATGGTCATCAGCGTCGGCAGCTCCGTCCGCTCCAAAGCCGCCGAAGACGAAACCCGCGCCAGGTTGAAAATGCTCCGTGGGGCGTTAGAGACGTATTACGAATTGATGGGTGATTATCCCGTTAAGGTGGGAGCCTACGTCAGTGACCCCACGATTGCCGTTGGGGAGGTGATCAATGTTCGTGGAAACTCTGATCATAAAATCTACTGGACAGCCGATCCCATCCAAGAGTCGCAACGGGATTCGGCGAAACGCAATATGGCTTTTCTGATGAGTTACCTTTTGGGACTGGATGAAACCCGCAAGGCGGTCGGCCTGATGCCGGCAGAGTGTTATGTTGACGAGAAAACGTGGCCTGATGGGCTGTATCCTCTCGAAGTGTATGGGAATGATGACCAGAACGACCCGCCCGCCAAAGAGTACACGTACATCCTTGACTCCTTCGACACCCCGATCAACTACCAGCGATCCGGCGGTGTTGGCGGGTCGCCGGTGCTGATTTCGGCGGGTGTGAACGGGATATTCGGCGATGCAGACGACCTTCGGAGCGACGATCAGTAGTGAGGACGCTATGACCGCACGAGAAAGACAACCGAATCGCGGGTTCACGCTGATCGAGGTCCTGATGGTGATCGGGATCATCGGCATGGCCCTGCTGGTCATTCTGCCCAGCGTGGGGAAATTGTTCGACAGCGCCGCCGATGGCCAGGGCCGCAACCTGATCACCGCCCAGTTGAAAGCCGCCAGAAGCCTCGCCATTCGCGATCGAATCCATACCGGCGTGCATTTTCAGCGGCACGCCGAGACCGGCGATTTCTGGGCCGCCATCGTGCAGGTATCGACTGTGGACCCTGACTCGAGTTCAGACGAATGGATCAATCTGGGCGACAATTTCAGTCTCGCGGAGTTCCAGGATATCCCATTGAGTCCAACTGGAAAATTCCTGGTTCTGGCCGCGGGCGCCCAGCCGGTGCGGTTCCCCGGTTCTGTTGGTGTCGGCGCCGTGCTGACCAAGAAGAACAAGGTTGGTGTGTATTGGAATCTGGGCAATGACTATAGCGATCTATGGAACTGGGCCAGTCAGAGAAACAGTGACTTACCCGTAACCGGTATCGCCGGCGCCCGTCTCACCGACCCTTTCACGACGTTCACAGTCGTTTTCGATCCCGATGGCCGGTTGGTGGCCGATCTTGACGAGAACGCCTTTGCTTTCGTCAGGCGGGGATCGGATGATAACTATTACTGTAGTCCCTTGTTCGTCGATCGCGATCCGAACAATCCGCCCCCGCCCACCGATCCGCCGGATACCCGCAGCATCTGGCGGTTGCCGAAGTACACGTTCATGGTTACGGGCAAGCTGTACGTTGACACCTGCGTCAAGGCCATCTGCGTGTTTGACGCGACGGTGTACGATAACTTGCAGTATAAGCACAAGGTGGGCGCCGGCGCGGTTTCCAAGGAAGCCTATCTGAACGACAACGCCGCGTTCATGCCGGTGGCGCCCTATGTGGGCGGACTGATTCGAACGAGCGTCGACTAACTATTCAGGCGAACGCTGACATGAGAGATAAGAACATGACAACCAAGCCGCGGCCGGGCCGATCGGGCTTTACGCTCATCGAAATCATGCTCGCCCTCGGCGTCCTCGGCGTCGGCATGGTCATGGTGGCCACCATCTTCCCGGCCGCGATCCACCAGACCCGCCAGTCCGACCGGAACACCAAAGCCCTCCTCATCGCCGACAACGCCCGGACTGTGCTGAGTATGAAACTGACCGATTCGAAGCTCACCAGTGCCGACTCGGCGGTATGGAACCCGACCGGTAGCGAATTCCGCGAGATCGTGATGTACAACGATGAGTGTGACGTTACGGTCGCCGATGGCGATATCATTCTCTACGACACCGACGCCTGGTTCCCTATGCCGGTGCGGCAGGAGTGGGAGGACGATGGGTTCGGGCTATACAGGCACTTGCCGCTCGCCGCCGATCGCTGGCCCCCCAATCCGAAGGACCATTGGACTTCCTATGATGAAAACCTAACCGGCTGGCTCGTTCTGGCCCGGCGAATTGCAGTGGGTTCCCCTGAATATCAGTTCATGGTGATTCCGTATGTCGAATCCGATGCGCTTCACTACTGGCCGGACTCAAGCTTACCCGTCGACGACGAAAAGTGGTTGGACGCCCGGCCGCGGCTGGTGTTGTTCGCCAGTGGGAATGGTGGGAATCTTCTGAATGACACCATCGATAATGACTATGAGGACGTACTCATCAGGCAATTCCCCAATGGGCGATGCGAGGTGTGGTTCCTTTGGAATGAGCATGAGTGGCATATCGATGAGGTCAATCTCGGTTCGCCGGTGATTCTGGCTGGTATGGCCCCTTCTGATGAGGACGTGCTGGGGCGCCATCCCACAATTGTTAGTCTCACCGACAAGACGATGACCGCCCCTAATGGGGGAGATGCCCACAGGGCGATATTGTCCGGGCCGTTGTTCGATAGAGATAATCTTCCGACTAACGCCGATACGACGGGTGTATCCCGGGCGGTCTACCTTGTAACCACCGGCTACAAGCCGGGGTACACCGGTACCAAGCCAGTCTACCGTTCGAAATCGCCGGCGCTTGGATGTACGTCATTTAGAATGAAGTTGAAACCATAGGTGGCGCAATGAAGAAGCGACAATACATACGGGCGCCGGGCATGACCCTGGTGGAGTTGCTGGTGGCCGTGGCGATTCTGACGATCATGATCGCCGGGGTGGGCTTCGTGTTCAGCAAGACCTCCAGGGCCGTGCGTGTCACCCAGGCGACCATCGACGTGAACGCCAACGTCCGCGCCGGCTTCGCGAGGCTTCGCGAAGATCTGCGGTCGTTCAGCAGCGAAGGGTTCCTCTGCCTCGCCGACGCCACCGTCGACGGAAGCCTCACCAAGGCGATGGATCCTACCCCGTCCGTGCTGGCGTTCACGGCGATCGGGAGATTCGAGTCGCAGACTAACCCCGGGGTCACGGCGAACGCGGCCATTATTATCTACATGCCGGCGCGAGACCAGTGGGGCGGCAAGGATATTCTAGCTCGCTATGTGTTCCTTCTGACGGGGGACAAATCCGCCGTCTCCGGATACGATGCGACAATCGCCGATCGGGTGGGGGCGTTTCCGAGTGTTGAGCAACTCGATCAACTGGCCGCCGACGACTGCTTGTCTTCGTCGCTGTCGGATGTTCGCGGCTGGATTCGGCACGACTACAAGTTCTTCTACAATCGCTTCATCTTTCCGCTGATCAATTGTTACCCCCGCTTGGACCCGGCTCCTGCTTCGATGGACGGCGTGACGAAGGTATGGCCGTATTTGTTCGCCGGCGTCACGGCCCACGCGAGGGAAAATGATAGACCGATGGCCATGGCGTTCTGCGACGGGAAGATGCTGGATGGCGTTACGCCGGCCGCTGCCGACGACGGCGTGGAATGGATGAACGTGTCACATGATGAGGCTCGCGTCAAACGCGGCGTCTGGGTCTGGCCGCTAGACCCGCTCCCTCTGAATTATGACGGCGTCGTCGCCACCGAAACGGACTCCGGTCCCAACGACGACGACCTGAACGTCATCGTCTGGGACTACACCTGCTCGACCGAAAGATGGCCTCAGGCCTTGCGACTGACCTTTGAACTGACCGACGGCGCCGGTCGGATGACGATTCCTCGATCTTACGAAGTACTTGTGACCTTGCCCCGCTGACGCCTGCTACAGGGCGACGGCGGGCCGCGGCACGGAGGTGCGATATGCGATACAGTGGACGCGACAGAGGCAGTGCTTTCATTATGGTGATTGGCGTGATGGCCGCGTTGGCGATGATCGGGAGCGTATTCTTCCTGATTACGATCGCCGACAAGAAGGAATCGGCCGCCCAACTCCAAGCGGCGCCGATGGCCAACGTCATCGACTCGGAAATCCGCCGCATCCAGGACGCCCTGGCCGCGGATTTGTATATCGGCGCGAATGGGCCGTACAGCGATACGACGGTAGCTGCATTCAATTGGAACGATCCATACAAGCACGATGCCCCGCGCGTATGGCGCCGGTACATCGATTACGCCAGCGCCGATGTGGGCAATCGGTCTCTGAGTATAGCAGCTGATTGCGCGGACCCGCATCTGGCCAGTACCGAGCTTTTGCCCGCTGCGAGTGAATTTCCCTCAGGAGCAAACGCCGACAAGGGCGCATGGGCGCAGATCACCAACTTGGTGGGCTATCCTCCCGAGATGATCAAGAACGTATCACCGAATCAGAATACTTTCACGTTTGACGTGAACGGCATCGACGGGATCGAACTTCCGGACGAACGTTTCCACCTTGTCGACGCCGATGGCGACGACGTGTACGATTCGATTCTCTACCCGACCGGTTCGTGCGACAACAAGGGCGAGCGGTACTACGCGGCGGTTCGTATTGTCGACCTGAGCGCGATGGTGAATGTCAATACGGCGTACCGGCTGGAGAAGACTCGCCTTCACTGGGATCCCGTCCAATCTTACCTCTACACAATATCGATGCCGTCCGGGAATGTGGAATTGGGTGAGATTTGTCGAACGGATGGGGCGACGACGCATGATTCCTTTCCGGCCGACGAGGTTCCGTGTGATCGATCCGGTGGTGGGGGGGGGGACGTATGGCGGCAGTGGATGAGGCATAACTACGAAGCCGCACGCCGGGTAGAGAACCCGGCGAAGAACGACGGCACGGGCAACCCGTATCGTCTGTACGACTGGAGCGACGAACTGTCGTGCCGGTGGCGGGGCGACGGCAGCGTTTCCCCCTCGATGGCCAGCAGCCGTCTGGGCAGGTGGGTCGAGGACAACACCATCGGTACGACATGGCCTTGGTACTCCAAATTTCTCACCACAGCCTCTTCGGGTCGGATTTTGCACGGTCCCAACACCGGCAACTCGACGCGAGCGCTGTCTGATGCGGCGAAGGTGGAGGTCAATCTTCCGCTGGACAACGATGAGCAGCGGAAGACGGCGTACATTGCGTATCGCAATGCGTTCTACCAGATTCTCGCAGGCAGCGATGATCGCGAAACCGAGGCCGCGCAGTTGGCGGTGAATCTGATCGATTTTCGTGATGGCGACGATAAGCCTACCCTTGCCGATGTGAGCGGCGATAGGGTTATTGGGGTCGAACGGCAGCCGTATGTGACGATGGCGTGGTATTGGACCAAGATGATCCTTGATCCTCTGATGCCCACGGGGACGACCTCCTTTGGCAGCGAGATGTTGATTGTCCTGCATAATCCTTACGATGAAGCGATCGATATGACCAACTGGAAGGTCGTAACGCACGCCAGCAAGTACAACGCCGACGGCATCACAGTTACGCCCGCCGCGGTCGTGACGTATTTCGCCAATAAGCTTCCGGTAGGGGAGGCCCGCAGGATCCCCAAAGGGGGGCGGCTCGTGATTCGAACGCCGGGTGTGGCGGACACGGCCGTTGTGGGGCCGTATCGGGATTTGGTAGTGAATATGAATCTTGACGAGATCGTCTGGATCATCCGTCCTGCGCACAACCCCTTTACGGGCCTCGATACCGAGGAGGCGGTGGTGGCGCGCTTCAAGTGGTCCGACTACGGTTACGACCCGGGCGACAGTTCGCAGCCGGAAAATGAATATACCGTGGGCATCGTTCGCGATGACATGCCGGAGACACATCGGATGTCGATCGCCCGATACGCGAGCGTTGCGACCCCCAAAGACTACAGTTTGGACGTCGTGAACCGGACGATAAACAACTACAATGTGTCGATCGGGCTTCAAGGAACCGACGCCGTGGCGTACGACGGGACCATGTCGCCAGCCATCACCGTCGATGATTTGCCCGCAGTCCCCGTGTTCAATCGGGGGCATAATCTGCCCAATGGCAATCCGGGCCCCACGCAGTCGCTGATCAGTGTGGGCGAATTGAGCCGCCTCTTGTCTGTGGGACCTACGGTCGCTTCCGACCCGATTCCGGTGGATATGGTGTTGTCGGACGCTCTGGATAAGGTCGAGGACTATTTGGCGACCTTGCCGTTAGCCCCGGGTCCAGTCCGCGATCAGTTCCGCAAGGACATGAAGAAGGGCATCGGTCGTCTGGACAGTCGTGATTTCCTGAAGAGTCCCGGCTTTGGCCCCGACGGCCCCGCCGGCCCCGGAGGTCCCTTCGCGCCGGCGTTGCCGGCCATGTGCCTCGCGGCCGATTACTTCGTTGTTGACGGCCCACTGTATGATTACGAAGACGCTATGGCCACCCAAGGCCTGGACAACGATGGCGACGGCTATCCCGCTACGGGCGAAGCCCCCGATCCGGCGAGCCTCAGGTCCACATACGGAGATGCGGCGTGGAATCGCGAGATGGTTGTCCACGGGCGAATCAACATCAATACCGCGACAAAGGAAACCCTGTGTACGCTACCGCTCTTGCCGGATATTGCCGGTGGATCTCCTACCCGCGAGGAGATTGCCAAGATACTGATCAGTTATCGTGATCTGCTCGGCCCCGATCCTGACTGGAGCAATTTGAGTTTCAGCACTGTCCCACGTAAGCAGTACTTCCCTTACGAATTCGACGCGAATGAGGATCTCCGGAACCAACCGGGCTTTGCCGCGGCGGGCGAGGCGGGTTTGTTCCTGTCGTGGTGGACATCTCCGTCGCCGTTCCTGGTGGGCGTTCTTCCGCCTGTCGTCCCCGTCGATGGCCAATTCGTCGCTGACAATGGGGGCGACGGAGGCTACAGCTATCGGATGAATCCCGGCCTGACTGACGCGGACGCGACCGATGACGTCAATGACGGGTATCTTGCTACTTCGTTTGACTATGCTGATCCGACGAGCCCGACGTTCACGAATGATCTGACGATAGATGAATTGCGGTACACGTACGTGAGCAATCACTTGGCGGTCAACAGCGATACGTACTGTGCGTATATCTGGATCCAGAAGGGCCCGGATCCCACGATTGCGAATCTGTCGAGGCGGCGGTATATCGCCATCTTCGATCGGAGCAACTGCTACACCGACACGGATCGGCCGATTGTTCGGGCGTTGGCTGAGGTGAAGTAGCGGCCCGTGGCGATGCTGTAACGATGTTGGGCGTTCGGAGCCGGGTGTTCCGGCCGGGGCGCGTTTGGGTTTGGGTTTGGCGCCGGGGCTGATTCGATACGTCTTCTGCGCCGTCAGTACGGGGTTTTTCGATATGTCCTTGCTTGCCCCTCGCGGCATGACGCTGACCGAACTGCTGGTGGCGATGGCGACGCTTAGCGGGATGATTGCCGGGACGGGGTACGTCTTCACGGAGAGTTCCCGCGCGGTAGCCTCGGCTCAGGTGACGATCCGCGTGAATGCGAATCTGAGGGCGACGGCCGCGTTGCTGCGAGAGGATATTCGTTCGCTGTGTCCCGATGGCGTGTTGATCTTGTCGGGGCCGACTTCCGCTTCGGACGATAGGCCGCAGGTCTTGATGTTCACGGCGACCGGTCGGTACGTATCGGCGACCGAGACCGATCCGACGACCGGCGGGCCGGTGACGTCGAATGCGGCGATGATTGTGTACGTGTTGGCCGAAGACGCCGCGGCCGGGGGCGGCGGGGGCGGCGTGCTGTGCCGATACGTCTATCTTCTGTCCGGCGACCGTTCGCGGCCGGCGAATCTGCGGGAGTTGGTCGAGCAGGCCCTGGCGAACCCCGACGACCCGAACCCCTTCGACGGATCAGACGTGCTGGGCGACTCGCTGGGGGTCGTGCTCGGCAAGGCTCCGCACGTGGCGACAGGCGACAACGGTCCGCTCGATAAAGACTACCTCGCTCCGCTGCTGAGGCCTCGTCCTCCGGCAAGGGTCAACACCGCTCCGTTGCGGATGGACGACGACACCGTCGGCGGCGTCGCCCAGTTGTGGCCCTACGTGGCCGGCGGATGCGGCGAGATGGCCTTCACCTTTGCCGATGGGTATGCCGAAGACGGCGTAACGCCGTCGGCCGCGACCGAATGGTTCACGACGGCGTCGGAGGCGGCGTACTGTCGTCGTGGGGGCGATGGGAAGCGGCTTCGCCGGTACCGCACCGGATCGGCGTGGATCGTGTGGCGACGGGCGGATCGCGACCACCGGCCGGACGCGATCCGAGTCCAATTGACGCTGGGCGGCCCCACCGGCGAGACCTCGGCGCGCGCGTTCGAAATCATTCTGCCGATTCGTCGGTAGGGCTGTCGTAGGCGGAGACCTGTTCGAGGGCGGCCGCGACGGTATTCTCTTTGGCGAGCGCCCGCCGTTACTAGCCCCCCGCAGTGCGGGGGGTCAAGAGACGTGTGAAGCTA
>CBDVCA010000019.1:0-29791 GCA_965372365.1 uncultured bacterium
CGGACCCCCCGCACTGCGGGGGGCTAGTAACGGCGAGCACTCATCGGAAGGACTCCCCACGAATCGAGGATGAACCAAGCCTGAAGCCTGCCGTTTCGCCGTTGGCCGTTCGCCGTTCGCCGTTCGCCGTTGGCCGTTCCTGAAGCCTGAGGTCCCGCCACGGCGGGCAGGCTGAAGCCTGTAGCCTGCCGTTCTGCCGTTCTGCCGTTCTACATAAACACGCCGCCGTTGACGTTGATCACTTGCCCGGTGATATACGCGGCGTCCTCGGAACAGAGGAAGGCCACGACGGCGGCCACTTCCTCGGCTTTGCCCAGGCGGGCGAGGGGGATCATCTTGACGATCTCGTCGGTGGGTAGTTCCTCGGTCATGTCGGTCTCGATGAACCCCGGCGAGACGGCGTTCACCAATACCCCTCGCGGGGCCACCTCTTTGGCCAGCGCCTTGGTGGCTCCGATCAGACCGGCCTTGGCGGCCGAGTAGTTCACTTGGCCGGGCATGCCCACCTGGCCGGAGGTGGAGACCATGTTGATCACCCGACCGCTGCGTTGGGCGATCATCGCCGCGATGACCAGCCGCGTGATCTGGAAGAATCCGTTGAGATGAATGGCCAGCACATCCGACCAGTCGGTCTCGCTCATCCAGAAGAACAGCGTGTCCTTGGCGAAGCCGGCGTTGTTCACCAATACCTCCGGGGTGCTGTCCTTCAACAGCGGCTTCAGCGCCGCGGCCGCCTGTTCGCCGTCGGCGACGTCGAACGGCAACAGCGTGCACGATCGGCCGAACGCCTCGACGGCCTGCCGCACCTTGTCGGCGGCGTCATGGTTGCTGCGGTAGTTCAGCCAGATGTCGTACCCGCTCCGGGCCAGTCTGACGGCCGTGGCCGCTCCGATACCTCGACTGGCTCCGGTCACCAGCGCGATGGGATTCTCTTGCATTGCCGTTCCTCGTTCCTCCGCCGGGTCCGGCCGGAACCACTTTCCGGCGGGCAGGCGGATGTCGACGATTGTAAGCGCACGGGGCGAGGCTGCAAGCGCGGCTCGGCAGGTTGTTTGGGTCGAGCACTTGTGCTAGAGTTTCTCCATCGGAATTGCGGAGCCTTCCCCTGCGCTGCCGACCAGTGTGTTCTCTCCGGGTTGAATCGACGGTGGCGTTGCATGCGATACAATTGTGTGGTGATCGGAGCGGGGGTCTCGGGCATGACAGCGTCACTGCTTCTCGCCCGGCAGGGGCGGTCTGTGGCGCTTGTGGAGCGGGCGCCTCGAATCGCCCCCACCATCGGCGGATTCGCTCGCGAAGGCGTGTGGTTCGACACCGGGTTCCACTACGCCGGGGCGGTGGCCCCCGGTGATCTGCTGGCCGAAGTAATGACGCGGCTGGGTCTGTTCGATGATCTTCAGATCGTTCCGTATCCCGACGGGCGGTTCGACCGATTCCGGGAGATCGACAGCGGGTTCGAATACCGATTCACCTGCCCGTGGGAACGACTCCAGGAGACGTTGACCGAAGCGTTCAGCGACCAGGCCGAGGGGATCGCCGCCTACATCAACGCGTGCCGGGAATGCTGGGAGCAGACCTCCGAATCGTTGCTCGCCGGCCGTCCGCCGCCGGAGTCGATCCGGCGGCTGCAGACGGTGAGTCTGGAATCGTACCTGCGAGGCGTTATTTCCGACCCGCGGCTGATTCACCTGCTCAGTTCGCATTGCCTGCTCTACGGGTCGGTCGCCCACGAGACGCCGGCGTTCTACCACTTCCTGATCGCCGGTTCGTACTACGCCTCCACCGGCACGATCGTCGGCGGCGGACGAGCCCTCACCCGGGCGTTCCGCCGACGGCTTCGACAGGCCGGGGTCGCCATCCTGACCGGCGACGGGGTCGAAGAGATCCACGTCGACACCGACCGCAAGGTCACCGGCGTTCGCCTGCACACCGGACAGACCCTCGAAGCCGTCAACTGCATCGCCACGATGCACCCCAAACTGCTCGGGGCCATGCTGCCGGCCGGGTCCGTCCGCCCGGCCTACCGCAATCGCCTCCAAGGGCTGACCGACACGCTGTCGGCCTATGCCGTGTACGGCACATGCGAAACCGCCGACCTCGACGGCATCGAGAACCTCATTCTCGCCGTCGGGGATGCGTGCATGTCCGACCCGCTCCCCGAATCGCTCACCCGTCGCGACATGTTCGTCAGTCTGGCTCATTCGGAGACCGAACGAACCCCGGTCACCATCCTGTGCCCGGCGGCGGCCGACGAATTGGGCCTGGCGGGCGCATATGGCCACAGGGACGCAAGTTATCCGGATCGCAAGGCCAAGATCGTTGACACGCTATGCGACCATGTCCTAGAATACGCGGCAGATGTTGCCTGCGGGTTCCATCGGCTTGACGGTGCAACCCCTTTGACTATACGAGATTACACCTTTGGCGACAGTGGCGGCCTCTACGGCGTCAAGCGCACGGTCTCCGGCCTTCCATTGGGTCCGGTCACGCGAGTCAGAGGCCTTTATCTGTCGGGGCAGTCGACGCTGGCTCCTGGGGTACTGGGATCCATGTTGGCCGCCATGGCGACGGTGCGTGCAATGGACGACCGCAAGGCGTAACTACGTTCTATGTGCAGAACTCGAGTGGTCATTACGGGCATGGGAGCCGTCACTCCGTTTGGGTGCGGAGTCGAGGCGATGTGCGACGCCCTTTGGGGCGGGCGCAGCGCCGTGGTCCATGACCCCCAACTTGGGCAATACGCAAGCCTGGCCAGCCAAGTGGTGGCGCGGGTGGGCGAGTTGGACACCCAATGGATTCCCCGCCGCCATCGCCGGTATATGTCCAACATGTCTCTGTTCGCTATGGTCGCCGGGGCCGAGGCCCTTGGCCAGGCGGGCGTCGAGGTTCCCCGTGACGCCGATAAGCGAACCGGCCTGTGCATGGGTTCGACGACCGGCAGCACGGGTGAATACGAGAAGGTATTCGACGGGCTCGGTAAGGGCGACGCGATCAGCACGTTCATGTCGACGCACTTCTTCAAGATCATGAACCACTCGGTCACGGCCAACGTGAGCCAGGCCTTCGGCATCCGCGGCCTCGTCCAAAACGTATCCTGCGCCTGTGCGACAGGGGCGGTGGCCATCGGAACCGGCTTCCAACTGATCTCCACGGGACTGCAGGACACCATGATCTGCGGCGGCGCCGAGGAATACCACCCGTTCACGACGGGCATCTTCGAGATCATGGGCGCCGCGTCCAGCCGCTACAACGATTCAGCCCAGTCGACCCCGAGACCCTTCGACGCCGACAGGGACGGGGTGGTCTGCGCCGAGGGGGCCGGGGTGGTGGTGCTCGAATCGCTGGACCACGCCCGACGCGCGGGAAAACCGATTCTGGCCGAGGTTCTCAGCTACCGTCAGCAGAACGGTTCTTCCCATATCGCCCATCCCGATGCCGACATTATGGCCGATTGCATGGTCGAGGCCCTCGCCGACGCCGGCGTCGAACCCGACGAGGTCGACTACGTCAACGCCCACGCCACCGGCACCCCCGAAGGCGACCGGATCGAATCTCATGCGATCGGCAGAGTGTTCGGCGGGACGATTCCCGTATCCAGCCTCAAAGGGCATCTGGGGCACACCATGGCCGCCAGCGGCGCCCTGGAAACCATCGCCTCGACCGCCATGATGCTCGACGGGCGCCTGATCGGCACGAGGAACCTTACCCATCCCGACCCGCACTGTGCGGAGTTGGCCTACCTTCGCGGAACCTCCGCCGCCAACCCGGTAACTGTGGTCAAGAACAGTCTGGCGATGGGCGGAGTACACACAACGCTGGTCTTAAGGAAGTGGACTGATGACGCGAGATGAGATTGTCCAGATGGTCAATGACTGCCTGGTCGAGGAATTTGAGGTCGAACCCGACCACGTGGTCCCCGACGCCAGACTGATCGAGGATCTCGGGCTGGATAGCCTGGACTTCGTGGACATGGTGGTCGTACTGCAAAAAGCCCTCAGCGTGGAACTCCGCGATAATCCCCGTATCCGGGAGATTCGCAAGGTCGGCGAACTGCACGACCTGGTGTTGGAACTCCACAGCCCGCCGTGTGACGCCGACAACGAATCCTGACGGTGATCGCCATGCGCCGAATATTCCAAACGCTGTGGACCGTACTGATGAACGTCTGGGTGATCTCCCTGTCGATTCTGGAGTTGCTCTTCAGTGCGGTTGTCTGCCCGCCGGCGCTGGCGGTTCTGGTTCTGGTCATGCGATGGCCGCTGGACAAGGCGATGCAGTTGCTGATCTACACCTACGCCAGAGTGTGGCTGTGGATACTCGCACCTTTCTCACCCCTGCGGCGAATCAACATCAACAAGGGTACGTTCGGGCGCCCGGTCGTCGTCGTCGTGAACCACTACTCCTTCATCGATACCTACTACTTCGCATCACTGCGATTCTTCATGGGCACGATCTGCGTGCGGGCGTGGCCGTTCAAGATGTTGTGGTACGCACCCTTCATGCGAATGGCCGGGTACATCAACACCGAAAGCTGGCCATGGTCGAAGGTGCTCGATCGAAGTCGCGACTTACTCTCCCGGCGCCGCAGAGTGCTGATGTTCCCCGAGGGCCATCGCTGCCGCGAGGGTCTGATCGGTCGCTTCGGGTCCGGGGCGTTCAAGATCGCCACCGAAACCGGCGCGCCGGTGGTCCCGGTGTGCATCAAAGGCACCCGCGAGGTGCTGCCGGCGGGCCGGATGTACCTGCGACCGGCGCGGGTGACCGTGCAGGCGCTGGAACCGGTGGACCCGGCCGATTTTCCCGGCGAGACCGGGCATCTCGACATGCGAAAGCACGTCCGCAAGATCATGGCCGAGACGCTGGAGGCCATGGACTACTAAATGATCCGGGACCGACGACAGCTTGCATTCGAATCAACCGAGGCGATCGCCGCCGTCGCCGACGAACTGCTGGCCCAACACGCGGCCTACTGCTATGAGCATTCGCCCTACTACCGGCGCCTGTTCGAGAAGCTGAATCTCGTTCCCGCCGATATCGCCGGCGTCGAGAATCTGCCTCAACTGCCCATCACCCATAAGAGCGACCTGGAGCAGTACGGCGACGACTTCCTCTGCACGCCGACCGAGCCGATCGTGGACGTCTGCCAGACTTCCGGGTCTATGGGCGAGCCGGTGAGCCTGTACCAGACGGCCGCGGATTTGGAACGGGTGGGCTACAATGAGCAACTGGGCTTCATCGCCGCCGGCGTAACGGCCGCCGACCGGGTCCTGATCGCCTGCGCCATGGGACGATGCTTCATGGCCGGCCTGGCCTACTTCGAGGGCGTTCGCCGGATCGGCGCGATGGCCATTCGGGCGGGGGCGGGGGCGTTGAGCGTCGTCGCCCAGAGCGTGCGAACCCACCGACCCACCGTGATCATCGCCGTGCCGTCGCAATTGCTGGCCTTGGCCGACGCCTTGGACGAACAGGGCCTGCCGCCGAAGACCGCCGGCGTCCGCACGCTGATCTGCATCGGCGAACCGATCCGCAACGACGATCTGTCGCTGTCGCCCCTGGGCCAACGGCTGACGGCGCGATGGGGTTGCGACGTCCGCGGCGCCTACGCCGGCACCGAGATGGCCACGGCCTTCACCGATTGCCAAGCCGGCCGCGGCGGGCACCTGATCCCCGACCTGATGGCGGTGGAGATCGTCGATTCCCATGGCCGCCCCTGCCCCCCCGGCTCGCCGGGACGCGTGATCGCCACCCCGCTGCAAGTAACGGGCATGCCCCTGTTGCGATTCTGCACCGGCGATATCGCCGCCCTGCACACCGACCCCTGCCCATGCGGACGAAACACGCCCCGACTGGGGCCGATCCTCGGCCGCTTGGGGCAGTTGCTCAAGATTCGCGGTACGTCGGTCTACCCCGAGGCGGTGTTCGCGGCCTTGCGAGAGTTCGAGGGGGTCGTAGACTACTACCTCGAGATCCACGACGATTTCGAGCTGTCCGACCGGGCCTGCCTGACCGTCGCGCTGGCCGACGAGAAGGACAAGGGCCTCGACTGCCGCCGGATCGCAGAACGCATCCGCGGCCGCACCCGGGTGACGTTGGAAGTGAAGGCGGCCCCCGCCGCCGAGGTGGCCGCACGCGTGCATCGACCCGACCGGCGGAAGCCGCGTCGCGTTATGGATTATCGCACAAGCAATCCCAAGTTGGTGGAATAAGGACCCGCATGGACGACCGAGCTACAGTCAATCTCAACGGTGAAGACCTGACGATCGAAGAGATCATTGCCATCGGCGTCGGCGACAAGAATGTCACCCTGGCGCCGGAGGCCCTCGCGCGATGCCGCGAGAGTCGCCGATTCCTCGAAGACGAGATCGCCGCCCAGCGCGTGATCTACGGCGTCAATACGTCGTTCGGCCCGATGTGCAACAAGATCATCGACGACGCCGATCTGGAAACGCTCCAGGTGAATCTGATTCGTTCCCACGCGGCCGGGCTAGGTGACGCACTGCCCCATTACATCTGCCGAGCCATTCTGGCCATCCGGCTCAATACCCTGGTCAAAGGTTTCAGTGGCGTTCGCATCTCGCTGCTCGAACTTCTCGCCAACATGATCAACCGTGAGGTCAGCCCCTACATCCCCGAATGCGGATCCGTCGGCGCCTCCGGCGACCTGGTGCACCTGGCCCACATGGCCGCGGCTGTCATCGGCGAGGGGAAGGCCTTCTACAAGGGCCGGCTCACCACCGCCGCCGAAGCCCTCGCCGAAGCCGGACTCGAACCCGCCCGACTGAGCTTCAAAGAAGGCATCGCCCTGATCAACGGCACCAGCGCGATGACGGCGATCGCCGCGTTCGCCCTGTTCGGCGCCCGCAAGCTTCTACGCCTCAGTTGCGTCACCGCGGCGTTCGCGATGGAAATCTTCGGCGGCATCGACGACGCCTTCGACCCCGATCTTCATCGCGTCAAACCCCACCCGGGGCAGATCGAAATCGCCGAAACCGTCCAACGTCTGTGCCATGGCTCGGCGAATATCACGCCCCGCAGTCTGATGCACGAACGCATTCGCCGGCAAAAGAACAACGACGGGCCGGTCTACGAAACCACCATCAACGTGCAGGACGTCTATTCCATCCGCTGCACGCCCCAAGTGCTCGCTCCGGTGGTCGAGGCCATCGACAGCGCCGTGCGAACCGTCGAGATCGAGGCCAATTCGTCCAACGACAATCCGATCATCATCCCCGCCGGCGAGAAGATCATCCACGGCGGCAACTTCCACGGCCAATCCATCGCCTTCGCCATGGACATGCTGTGCATGGCCGTCGCGCAGATCTGCACGCTGTCGGAACGACGCATCAACAAGCTGCTCGACCCCGCACTCAACGAAGATCTCCCCGAACACCTCATCACCGGCGACGCCGGCCTGACCATGGGGTTCATGGGCGCCCAGTATCTCGCCACGTCGACCACCGCCGAGAATCGTCAACTCGCCAACCCCGTCGGCACGCTGTCGATCTCGTGCAACGCGTCCAATCAGGACGTGGTCAGCATGGGCACCGTGGCCGCCCGAAAGGCCATGCGATCGGTCAGCAACGCCAAGCATGTGGTGACGCTGGAGATTCTCACCGACCTGCAAGCATTGGCGCTCGGCGAGCGAAGCGGGCTCGGGGAGGCCATCGGGCGGATCCGCACCGTCCTGGACGAACATTTCATCCTCTACGAGAACGAACGAATCTTCCACGACGATCTGGTCCGGTTCCGCAAGCTGCTGTTCTCCAGCCAACTGTTCGACGACCTGACGGTCTACTATGGCGAGGGTCCGGCATGAAATTTCCGATGGATTCCGCGCAGGTCATCCCGCATCGGGCCACGATGAAACTTATCGGGAATATCATCCAATACGGCGACAACGCCGGACGGGTCGAGGCCCGCCTGGACGCCGACGGCCTTTTCGTAGGCCCGGACGGCGCCATTGAAACGGTGGCCGCGACCGAACTGATCGCCCAGGCCTGTGCGGCGGTCAACGGACTCAAGGGGGTCGAATCGGGCAAGCCGCCCGGACGGGGATACCTGGTGGGCGTAGACGCCGCCACGTTCTACTTGCCGATACCGGCGGGCGAGACGCTTATCGTCGACGCGCGACAGGAATTCGAGGTGGGAGACTTCGGCATCTTCTCCGGCCGGATTCACGCCGGGACCACGTTGCTGGCCGAGGCCCGGATCACCGTGTGGGCTCCCCCGGACGATGATGAGGACTGACCGGTAATGCTTCGCCCCCCCAAAAAACGCCTCCTGCGCTCGCGCCTGCCCTTGGTTCTGGCCGTCGGACTGATCGCCTTCATGGGCGTCATGGCCGCCCGAATCCAGATCAGCGAAGACATCCGGCCGATGCTGCCGGATCATCTCGACGGTCTCAAAGACGATTACGAGATGGTCCTCCAATGCGCCCCGTTCGCTCGAACGGTCGTCATCGACCTGGCCGCGGCCTCTTCGGCCGACAGCGAGCAACTGCACCGAACCGCCGACCGCCTCGCCGAAGCCATGACCGAGCCGTGGTTCTCTCGGGTGAGCGCCGGGGTCGACCAGCGCGACCAGTTGGGAATTATGGAGTGGGTTCTGCAGCGGATGCCGAACCTGTTCACCGCCGACGACGCCGCGGCCATCGAGACGTTGTTCGCCGGCGACGCGTTGGAGGCGAAACTGCAGGAGAACCTCCGCCAACTGCTCGGCCCCGAGTCGCTGGCGACCAAGCAGTTCATTCAGCGCGACCCGTTGGCGATTCGCAACCGGGTGCTGATGCGAATGATGCAGGTGAACCTGGCGCCCAATGTTCGCATACAGGAAGGCCATTTCACCAGTCCCGACGGCCTTGGCGTACTGCTCTTCGCCGAGACCGAAATCCCCATGACCGACGCCGGCGGGGCCAAACGCCTTGTCGACCACATCAGTCAACTGCTCGATACCCACGTGCCGCCGAACCTCTCGGCCCGCTTCATCTGCGGCCATCGGTACACGGTGGCCAACGCCGAAACCATCAAAGCCGACATGGTGCGAGTCTTCGGCGTCTCGGCGGCCGGTCTGATCCTCATCGTACTGGTGTTCATGCGGCACTGGACGGTGCTGTGGGTGATCCTGGTTCCGGCGACGGCGGTGGTCGTGGCGACCGGTGCGTGCGCGATGATTTTCGAGACGGTATCGGCGGCGACGATCGGATTCGGAGCGGCGCTGATGGGAATCGCCGCCGACTTCGCTCTTCACGTCTACTTCGCGATTCGGGGCGAGCGAACGCAGCCGCACGAGGTGCTTGGGCGTCTGATCCGCCCCCTGCTGCTCTGCGCCGCCACCACCGCCGGAGTCTTCGCGGTTCTGCTGACCTCGTCGCTGCCCCTGCAACGCCAACTGGCCACATTTTCCATCGTCGGCCTTCTGTGGGCCTTGCTGGCGGCGGTGTTCGTGCTGCCGCACCTGATCCGCCCGGCCCGCCGCGAGCAGTCGCCGTTGCGATTGCCGACCGCGGCGCCGCGTGTCATCGTGGCCGTGTGGGTCGTCGTCGCCGGCGCCGGCGCCCTCTTGGCGACCGGCGTACAATTCGACGGCAGCCTCCGCAAGGTGGGCTTGATGCCCGAGGCGATCCTCGCCGACGAGTACGGCATCCGGGACACATGGGGCAATCTCAAAGATTGGGCCATGATCGTCGTGAGTTCCGACGACATGCAATCGGCCCTGCAGGCCAATGAAACGGTCTACCGACGGCTCAGCGGCGCCCTGGAAGCCGGCAGTTGGATCAGCACGGCCGCCCTGGTCCCCTCGATGCGAACCCAGCAGGACAACCTGCGGCGCTGGGGCGAATTCTGGGCCCAAGCCGGCCGGACCGACCAACTGCGGCAAGCCCTGGCGGCCGCCGGATTCGTCCCCGGCGCCTTCGACGGCTTCTTCGAACGGGTCGCCTCGCCCCCCCCCGCCTTCGCCCCCGAGGCGTTGGTCGATTCGGGGTTCGACGATCTGCTCCGCCGGCTCATTCTCCATCGCAACGACGCGGTGCACGTGCTGTCCCTGCTGCCCGACACCCCCGAAATGGCGGCCGCGTTCGGCGCCGACCGTCCGATCCCCGGGGTGCGGCTGCTTTCGGGGGGGCGGATGGCCCGCCAGTTGGAACAGTTGATCGCCGCCGATTGCATTCGCTTCATGCTGCTGGCCGCGATCGGAGTGACGGTGTTGCTGGGACTGCTGTTCAGACGCGTATCCACCGTGCTGCTGGCGCTGCTGCCGGTGGTGACCGGCGTGGTGTGCATGGCCGGGATTATGGCCGCGACCGGCCACGCGCTAAACCTGTTCAATATGGCCGCCGGGCTCCTGGTGATCGGGATGAGCGTCGATTACGGCGTCTTCATGGCCCATCGCGCCACCGCCGACGCGGCTCCGGCGGTCGAGCGGGCGGTGCTGGTCTCGGGGCTGACCACGCTGGCCGGGTTCGGATCGCTGACCTTGGCCAGCCACCCCGCCATGCAGTCGATCGGCATAACCGTCCTGTTCGGCATCGGCCCGGCCCTGGCGACGGCCCTGATCGTGACGCCGGCAGTCGCGGCTTGCATACGACCGGCGCGGGGATCATAATCACCACCCATGCAAAACCAGTCCACCCAATCGAAAGCCTCCAGCGGCTCCCAACGCCGGATCCGCGACGAGATCCTGGCCGCGGCCATCGGCGACGCACGGCCCTGTGACGACGGCTTCGAGCGAAGTTTCAAGTTCGATCCCGCCTTCAGCGGCTTCGACGGCCACTTTCCCAACGACCCCATCCTCCCGGGCGTCATGCAGGTGCTGATGGTGCATGCGTCGGTGGCCGATCGGACGGGGCTGGCGTTGCGGCTTGTGAAGGCCAAGGCCATGAAATTCCGGGAGATCATCAGGCCCGGCGATCCGATCCGGGTGGTCTGGACCGAAACCGAAAAGCCCGACGACGAGCAGATTCAATGCACGGCCACGCTCACCGTCGGCCAAGCGACCGCCGCGTCGATGAAGCTGACGTTTGCTCTCGCCCCGGAGGCCGACCATGCCCCGTAAGCCTTATTTCGCCCCCGACCCCTCCGGCCCCGAGCCCCTCCAGCACACCATCGAACGACGCGTGCGATTCGACGAAGTGGACATGATGGGCGTCGCCTGGCACGGGCGATACGTGAGCTACTTCGAAGAGGCGCGCGTCGCCTTGGGGAAGAAGTACGGCGTCAGCTACAGCGATTTCATCAACCGGCGGACCCCGGCGCCGATCCGGCAACTGCACGTCGACTACCATCGCCCGCTGGAGTTCGATGAGCCGATCCGGATCCAGGCGATGCTGCATTACAGCGAGGCGGCGAGGATGAATTTCGAGTTCATCATCCGCGACGGCGACCATCGCAAGGTCTGCACGGGCTACTCGGTGCAATTGATGACCGGCCGCGACGGCGAACTCCTCCTGGCGCCCCCGCCGTTCTTCCGGAAGTTCGTCGATCGCTGGCGCGACGGCGAGTTCGCCTGAGCGAGTGTGTGAGGTTTCTTTGTGGCATGCCCTATGAACCGTTGTGTCACAGTGTCAGGTGTAACAGCCGTTGCTTTAGCCCCGACGGGGCGAAGGCGTTTAGCCCGCCGCGGCGGGAAGATGGATCCCAACCTACCCCCAAGCCCCGGAGGGGCGACACAACAATCGTCCAAGAGTTGTTGTGTCGCCCCTTCGGGGCTTGGCTGCAATGGGGTCGGTGTTCCCGCCGCGGCGGGCTAAACGCCTTCGCCCCTTCGGGGCTGCTCCGGCGACATCATGCACCGGCCACACAGTATCAACGTCAGACGTACCCTGCCGCAAGAACAACTCGCATACCTGACCGACCGCAGCCGGATAGAACTTGCCTGCACACCTTACAGGCAATGACTCCCAGTGCCAACAGCCTTCTACCGTCGCCGCTCTTCCAATGAGACCAACTCCAGGCTCAGCCGGTACCGCCCACGATGATCGTCGATCGTCACAAGCGACGGCGCCGGGTGGGGCCATGGCGGATTCGCCTTCCACAGATCATACGCGGCCGACACCCACACGCGTCCGCCACGCACCAGCAGACCGGATTGCACAGCCCCGTGACGATCGAACGAGACGACCTGACTCCGATCATCGCCAATGGGCGCGACGAGCAGAGTCTCCCCGTCGCGGCCTCGGCGGATGTCGCCGTCGGCGCCGAGCGGCGTCATCAGCGACATTCGCACAGCGACCGAAACCAGCCTCGTCAGTCGTGCATCGCTGAAATACCCCCCCCTCGAACGCACGACCGTCCACGACTGGCCACGCAACCGGCGGACGATGAACAGAGTCTTGCCGAAATCGCCGAGACCGACCACTTCGATCCGCTCGGGCAAACCGGAGGTCTGAAGCGTGAAGACCCGTTCGGAGCCGCCGATCTCCAGCAAGACCCGGTGCGTCGCGACGAAGGTATCGGGATACGCGGCCGCGATGCGATCGGTCAGGTCTTGGCGAAGGGGGGAATCGCTGACCGGCGGGCCGGGTTCGAAGCGAGCGAAGCGTGTACACCCGGTAGCCGCGGCCAAAACCGACAGCATCAGAAACATCGCCAGGGGTCTGCTCATCGGTCGCTGGGCCTCGATGTCGGACGCGTGGCAGGCTTCGATGCAGGCTCCGCGGCAGGCTTCGGCATCGCCGGCAGCGTCCGCGGGCCGTCCGGTCCGGCGGCGAACAGTTCTGCGGGGATTTTGACGTTTCGCCGCTGTTGCACGAACCGTATCACGGTCCGGTCCCGGGCGTCCTCGATGATGCTCACTTCGGTCACATGCGTGCGATCGGTCGACAGGGCCAGTTCGATCCGCTTGAACAGTTTGCCCAGTTCGACGCTGCGAGGGGTGAGCGTCAACCGGATGCTTTTCCCGGTTCGGGTGGCGGAAATCAGGTAGATGTTCTCGTCTTGGCGGAACCGCCCGCGCATCCACGAAGCGATCTGCCGCACCACCTGACGCATCGCCGGCTGGGGCGACTCGATCCGGCGCCAGCGCTTGCCGAACCATTCGTATCGCTGCAGGTTCAAACCGGTCACCAGCGTCACCGAGCGGTACGGCTTGGAATACTCGAAGCGGACCCGGTCGGGGCTGACAAACAGAAGCGCCCCCGAAGCGATCATCGGATCGCGAAGCAGCGATAGATGCTTGCTCTGGCGGAACGAGGCCCACACCGACGTCAAATCGCCGAGCTTGACCGAAAGCTCATCGAGCAACTGCTCCACCTCCGGCGCCGTCAGCGCGATCGGTCGTTCGGCCGGCCGCGACGCCGGCTGGGTCGCCGGGGCCGACGGCGGATCGGCCGCCGAAAGAAGGCATGCCGTCGCGAGCAGCGTTATCACCACGACCATGGCGCCTGTACGCATGCAAAACTCTCCTGTTTCCTATCGACGCTGCGGCGCGCCGCGCCCTGTCTGAACGTTTCGTGTAAACACAACCGATCCGACATCAGTCGCCAGCAGCAGCGGTTCAGCGGTCGACCCGGACCACCAACGCCGCCACTCCGTCAAATCGTCCATCGTCCGGCCACCTTCGCCACCCGGCTCGAACGTCACCGCCGCCAGCGCGTCGGCCGCGACGTTCGATTCATCGCACCGGCTCAGCAGCAGAGCCGTGGCGCCGGTACCCGGGGCGGGGCGCCCCCGGGGCAGAAGGAACGCGTCGTCGGCTTGGGAGGCATCGCAGGCCAGGCACATCACGCGGTCCGATTCGCCGGTCTCGATCAGGCACAGGGCCTCGTGCAGAACCTTCGCCAAGGGCGCGACGGCGTCGTAGAACACCAACCCCGGTCCCGTCAGGCCGAACCGAATCGACACCTCCCCCACCGCCGCCACCGGCAGCGTGTGCGGGAACAGCAGCGGGCTGGGACCCTCGGGGCGGGATATCGTCTGAATGAACGCATGGTCTTGGCTGAACACGCCATACCGCGTACCCAACAGAACGCCGACCGGCGACTTGCCCGCCTGATCGACCAGAGGCAGATCGAGCATTTCGGCGGCCACCAGCGCCGCCTTGGCCAAGGCGCCCATCCGTCCGAACCGATCGAACGGCCGAGGCGATACGTCTCGCCAAGCGATCGACGCATCGGCTCGCTTGGCGCCGACCGGCCCGTCGGCCCGGCCCCATTCGGCTCCGTCGAACCAACCCATGGCCGTGACAACAGCGTTCATGACCCACCTCCTGGCGCCAATCGAATCACCGCCGCGGCGTTGACGCCGCCGAACCCGGACTTCAGCGTCAGCGCCCGGGTGAGAGACTCGCCCCGAAGCGAACGCGTCGACACGTTCAGCGGAACCGTAACCCCCAACTTGGCGAAACCGACCGTAGGCGGGACCGCTTGTGCGACCAACGCCTCGGCCGTCAGCAGCGTCTCGATGAGGCCGGCCGCCCCGAGCGTATGGCCCAGGGCGCCCTTGAACGAGACCACCGGCGCCGACCGGGCGCCGAGACCGGGACCGGGACCGAAAACACACCGGAGGGCCTGGGCCTCCATTTCGTCGTTGTAGATCGTCCCGGTGCCGTGGGCGTTGATCAGGTCGATCTCATCCGTCGAACACCCCGACATCGCCACCGCCCCGCCGATGGCTTCGGCCAGCCCGTCGCCGGTGCGAGAGGGGGCCGTGACGTGGTTGGCGTCCATCGCCTGGCCCCAGCCGTCGACGTGTACGCCGACGCCGTCGGTCGGCCCGGCGGTCAGGAAGGCCGCGGCCGCTCCTTCGCCCAAACTCAGACCGGTGCGATCCTCGTCAAAAGGCTTCGACGGCCCCACACTCAGCGCCCGAAGGCACGAGAACCCGGCCAGCGTGAAGCGTTCGAGGGCGTCGACGGCGATCACCAGAACCCCCGCGGCCCGACCGGTGCGAATCTGCCGGGCGCCGTGAATCAGCGCCGCCAGCCCCGATCCGCACGCCGAGGCCATCGTCGTCAGCGACCCGGTCAATCCCAGCGACTGACGCAGAGCTTCGCCCAATATCGAAGGATGACACAACCCCCCGGCCCCGGCGGCGCCGGTAGCGATCGCGGCCTGCAACTCGTCCAACCCCGCCTTGGTCGTCGCGACCACCAGCGAAACCGGCCCGGTCGGCTGAACCCTCGCCAACACCTCGCGACCCACATACCATCCCATGCGAAAGGCCCGAACACCGCGCCAACGCGGATCGACATCGCCGGCCGCGGCCGTGATCCGCGCGTCCAGATCATCGCTCAACGCACCGGCGACTTCGGTGAGCACCTCCGCAAAAAAGGCCTCGCCGGTCCGTTTGCTCAGGCCGCTGTCGCCGGCCATGATCCGCTCGAAGACCGCCCCCACGCCCTCTCCGAGGGCCGTGACAATATCGCCGGCTTCTATCTGGCATGAACGGACGTCGGCGATGGAACTGCTCCTCTTGTGAATGGGGCCTATACGCAGGGCGGCCGAAGCCGCGTTTGGGCTATATTGAAGTCGAGTCTGATTTTAGAGGGATTCGCGACGATTTGCAGCACATTTCGTCGAAACGATCGACGTCGCGGGCCGTCAAGCCACAAAAAAGCCGCAAGCGATGATCTCTCAAACACTTGCGGCATTACGCCCGACAGGACTCGAACCTGTAACCTCTAGCTCCGGAGGCTAGCGCTCTATCCAATTGAGCTACGGGCGCATCACATCCAAACGGCAAGGCAACACTCTACGCACCGCGGGGGCCTTGTCAAACGGAATCGCCGGCCGCGTTACGCCCGGCCGAGGTATTCCCCGGTGCGGGTGTCGACTTTGACCACGGTTCCGTTCTCGACGAACGCCGGCACTCTCACTCGGGCGCCGCCCTCGCACACGGCGTCCTTCAGTTGATTGGTCGCCGTGGCGCCCTTGACAGCCGGGGGTACGTCCTCGACGGTCAGTTCGACCGTATTGGGCAGTTCCAGGCTCACCGGCCGGCCCTCGACGAACGAGATCTCCAGCGAAATGTTCGGGACGAGATAGACCCGATCCTCGCCGATCATCTCGTCGGGCAGTTCGATCTGCTCGAAGGACTCGTTGTCCATCACGATGTGACGATCGCCTTCGCTGTAGAGATATTCCATCGGTTTACGGTCGAACATCACCGGTTCGAGGGCTTCCTCGGTGCGGAACCGCTCGCGGATAATCGTGCCGCTATTGATCGACTTCAACTCGATCTGCTGGTAGCTGCGGCCCTTGCCCTTGGGTACGTGCGTCGACTTGTGGACCACATACACATCATCCCGGAACCGAACACCCATACCTTTACGAAGATCAATCGCCTTTACCGCCATTTCGGGATACTCCAATCAACGCTTAACTATAGTTACGAGCATAGAGAGTATACCCGCAATGGCTCAGCATGCAAGGGGTCAGCAACGGCGAACGGTTGACGGCGGACGGGGAGTTGGCCTGACGAATGCCTGCCGTTACTAGCCCCCCGCAGTGCGGGGGGTCAAGAGACGTGTGAAGCGATCCTATGACGTGTGAACCCCTCTGGACGTGTGAACCCCTCTGCAGATAGAGCTTCCCCTCCCCTCCGATCGACATCGGGTATACAGCGCGAGCACCATCGGTCCAGCGACCCCCTGCACTGCAGGGGGCTAGTAACAGCAGATCGTTGGCCGTGGGAACTCCCCACTCATCCGTCATGAACCGACGATTTACCCCGCTTTGGCCTTTGCCGATCGGCAAGCCGAGGGCGGAAGCCCCAAGCCCGTCGTTGGGCCATGGGCCCGGATCTTCGCGTCACCACGCGGACAAGCCCCCGAAGGCAAAAAACTTGTTGACGAACCGACCGACTCCAAGGATACTCACGGTACTTGTAGTGAACGCTGTGTGGATTCGCCGGCCTGCGGGGTCGACGATTCGATTGCAGTATGGATGGGCTTTGGCGGTAATGTTGACGTTACGTGGCCTGACCCCCTACCCGACCAAGCCTCGACCCAACCGATAACAGACGATAGTATTTTGCCATTAAAGGAGTTGTCGCATGGCACGAGTGGTCCAGCGCAGCAGCCCGCCCTACCTGACCGTGTTGTTCGTGTTCTTGTTTTTCATCGCCACCGCCGCGGCGGCGTGGTTCTATAACAGTTGGCGCGGCGGCGACAAACTGGTGAGCCAGCGGACAGCCTCGCTGGAGGCGATGGCCACCAGCCGGGAGCAATCCGATGACGCCATGACGGCGATCAAGGATCGGGCTCGCACCGAGAACCGCAAGCGCACCGTTATTGGCCAATACCGCCAGGACGTCAGCGATTTGCTGCTCGCCATCAGCGGCGCCCCCGACACCCCGATCAAGCAGGTGATGGTCACCGTCGGCGACGTGACCGACAACGGTGGACTGCTCGGGCAGGTCGCCAGGCTGCAGGCCGATCTGACCAGCGCCCGCCAGAGCGTTGCGCGTTTGGAGAGCGACTTCAACGGCGCCAACAGCCGCCTGGCCTCCGAGCGTGCAGCCGCGACCGAGATGAAGGCGTCGCTGGAAGCGGAGCGTCAGAATCTCAGCGACCAACTGGCCGCTTCGCAGGCTCAGGTGACCGACCTTTCGACCCGGTACGACGAGCAGGTCAAACGCGCCGCCGGCGACTGGAACGGTCGCGTTCAGGAGCAGGAGTCGATGCTGGCCACCCGGGACGACGAGATTCGCAAGCTGGAGAAGACGATCCGCGATCATGGGGTCAGGATCATCCAACTGCAGGATAAGCTCAACAAGCAAAGCCCCGACGCCCAGGCCGACGTTCGCGCCGACGGGATGATCGTCAACGTCGTCGGCGACCAAGTGGTCTACATCGACATCGGCCGTCGCGACCGCTTGCAGATGGGATTGCCGTTCGCCGTGTATTCCAAGCGGACCGGCGTAGGCGCCGATGTCCCGATCAAGGCCAAGATCATCGTCACCAACGTGCACAATGAGATTGCCGAATGCCGCGTACTGGACTCGAAGACCAGCGATCCGATCGTCGAGAACGACCTGATCGCCAGCATCGCGTTCGACGCGACCCGCACCCCGACGTTCGTGGTCGAAGGCGACTTCGATCTCGACGCCGACGGGATACCGGATTTCCAGAGCAACGAACTGCTTCGGGCGATGATCCAGCGATTCGGGGGAGCCGTCGTCGACACAGTCGACGTCAACGTCGATTACCTGGTCATGGGTGAGCCGCCCAGCCACACCCCCCGGCCCGGCGCCGAGGCGACCCCCGATAAGATCGCCCAGTGGGAAGAAGCCCAGGCGAAGGTCGGACGCTATCACGACATCAAGGCCGAGGCCATCAAGCTGAGCAAGCCGGTGCTGAACACCAAGCAGTTCCTGTCGTTCATCGGCTACGCACCCGAGGTTTTGACCCGGTAGAACCGCCTCCTTCGAAGAAGATACAAGCTTCATCCGGGGCCTGTCGCAATGCGGCAGGCCCCGTTTTCATCGTTTGAACCGATCCCCTGGACGGCAATATCGAATCTCGAAACACGAAATCCGAAACAAATACGAATCACAGCAAACGACAAACGACCGAAACGACGGGGGGGGGAGTTGGGGACATTTCGTTGTTTGGGTTCTCCTCCCATTAGGGGGGGGTGCTTGGCGGGGCGTTTCACACCATGGCGAGCCAACCCCGTCAGGGGCGAAAGATTTGTAGCTTGCCGTGGTGAGAACCGTGATGCCCCCCCTCCCGATGCAAGCCCCGACAGAGACCGTATGGCCACGGGGTGTCGCCCTGATCGGGGCTTGGGACGCTGTGGGGTGGACCCTACCTCGCCGCGGCGAGCTACAAGCCTGTCGGCCCTGCGTGCCTCACGGCAGATTCACTTGAGCGATCGAATCCAATTCCAAGCACGCTCTTGCATCAAGGCCGAACGAATACCCGCCGCCATTTCGGGATGAGAGCCGTTGCTTGCTGTATTCGGGGTTGTTTCTTTGGGGGGGGGGCGATCGCCCTGCTGCTGCAACATGAGCCCACCCGCAACGGGATGGGTCCGCCCATCAATCCCGGCCGAATGCGGATCGATCAGGAACTGGCCGCCGATACGACGTCCAGAATGCTGGCGATTTCAGTTCGCTCTTCTCCGGTCAGGGGCAGACCGGCGGCTTCGCTGTCGTGGACGAGTTGCATGAGCAACTGCGGGCTCACCAACGCCGCGGCCGGTTCGAGGCCGGCTTGACGTGCGAGGCGCCACAACAAACGCCGATGCTCGGCGGGCAGGCCCAAGGCGTCGGCGACGTGTCTCAGCAGGGTTCGCGGGCCCGGTTCGAGCATCTCGCGTCGGCGCCATCGCCACAGGGCGTAGGCCCCGGCGAAGGCCGCCAGCACGCCCAGGAAGACGCAGAACGCCCCCGGAACCCCGTAACCGGTACGTTTGAGGCCCTCACTGAGCTTGGCCATCGCGCCGTTTTCCGAATCAAGCAAGTTGGCCAGCACCGGCATCATACCACCACCTCCTCGGCCGCACGCCGTCGCAGAATTCGAGCTACGGTGGCCATCCGAGCGCGGATTCTCACGTCGGGGTCGCTCTCGCCGAGTCGCTTGATGATGCCGGCCACCGGCGTATACGTCAACACGCGAGTCACCCACAGGGCGCTGATCCGGTGCGCCGGCCGACTGTCGATCAACATGGCCGTCAAGGCCATCGGCCCCTCGGGATGCTCGGCCTCCAGCAGCCACTTGATCGTATTGGCGCGGACGCGATTGTTCGGGGAGTCCAGCTTATCCAACGCCGCCGACGGGTCGCACCCGGCGAGGGCGAGGGCCTCGACGGCGTTGGCCTGAACGCGGGCATCGGGATCGTCCAGACACCGGGCCAGTGTGCTTCGAGCGTCGAACCCGTCGGCGCCCCCCAACGCCGCCACCGACGCCGAACGCACCTTGCGGTCGCCCTGACGGGCAAGCTTGGCCAGCAGAGCCGCGAAGCGGTCGGCGGTGTTCATCTGCCGCACCATCTGGATCGCCTGCAACTGCTCGCCCACATCGCGACCCATCAGCCGTCCGGCCAGCAGATCGGCGACGCGACCGTCGAGCTTCATCAGGGCCTTGCCGGCGGTGGCGGCCACCTCGCTGCTCAGCCTGGCGAAGCTCCGCCAGTATCGATCGAAGCTTTTGGCCGCGAGGAACTGTCCGACCACCGCGGCGACCGGCTCGGCGAGTTTCGGCAGCGAACTGAGCAGATGATGTGTCACGTTGGGGTCGACGTCCCCGGCCAGGATACGACTGGCCGCGATGTTCTGGGCCTCGGCGTGACGGCTGTGGAGAGCCATCAGAATCAGGTCGGTGCAACTGTCGGGGCCGGCGACGACATACCGCATCGCCGCCGCGGCCGTCCGGGGCGATCCGGCCAGCGCCTCCCCGAGCAGCGTCCGACGGAGCTTGGGGGCGATGCCGCAAGCCAACACCAGTCGCAGCGCCGCCGGCTGAGCGGCGGCCGGGAGGTCGCCAAGACCGGCGGGATCTTCGGCTACGTGCGGCAGATGATGAATCTCGGCCAGAGCCGCACCGATGGGTTTGAGCAGCCGCCAATGGTCGTGAACCCCCAACGCCGCCAGAACCGGCCACGACGCCTGAGCGATATGGGCCCGCGCCACGCTGCCGGCGTAGGGGTATCGCAACATGAGGAACACGAAATCCGCCGCCTCGGCCGGCTTCAAGCCCCGCAACGCCTCGGCCAGCAGACCGGTCAACTGAGCCCCCGGCTGATTAAATTGCTCGAAAATCCGCTCATCGCACAGCGGCCCCAACAGCATCGCGGCCTGGGCGAGTTCCACCGACCGATGCATCCCGATCGTCCGCATCGCGCCGGTCACCGTCGGCACAATGTGCCGCGACATGGCGACCGGGTCCTTCCGATGCGTCCGCACCAGTTGCACAATCGCCTCGGAGGCCTTGCGACGAACCGCCGCAGACGAATCGGTGACCCCGGCGAGCATCAGGTAGCCGCTGGAGGGACGATTGACCTCACCCAGCACGTTCATCACGCTGAGGCGAGTCCCGTCGTCACTGTCGCCAAGGCCGGCCCGGCACACAGGTTCGGTGAGGTCGGGTTCGCCGAGCAACGCTCCCCGGGCCGGGACGTCCAAGGTGGGGATCAACCGAGCGACCGCGGCGTCGAGGCGCCCCTTGCCGCGACCGAGAAGTTCGCGCATGGCGAACAGCTGCCCATCGCCCTCACTGTCGCGGGCAACTTGCAGCAATGCTCGTTCCGCTGCGACCCCATCCGTGCGGCCCAGCAGAGCGAGTAACGCAGTATTGATGCGTACGCCGTCCATGGCTGTTAATGCTTATCGGACCCTCAGCGAGAAATGCTTGAGACTTTCCGGAGCCAGGGCGAGATTCATGGATGTTGCTCGGATCGGACCCGTTGCACGCCGCCGCTCTTGCCCGGGAAAAGCGTCGAGCGACGCCGGCGCCAAAGGGTCGCCGTCAGGGCTTTCGTGACATTTCGACGCCGGTCTTGAACGTCTTGCGCAGGCTTCGCCACGTCGCAGCCACCCGATCCATCAAGCCCATGTTCTGAAGCGCCACAGCCAAGTTGGCCCGGACATGCTCGCCCCCGGGCGCGGCTTCCATCTCGCGAACCGTCTCGTTGAAACGCCGGCCATCGGTGTGAAGCAGAGCGAGGTTGTAGTGAAGGTCCACGTACTCGGGCTTCACATCCATCGCCTCCCCGAACGCATCGGCCGCTTCCTCCACGCGACCGAGATCCTGGAGGGTCAGTCCACGCTTGATGATCGCCTGGGTGTACGTGTGGTTCAGCTCAATCGCCCGGTCGAACTGCTCGATCGCCTCGGTCATCCGGCCCTCCGCCCGAAGCAGAACGCCGTAGCGATAGTGCACATCGGCGTGCCCTTGCTCTCGGACAACATGCTCACCGTGGCAACGAAGCTGCAATTTCAGCAAATCCTCACTCTGTAGAGCCGCGGCCGCCGTCTGCGAATCGGTCGGGTCGTGCTCTTGCTGTGCAGCGTGCGTCTGGAGAGCGCACTTCAACTGCAGTCGCGACGTTTCGCGAACCAGCAACGTGCTATTGGGATCGACCGCCGCGGCCAGGTCGAAACAACTCATCGCCGCGACGCATTCGCCCTGGGCTTGGTGGGCCACGCCGAGACCGATGTAGGCGGTCAGCAGTTGGTCGTTCAGTTCGACCGCTTCGGCGAACGCCTCGCTCGCTTCGCCCCACCGTCCGTTAATGAGGTGATGGGTTCCCACCTTCACGTGGGCTTCAAGATAGTCCGGCTGAGCGTCCAGCGCCCGTCGGTAGTGCCACATCGCTCGGTCGTCGTCGCCCACCTGGCTGTACAGATCGGCGATTCGCACGTGCAGGTCGGGAAAATCGCCCTGTTCGACGATCAGTTCGTCGAGCCGTTCGATGGCGTCGCGAATCTGCCCATCGGCGACCAGGGCCTCCACCTGCTCGTCAGCGAGCGCCCAGTTCTCCGGTTCCATCGCAATCGCCGATTCATACTGGCGAACCGCATCGCCGTGGGCGCCGGACCGGTACAGCAGTTGAGCCAGCGTCTGACGCAACCGGCAATCGCCGGGATCGTCTTCGGCCATGTAGGTGTACTGCTCGATAGCCTCATCGAGATCATCGTTGAACAGTGCAATCGCCGCCAGCCGCTGGCGAGCCCCGATCATATCGGGAGCCGCTTCGATGGCGTCGCGATAGTACGCCGGCGCCTCGGCGCTGCGGTCGAGCTTCTCCAACAGATAGCCTTTGCAGAACAGAATCGCCGCCTCGCCCGGATGCGTCTGGCAGGCCACGTCCACCTGCTCCAGCGCCAGGTCCAACTGGCCCGCCTCTTCGCGAGCCGCCGCCAGCGCCAGCCGTGCGGCCAGGAAGTCGGGCTTGTGCTTGCAGGCAAGGGCCAGATGCTCGGCGGCTTTGTCGCACCTGGCGGCGCGAAGGTAGGCCATGCCCAGTCGGCATTGCACGTCGGGGTAATTCGGATGTTCAGCAGCCTGGCTCTTCAGTTCCTCGACGCTCACGGCGCCTGCGGTCCAAAAGTAACGGTCGAGCGTTTCGGCCAGATCGCCGCCGAGCCCTCTACCAAGCAATTCAAGAAGATAACTCACTCGTATCCCTCCATCGACGCCCCATCAGGCCACAAGGCGGCCAAGCGCTTCGCGAGCGGGGGCATAATCACAGTTAATCTCCAGGGACCGGGCCAGTTCCCTGCGGGCGTCGTCCACCTTGCCCAAACGTTCGTATACGACCCCCAAGGTTGCGTGAATGTCAGCGTAGTCGCCGCCGGCGTCGACCGCGCCCCGCAAATGCTCAGCGGCGGCCGGCGGGTCCACAGCCATCAGCAGCGCCCCGAGATGATACCGGCCCCCAACGTATCGGGGGTTGATCTCCGCGGCGCGCCGGGCGTGCACGATCGCACGATCGGTCATGCCCAGCCGCCCACAAACACGCGACTGGCGGTCATGAATGTCCGCGTAATCGGAGTGCTCGGCGAGCACCATGTCCAGCACCATCGACAGCAGGCCGAAGATCTCCTGGTCGGCGTCGCTGACCGGAAGATCGAAGAAGGCCGAAACCCAGTCGCTGTCGGCCAGAACCACCGAAGCCAATCGTCGAATGTCCTCGACCGCAGGGACCGACAGGTCCGCGGGAGCCGTCAGACGGATATCGTGGCCGTCGGCCCGGGCGGCCCGCGCGATCGCGAGCAACTCACGAGTCAACGCCAGATCACCGGGATTCAGCGACAACGCCCGCTCCATACGCCCCACCGCTTTGCGGAACGCCCCTTCGGCGACGTCGCACAGGCCAAGATATCGATGGGCTTGGCCGCAGGAGCAATCGTACTGGGCGGCCTTGAGAAAATGGCGCCTCGCTTCATCGATCCTGTCCTGCCCGGCGAGAATCATGCCGGCCGGCAGGTGCAGTTGCGACTCGGGTCCATGCGTGCGGATGCCCTGGTACAGCAGCATCAACGCCTCGGTCTTGCGCCCCGAGCGGCACAGATCCTGCGCCTCGGTAGCGATCGCCGCGACCGAATCGGACGCGACCGGCTCGGCAGGTCGCATGGCGATGCGCCCGCCGTAGAGCCCGCCAAGATATCGAGCGAGATCAGCATGGGGGCCAACCAACTGGGCGGCCCGCCGAATCCGTTGATCGGCGCCGTCCAGATCGCCATGGGCTGCAGAGTCCATCGCCGCATCTCGACAGGCGCGACCTAACCAATATCGCCCCAGGCGACCCAGAAGATCGGATCCGCCGGCGATGGCTGTAAGTCGATCTGAGGCCAGGACATACCTACCACGCTTATAGCACGCTATACCTTCACGATAATCATCTGTTGCTGTCATCCCAACGCTCCGCTTGTTCGGTTCGTCATCCGGACGTACCGCGTTTATCGGCCGAAGGCCCACGCAAGTGAAATACCGAACCTCCCTTCCAGTACGGATTTCCCGCGATTGGACTGGCCGCGACGATCTGAGTGCGGGATAAATAACGTCCGATAACTCACAATAACCTGTACATCGTGACCATCGGGTGGTAGATTGCTTCCTGCTCACGGAAGATGCTTTCTTCCGGCTCATTTGGCTTAGTAAAGGAGGCAAGGAGATGATGGGTACGCTCACCCCTGCTCGTGCTGCGCTGTCCGGCAGCAGTCTTGGCGTTGTTGCTCTGGCGATGATCACGCTGCTAGCGGCGCCGGCGGCGTTCGCCGACGAGGTCGAAATCGTCACCGTCGCCGGATTCAATTCGTTCCTGCAAGAAAGCGGCGGCGAAGTGTACGTCCCCTTCAAGCAGCGAACCAGCGGCTGGCTCGGCGACGCCCTCTGCCGCCGCGTCATCGGCGCCGACCCCGACGCCGTGATGATTAACCGGTGGCGCCCAAGCGCCGGCGGATATCTCAACTACACGCTCCAATACGATCTCGGCGCCGGCTTGCCGCCCCTGGGGGCGCCGTACGCCCCCGCCGATCTGGCCGCGACGGGAATGACGTTGCACTTCACGCTGACCGATATCGACTTCGCCGGCGTGTTCGATGACGTCAGTTCCTACTACGAAACGATGACGATCACGTTCCTTCGCGACGACCCGCTGTTCGGCGGCGTCGGCGACCCCGACCACCCCGACTTCGACGACAGCTTCCCCGCGTTGACGATTGACGCCGACAACTACGGCGACTTCCGCCAAGATGGCTTCGGCCCCACCACCGACACCTCCGCCGACTACGCGATCGACCTGATCGACCTGGGACTGACCGAAGACGACTACGCACAGATGCTCGCCGATGAAGCGTTCCGCCTCGTGGTGACGCTGACCAGCGAAACCGAGAAGATCGGAACCGACTGCAGTTGGGCTCGCTACTTCAACAGCCCCGAGTCGGTCGCCAACTACCTCGACACCCCCGACGGCGGCTTCGGCGGCGCCGACACCCTGCCGCCCAACGCACTGACCTTCGACGTTCCGGTCCCCGAACCCGCCACCTTCTCCCTGCTGGGTCTCGGGGCCGTCGCTCTCCTGCGGCGGCGAAGATAACGCCCGCGCGCCATGCGCTCCGTGGCGGCTCGCACGCCGCGTCGTCACGGAGCGATGAATCGGGTGGGTGTTCCGGGGTTCGCCCGCGCCATCACGAGGAAGCTGCAATAGCGGCCAAGCCGCCGCCAAACCAAGTCCTGCCGCTCAACGATGTCGAGCGAATCCGCAGTCTGTGGCTCGAACTCTCGGTTCCCACCGATCAGCGTCAAGTCTGCAACCCGAACACTGTTCGCCCAGCGACCCCCTGCACTGCAGGGGGCTAGTCACGGCGAACCATCGGCCGAAAGAACCCTCCACACCCAGGCCGCAAGCTCAGTCACTTCCGGCCCGGAATAATCGCAAGGCCCTCGTATCGCGTCCGTAGGCGTTCGCTCGCGGCCGCGGCTTGGGCGTGGGTGTCGTAGCGACCGGCTTGCACGGCCAGGCGCATCTCTGCCCCGACGGCGGGGACGATGCGGACGGTCCAGCCGGCTTTGCGGAGGCGGACGGCGAGGCGGGCGGCGTTGTCGCGGCGTTTGCAGGAGGCGACGTGGAGCGTCCAGAAACGACCACGGACGCGAGAGCCGGCCGCGGCGGCGTAGGGCGTTTGGGCGAAGAGGAAGGTGAGGCGATCGAAGTAGCGATCGGCTTCGAGCCACTGGCCGCGGCGTTGCAGCAAGATCGCCAGGCGGTAGAGGGCCGCGGCGGCGGGTGGATCGGCCGGCGGCAGGGATTGGACGGCCGCGAGGTATTCGGCTTCGGCGGCGCGTTCGTCGCCGCGACGGGCGGCGAGGTGGCCGAGGGCGAGGTGGGCCCGGCCGGACAGCTCGGGTCGGCGGGTCCGTTCGACGGCTCGGGTGAAATCGCGCCGGGCTTCGCCATTGTCGCCAGTCTTCTGACGGCTCAGGCCGCGGAGGTAGTGGGCCTCGCCGGCTTCCTGGGCGGAGGCGTAGCCGGCGATAAAGGCGGTGGTCAGGCGAATGGCCTCGTCGTGGGCGTCCATGCGGTACGCCGCGAGGCCGTCGGTGAGCCATTGGGCGGCCGCGGGCGGGACCGGATTGCCGCAGCCGGCGAGCACGCAGGCCAAAGCCGCGGCCGTCGCGACAGCAAAACGAACATGCCGGGGCCTACGAAGCCCCAAACCAGCCCCAGTCTGTTCAATAGACCCTTTCACGGTGGCCCAAGTATAGCCGACCCAGTGCCCGGGAGCGAGCGAGAGCCCCCTTCTTACGGGGTGAAATCAATCGTCAAGCCGTGCTTGCCAAGGCGAGGCGGTTTCGGATACTCTACCGGAATGATACGCATAGGATTGGGATACGACAGTCACCGGTTCGACCCGACGCGACCGCTGATGCTGGGCGGGGTCGAGATTTCCGACGCTCCGGGCCTCAGCGGCCATAGCGACGGCGACGCCGTGCTCCATGCGGTCATCGACGCCCTGCTGGGCGCCGCGGGGGCCGGCGATATCGGCGAGCGATTCCCCAGCAGCGACCCGGACCTGGCCGGGGCGGCTTCGGACGGGCTGCTGGAAGAAGTGGTGGACGATGTAATCGACCCCGCTTGGCGAATCGTCAATTGCGATATCACCGTTTTGGCCGAAGAACCGATCCTTTCTCCGTGGAAACTGCCGATGAGGACTCGGATAGCCGATCTATTAGGTATCGACGCCGGTTCGGTGTCGGTGAAGGCTAAGACCAACGAAGGCATGGGCGCCATCGGTCGCGGCGAGGGTATCGCCGTGATGGCCGTGGTGCTGATCGCCGCCGAACCGGCCCCGGACGCGACCCTCGACGGTCGCGAATGAGAATCATAACGACCGTGAAGGGCAACAAGGCCTCGATAGAATGTCACTACAGATCTACAACACGCTGACCAAGACCAAAGAACGTTTCGAGCCGGTCACCCCCGGCGTCGTGGGCATTTACCTGTGCGGGCCGACGGTGTACAAGCCCAGTCACATCGGCCACGCCGTCAGTCCGATTCTGTTCGACACGGTCAAGCGCTACCTGATGCACAAGGGCTACGACGTCACATTCATCATCAATATCACCGACGTCGACGACAAGCTAATCGCCGAGGCGGCCGCCCAGGGCGTCGAGATGGCCGACCTGGCGGCGAAGGTGACGGCCAACTATTGCGAATGCCTCGAGGCGCTCGGAGTCCGCAATGTCGACGCCTTTCCCCGTGCGACGGACAATATCCAGCAGATTATCGACCTGGTCGCCAACCTGGTGGCCAAGAACGCCGCGTATGTGGTCGACAGCGACGTGTACTTCGACCATACCCAGGCGGTCGATTACGGCAAACTCTCCGGTCGCAAGACCGACGACGCTCTCACCGGTACGCGTGAGGTGGCCAGCCGGAACCGCCATCCGGCGGATTTCGTTTTGTGGAAGGGCGCCGGCGACGACGAAGTGGGCTGGGACTCGCCCTGGGGCCGGGGCCGGCCGGGCTGGCATATCGAATGCTCGGCCATGAGCATGTCGCTGCTGGGCGACACCTTCGACATCCACGGCGGCGGGATGGATCTGATCTTCCCCCACCACGAGAACGAAATCGCCCAAAGCGAGACCGCCACCGGCAAGCCGTTCGCCAAATATTGGATGCACAACGGGCTCACCCGAATCCGCACCAAGGCCTCCGGCGGCGAGTGGACCGACGAGAAGATGTCCAAGAGCCTCGGCAATATCCGCACCATCAGCGACCTGCTTGAGCAGTACGCCGCTGAGACGATTCGAATGTTCGTCCTCAGCACGCACTACCGCCGGCCGCTGGATTTCTCCGATGAGCAGTTGGCCAATACGCAGAAGGCCGCCGGGGCGTTCTATCGCCTCTTCGATCGCATCAGGCGCAGCACGGGCGAGGATGTATACTCGGTCGGCGATTCCGTTCAGCGAGCCCGCTCCGACGACGACTCGCCCATCCAGACGGCGTTCTCCGAACAGGTGGCGTCGTTCCGCGTCCGGCTGTACGAGTCGATGGACGACGATTTCAACACCGCCGGCGCGATCGCCGCATTGCACGAGATGGCCGCGGCGATCAATCGGTACATGGACGCCAACCAGTTGGAAGGCAAAGGCCGCACCGCCGACAAGGCGCTAGTGCTGGCGGCCGGGCGCGACCTGGTGAGCAACGGGCGAATCCTCGGACTGTTCGAAACGCCCCCGACGACCCCGGGAGGATCCGGGCTGGAATCGGAGTTGATGGACGTGATGATTTCGCTTCGGGCCGACGCCCGCCAGAGCAAGAACTACGCACTCTCGGACAAGATTCGCGACGAGCTGGCCGCGATCGGCGTAACCATCGAAGATACCGCCGGCGGGACGATCTGGCGAAAAGATCCGTAGCGACCGCCGCCGCCCGGGTGAACCATGGCGCCTCGTTCCACATTCCGCATTCTGGGCATCGACCCGGGCCTGCACATCACCGGCTACGCCGCCGTCGATATCGGCGGCGCGACGCCGGCGATCGTCGAGGCCGGGGCCCTGCGAACCAACGCCAAAGCCAATATGGCCGAACGCATCGAGCAGATCTACGCCGACCTGACCGCCCTCATCGCCGAGCTGAAACCCGACACCGTCGCGATCGAACAGCTCTACGCCCATTACAAACACCCCCGAACGTCGATTCTGATGGGCCACGCCCGCGGCGTAATCATGCTGGCCGCCCAACAGGCGGGGCTGGGCATCCGGTCACTGGCGGCCACCGAGGTCAAGAAGAGCCTCACCGGCAACGGCCACGCCTCCAAACGGCAGGTCCAGCGAACCATCCAATCCGTCTTCAACCTCCCCCAACTCCCCGAACCCGCCGATGTCGCCGACGCCCTCGCCATCGCCCTCTGCGCAAGTCGATACGAGTGACGGAAGAACGGCAGGCTACAGGCTTCAGGCCTCAGGCTTCAGGCGCAGCAAAGGTGCGGTCACGACATAGGTAACACTGTAGTGTCACGACATAGGTGGCGCTTCAGGTCATTGTGTGTACCACCGTATTACCATTGATCATGCTTTCTCCGTGCGATCGTCGCAAGGGGTTTCATGCTGTTCGCTCGCCAAACGACCCTTGTCCGAGACGGTGAACGATTCGACGGCCAAGTCGATCACGCCAAGGCATAACCCGCCGAACCACACGATGTACTGGTCCGTCCCAACGGATTTGAGACCCACGTGACGACCGCTGAGCACCGACGTCACCAAGATCGGACGACCGCCGAGCGATACACGACCCACCGTGTCAACCTTCCGACGCAACATACGCGGATACGTCATCACGACGGGAGTGGGTAGTGTAAGTTCTCTTCTGTAAATTGCCGTTGAGCGTGCTGTCGAGCCCTTG
>CBDVCA010000020.1:0-28408 GCA_965372365.1 uncultured bacterium
CACACGTCTTTCGACCCCCCGCACTGCGGGGGGCTAGTAACGGCAAGCACGCATCGGGTCCACTCCCCGCGAATCCGACGTGAGCCTGATAGGCCGAGGCTTGCCCCGTCGCGGCCGACCTCGTACAATTTGCTACCGGCTACCGGAAAAGCTTCTATGCAGATGATAGTACTTATTGTTTTCGCAGTGGTTCTGAGCCTCGGCGTCGACCGCGGGCCCCGTGTGGGTCAACTGGCCTGGGGGGCCCTCGCGGCCGGGGCGGTCGGCTATCTCCTGGGCGCAATCGGCCTTACGTGGGCGCTCACGCGGGCGGGCATGCGCGATTTGATGTCGGAGGTCAAGCCCTTCGCCGCCGCGGTTCGCGGCCAACATCGGCGAATGGTGCTGGCCCAGGCGTGGCTGGTGGGGGGCATGGCGGCCCTGGTGCTTCTGGGCGCCTCCGACGTGCTTCGAAGCGTTACGCTGCTGGCGATGATTCCCCTCGGCGGCGAACTGGTGCTGCTGGGGTTGTTCTTCCTGTCGATAGCCGCGTACTGGCGGATCACGTTCCGTTTCGACCAGGAAGTCCGCTGGCGGGTCGAGCAGGATCTGATGTTGGCGGGGTTGCCGGTCCGGGCGGGTTGGGACGCCCGCCGGCATATGGCCTTCAATATCCGCCACCACTTCCTGTTCATCGCCGTTCCGGTGGGGCTGATTATGCTGGCGCACGATCTGGTCGATCGCATTGCGCCGAGGTTCGTCCCCGCCGGGGAGACTTTCGATATCGTCTCGGGGGCGAGCAAGATGGTGGCCGTGGGGTTGATCTTCTTCTTCAGCCCGGCCTTGCTGGTTCGCATCTGGAAGACCCGTCCGATGCCCGACGGTGAACTCCGCCGGCGGCTCGATCGCCTGTGCGATCGCATCGGCTTTCGATACCGCAAAATTCTCATCTGGGACACCGCCGGCGTCGTGGCCAACGCTGGGGTCATGGGGTTGCATCGCACGGTTCGGTACGTGCTGATCAGCGACGCGCTGCTGGAGCAGATGACCGATCGGCAGATTGTGGCCGTGTTCGGGCACGAGGCCGGGCACGTCAAGGCCCATCACATGGCCTATTTCCTGCTGTTTATGGCCGGCGGCATGATGACGTGCATGACGGCGGTGACGGCGGCGGCGATGCTGGCCCATCGGATGATGATGGCGCCGAAGTGGATCGCGATCGGCGAGCACGTGGGCCTGGTCGCGTTGATGGCGGCGGGGGTCGGCGTGGGATTCGGGTGGTTGAGCCGGCGTTTTGAGCGGCAGGCTGACGTCTACGGGGCTTGGTGCGCCGGCCTGGACGCCGAGAGCAACGGCGAACCTTCGATGCCCGGGGGCGACCTGGCCGCCGGCGGCGCGGCGTTTATCGGCGCCTTGGAGGACATCGCCCGCCTCAACGGCCTCGCTCGCGACGGCCGCAATTGGCGCCATGGGTCGATTCGGTCGCGCGTGCTGTTCTTGATCGGTTGGATCGGGAGGGGGCTGTCGAGGAAGGATTTTGATCGTGAGATCGTCCGCGTCAAACTATGGGCCTGGCTGATGGCCCTGGTCGCCGTCATCGGGACGGCCCTGACGTATCACGCGTGGGAATGAGCGGTCGGGAGCGATGGATGGATCGGAACCCTGGTGAACCGAAGGTCGTGATCGTCACGGGCGCGTCGGCGGGTATTGGCCGCGAGACGGCTCTTGCCTTCGCCCGGCGCGGCGCGGCGGTTGTTCTGGCGGCGCGGCGGGTCGATCGGCTCCAAGAGGTCGCCGCCGAGTGCCGAAAGGCGGGGGCGGAAGAAACTCTTGTCGCGCCAACCGACGTCGCCTCGCGCGAGCAGGTCGACGCCATGGCGGCCGCGGCGGTCGAGCGGTTCGGCCGGGTCGACGTCCTGGTCAATAACGCCGGGTACGGTCTGTATGCCCCGGTGGTCGATATCGACGAGCAGGAACTGCGACGCCTCTTCGACGTGAATTTCTATGGCCTCTGGTACGGCATGACGGCCGCGGCGAGGATCATGGTCAAGCAGGGCTCCGGCCATATCTTCAACGTATCGTCAGTCATCGGCAAACGCGCAACGCCTTTTCATGGCGGGTATTGCGCTAGCAAGTTCGCCGTCAACGGGCTCACCGAAGCCGCCCGCGTTGAACTGCGTCCGCACAACGTGTGGGTCACGCTGGTGTGCCCGGCCCTGACCGAAACGGAGTTCTTCTCCAAAGGGTCGATGGCCCGCAGGCCGCGGCGCGACCTGAAGTTCACCAAGTTCCACAAACCCATGCCCGCCCGGCCCGTCGCCGAAGCGATCGCCAGAGCGGCCGGCCGGTACAAACCCGAGATGGTCTTCACCTTCGGCGGCCGATTCCTCGCCCGACTGTCGGCCCTGTGGCCGGGGGGCGTCGACAGGATGATGTCGCACTACATGCGAGATCTGAAAGATTCGATCCAGTCGGCGCCCAAGTAGCGATGGACGTATAGGCGAGGAGGGTGGCGATTGCAGGGGGGCGAAGACCGGCTCCGAAGACGCGGCTTGCCGCGACGAAGGCGCCTGTACCCGAAGCAGTGGAATCGCATCGCCCACAGGGTCGCTGCGCCGAAAAGGGCCGGGTACAGGCACCTTCGTCCCAAGAAACCGGGACTTCGGAGCCAGTCCCCTGAACGTTTGAGGCTTTGCCTCAACTGACGGGCGTGTCAGCGGCGATGCCGACGGTTCCACCGGTACTCGTGGGAAACATCGCATCAACCGCCTTCCGCACCGCGGCGATGTGGGCGGGGGTGGTTCCGCAGCAGCCGCCGATGAAGGTGGCGCCGGCGGCGGCGAGGGCCGGGACGAACGCGGCGTATGCCTCCGGGGTCAGGGGGAAGACGTTCTTGCCGTCTTGGATCACCGGCAGGCCGGCGTTGGCTTTCACCCAGATGGGCGCCTTGGTCGCCTGGCGGTAGAGTTCGACTACCTTGACGTAGCTCTCGGGCCCGACGCCGCAATTGGCTCCGAAGCCCGCCACCCCGGCCGGCTCGCCTGAGGCGACGACGTCGGCGGGGCTCACGCCCATCATCGTGGCGGTCTTATCGGCGCCGCTGTCAAACGTCAGGCTGGTCACCACCGGCAGGTCGGTGTTCTCACGCACGGCGCGAACGGCGACCTCGACCTCGGCCAATTCCGTCATGGTCTCGATCACCACCGCGTCGGCGCCGCCGTTGGCGAAGGCTTTGGAGGCTGTTGCGAAGGCTTCGTACAATTGCTGGGGGTCCACGTCGCCCATCATGACGATCTTGCCGCTGGGGCCCATCGATGCGAACACTTTGGACGAATCGCCCGCCGCCCGGCGGCTGATCGCTACGCCCGCTTCGGCCAACTCCCCCGCCCGGTCAGCCGCGTCGTGCTGGGCGAGAATGAACGCGTTGGCGCCGAACGTGTTGGAGATGATCACGTCGCTGCCGGCGGCCACGTAACTGGCCGCGACGGCCTCAACGGCGGCGGGGTTCTCGACATTCCACAACTCAGGGCAGGCGCCCGCCGGAAGTCCCCGCAGTTGCATCTGCGTGCCCCAAGCGCCGTCACTTACCCACACGCGGCCAAGATATTCATCCAAATGATTCGCCATCATTCACCTCCCGGTTCATTATTCATCGGGCGTCGTCGGTCCGCACGCCATCAACGGTCGCCAAGCCTACGATGGCCGGAGTCAGGGGTCAAGCCGCCAAAGCGAACGGCTCGCCATCAGCATTGCTCGGGGACGCAATCGCCGCCGCCGGCCCCGGTACGCATCGGGAGGCATGCCGAGCATTGATACCCCGAAATACTGCATTTTCCTAGGCTTATCTACTGAGTTTGTAGCGCACCACCACCTCGGCAGAGGCTTCCAACCGGACCGAATTGTCCACTCGGGAAGAACCCACTGGCCAGAATGAAAATCGGAAAGATCGGAAAGTTCCGCATATCCTGCAAACCCTACATATTGTGGTTTCTGTGAAAACACCGACTAGGTGTTGCCGTGTAACTGGGCATATCAATCGAGTTATGAAAAAACATGGAAAAACAATTTGACACCAGTGGTCATGAATGCTCTATACGTTGTACACAATGTAAAAGGTAGAGGTGCTTGCATGCGGGATTCCGATCAGTTGGTGACATCAAGTTTGAATTCGTCGGGCGTGTCGATGGGGTCGATAGCCGGGGGCGGCGATAGTGGCGTGGTTCTTGGCATCCAAGGCAGGCCGCGGCCGCCGAAGCTGTATCGAATTGGGGAGATCATCGATTACTCTGGCCTGTCCAGGCAGACGATTCATAACTACGCCACTATGGGTCTGCTTCGGGAATCCCAATGGACCCGAGGCGGGCACCGTCTTTTCGACGAGTCGGTTTTTGAGCGGCTGGATCAGGTCCTGCTGATGAAGCGGGACTGCAAGTCTATGCACGATATTCGCGAGCATTTTCTTCGTTTGGATGATTCCCGGTAGGGTCACTGGTTTCGTTCGGCGCCGGGTGCGCATTGGAGGCGCGCCTGCAGAGGGTCAGGATGACCGAAAGTACGGATAATATGGGTGCGATTGCATCTCGTCTGGCGGGCAAGTGGCAGGTTCCCTTGCTTTTGCTGGGCGTCGTCGCTGTCGGCGTCGCCGCGTTGGTGCTGGTTCTTCGGAGGCCGACGGTCGACTGGGATCAGGCCTTCAATCGGCGGGTCGCTGGCGTCGAGGCCGTATCCGACGGCGACTACACGGTCGTTGCTCGCGCCGTCGCGGAGATGCTCAATGAGTCGATCACTCCCAAGGACAATCTTCCTCATCGCGCCAAACTCCACGCTTTGGGGGGCGAAATCGGCTGGCGGAACATTCAGGACAATAAGCTGACCGATCCGCGTCATTGGCGTGCGATGCGCGAAGCCTACATGCGGGCGATTCGCCACGGTCAGCCCAAAACCGCCGAGATCGCCGTCCGACTGGCCGAGGCCGCCGGGGCGTTGGAGCGGCCCGCCGACGCGATCGCTCAATACAAAGAGGCGGCCCGGTTGGACACGACCCTCGCCGCGGAGATGTCGTGGCGGATCATCGAGATTCGGCGCGGGATGCCTGAAGTCGACGACGACGTGTGGCTGGAGGAGTTGACCCACCTGCTCGAACTGAGCGAATTGGCAAGCGATAAGTACGCCTGGGCGCTGGATCGGGCGGTAGGGGAGATGATCGACCGCAAACTGCTTGGGCGGGCGAGGCATCTGGTCGGCGCCCAGTTGTCACGCGGTCTCGGGGAGGCGCACAACCGTCAGGTGATGTATCAGCAGGCCCGGGTTCTGGCTGCTGAGGGGCTGACCGAGCAGGCCGACAATATTCTCATTACGCTGGTCGAGAAGATTGAGCCGGCGTTGCCGTTGTACGTCAAGAGCCTGTTGTTGCGTGGCGAATTGATTTGGGACGAGAACCCTCGCGACGCTGAAGCCTTGTTCAGCGAAGTGATCAGTCGGGCCGCCAACACGCCCATAGCGACGGCCGCGACGATCGGCTTGGCCAAGACATTCGGTCAGATGCAACTGCACGATAAGGCCCTCGATTACTACGCCGCGGCTGTCTCGGATCTATCCGACGGCGCGGAGAATCCCTACGTGAGCATCGACGAGTTGCTCCAGGGCCTGGTGAACGGTCACAACGCGTTGCGGGCCGCCAAGAAGCACCCCGAGGCGTTGAGGTTCGTCCAACTCGAGCAGGATCTGGCGGAGGTCCCCGGCGCCGAACGGGACGACTCCGGTCGCCAGGACATGCTCGGTCGCATGGCCGCCGCTCACATGGCGATGGCCGGTCAGGTCGCCGATGAGTATCGCCGGGCCGTCGACTCGCTGGCCGGCGATGTCGTTATCGCCGGGCTCGCCGAGCAGCGAACCGAGCATCTTCAAGCGGCCGGGGACGCCTACATGGAACTGGCGACCGAGGCGTCTCGCACCAACGATGAGCTTCACGGCGACAGCCTGTGGACGGCCGCGTCGGCGTACGACCAGGCGGGCCTTCGTGACAAGGCGGTGGCGGCGCTGAAGCGGTTCATCGTCGGCCGGCCCGGCGATGAGCGAATTCCCGAGGCCCGGTTCGTGTTGGGTCGCACGTTGCAGGCGTCGGGCGAGTACGACGAGGCGATCCGGGCGTACAAGACCAACCTGGAAACTCGCATCCCCGGCAGTCGTCACATCAAAGCCGTCGAAGGTCTGATCCCCATGGCCCGATGCTACATCGCCAAGGGTCCGGAGTTTTTCGGCGAGGCCGAAAAAATCCTCCACGACGTCACCAACGACCAGGAGGGCATTACTCCCGGGTCGGAATTGTACCGGCAGGCGTTGTTCGGGCTGGGCCGGCTGTACCACAGCCAGGGCAAATGGCGCCAGGCCCGGCGCGTACTTACCGAGGCCGTCCAGCGCGATCCCGGCAAGCCCGTCGCGGCCAGCGCGGCCGACCCGCAGGGGTATCGATGGCGGTATGTTCGTGCGACGCAGAGCCAGTATTACATCGCCGACAGCTACCAGCATTCGGCCCGAGAGATGACAGCCGCGGCGATGGAGGCCGACGTGCTTCGCCGTCGGGGATTGCGGGCCCGGGCGAAAGCCCAGTTGGAGCGGGCGGCGGCGTTGCATGCCGAGGTGATCGATCTTTTCGAGGCGCTCGGGGGCGATCTGGACGCGACCGAGCAGGCGTTCCGTCGCTGCAGCTACTTCGCCTTGGGCGATTGCATGTTCGAATTGGGCCGATACCCCGAGGCGTTGGAACGATACGAGAAGGCCGTGTTCCTGTATCAGCGTCGCCCCGAAGCACTCGGCGGCCTGATTGCGATCTACAACTGCCACATCGCTCTAGGCCGGCTCGGCCAGGCGCAGGCGTCGATGGAACGCGCCGAGGAACTCCGCAAGCACGTGAAGTACGCCGACGGGGACCTGCCGGAGGTGCAGACGGCGCCGGTGGCCTGGAATCGGTGGCTGGAAGCCGTGGCGTACTTGAACCCCGAAATTTCCGACGAGGAATGACCATGAACGACACCGCCCGCCGACAAGGACGACGCCTGACCGAACTGCTCACCCAGCAGCGCGACGCGTATCGGCGTCTTGGCGACCTGGCTCAGACCCAACGCGCCGCCATCGACGGCGACCGGCCGGAGGAACTGCTGCGGATCCTGGGCGATCGTCAGCGGATGATCACCGAATTGACCGAGATCAACGAGCGGCTGGAGCCGTTTCGCAGCCGGTGGAACGAACTTCGCAACTCGCTGCCGGCCGGCGAGCGTCTTGTGGTCGGCGATCTGGTCGGCGAGGTCCAGAAACTGCTGGTCGGCATTCTCGACCAGGACCAGGGCGATTGCGACACGTTGAAGGAGCGAAGCGAGCAGTTTCGCCAGTCGGCGGCGTCGACGACGACGGGGCGGAAACTCAACGCCGCGTACGCCGCGTACGCCGGAGGCGCCTATGGGGCCGGGCAGGCGAAATACGTAGACCGAACGGACCAGGAAGGCTGAGCAGAATGGCGAAACAGGCGCCCACAATCGATATTGACGAGTCGCGCGAGTTGGCCGAGATGATGTCGGCCTACACCGAGGTGACCGAGCGGCTTCGCGACTCGCACGCCAAGTTGGCGGCCGAGGTGGCGGCGCTTCGCGACGAGTTAGCCAGCAAGAATCGGGAGCTTCAGCGTCGCAACCGCTTGGCGGCCCTTGGCGAGATGGCCGCCGGTATCGCCCATGAGATTCGAAATCCGCTTGGCGGCATCGCCTTGTACGCCGGGCTGTTGAACAAGCAATTGGTCGATCGGCCCAAGAGCCGGGCGATCAGCGAGCGAATCGCCGGCGGCGTCGACCGCCTCAACGGCATCGTCACCGACGTGCTGGCGTTCGCCGGCGACGTGCGCCCCCAACGCCGACGGACGACACTGTCGGCGGTGGTCGCCGCGGCCGAAGACCTCGCCCGAGGTCGGCTGCAAGCGGCCGGGACGAAGCTGACCCGCCACATCGACGGCGACGTCGTCTTGGAAGTCGATCACATGCTGATCGTTCGTGCGGTGAGCAATCTTCTGTACAACGCCATCGACGCGGCCGAGTCGGGCGAAGTTCGGCTCACCGCCGGTGACGAAGGCGACAACGTCATGATCGAAATCTGCGACAGCGGCGTCGGGGTCGACGCCGAGGTGGTGGACAAGATCTTCAATCCGTTCTTCACGACCAAGGGGTCGGGGACGGGGCTAGGATTGGCCATCGTTCACCGGATCGTCGAAAGCCACGGCGGCAGCGTGCACGTGTCCAACGCCAAGGCGCCTGACGGACTGGGCGGCGCTAGATTCCGCATGGTTCTGCCCAAACAGCAGTAGAGCTGCAGTATTAACGACGTACAACAAGACCGGAGAAGGGTATGCATCATATATGTGTGGTAGACGACAACGAGATCATGCGAGACTCGCTTACGGCGACGTTTCTGGAGGCCGGCCATGAGGTGACGGCGTTCGAGTCGGCCGAGGCGATGCTGGCCTGCGGCGGCGAGTTGTGCGACGCCTTGATCACCGATTTAAAGATGCCCCGGATGAATGGAATTGCTCTGCTGCAAAGCCTTCGTCAGGCGGGGGTCGAAACGCCGGTGATCCTCATGACCGCTTACGGAACGATCGATACGGCCGTCGAGGCGATGCGGCTTGGCGCGTACGATTACATCACCAAGCCCTTCGACGGCGACGAGGTTCTCACGCTGATCGACCGGGCGATCGCCCACGGCCGCCTCAAGCGCGAGAACGAGGTGCTTCGGGCGGAACTGTCCGAAACGCTCCGGCCGGCCAAGATGATCGGCGTTTCGGCCGCGTGTCAGCAGATCGCCAAGCGGATCACGCTGGTGGCCAACAGCCAGGCGACGGTTCTGGTTCAGGGCGAGAGCGGCACCGGCAAAGAGGTGATCGCTCGAACGATTCACGCGTCCAGCCATCGTCGCGACAAGCCCATGCTGGCGGTCAACTGCGCCGCCCTGAGCAAGGGCCTGTTGGAGAGCGAGTTGTTCGGCCACGAGGCCGGCTCCTTCACCGGGGCCGACAAACTCCGCCGCGGGCGATTCGAACTGGCCGACGGCGGCACCCTGCTGCTCGATGAGATCAGCGAAATGGACATCTCCCTACAGGCGAAGCTGCTGCGGGTTCTCCAGGAGAAGACCTTTGAGCGCGTCGGTTCCAGCGTCACCCGCAAAGTGGACGTGCGTGTGATCGTAACGACCAATCGCGACTTGAAGCAGTGGGTGGGCGAAGGGAAGTTCCGGGCCGACTTGTACTATCGGCTCAACGTGGTGCCGATCATCGTGCCGCCGCTCAGGGAACGGGTCGACGATATCGAGCCGCTGGCCGAGTATCTCAATCAGCAGAGCGCCCGGCGCGAGGGCCGGCGGCCGAAGATGATTACCGCCTCCGCGTTGGCGGCGTTGCGACGGTACCGCTGGCCGGGCAACGTTCGGGAATTGCAGAACATCATCGAACGGGCCAACGTTCTCGCCGAAGGCGGAACGATCGAGGCCCACACGATCTCGTCGTGGCTCGACGGCGCCGATGAAACCGAAGGTATCCCCGCCGATGGAGCGCTGCTGGCCGACATGGAACGCCAGATGATTCTCTTGACGCTGGACCGCTTCGGCGGCCATCGGATCCGAACGGCCGGCGCTCTGGGCATCGGCGTTCGGACGCTGGGATTGAAACTCAAACGCTACCGCGATGAAGGCGTCCTCGCCGAAGCCTGAGGCGGCAGTTCTTGCGCCCTTGGCGCAATTTCTGCCGGTCCAAGCCGGACGGTTGGGCGAGCGGTTGTCGGAAGTGGCGTCTTAAGTGGCTATTGAAACAGATGATACGATATTGTCGCCGATGAGGCGATCGATGGCACGGCGGTTGTTTGTGTACCTCAATGGTCTGCGGCTTGTTTGAGCCGGTCGGAAAGGAATGAATCCGGAAATGTTCAACCTGCTGTTCGACAACACGTCTTTGCCGATCATGCAACAGGTGCTGGCGTTCAGTGAACATCGCCAGGATGTGTTGGCTCGCAACGTGGCCAATATCAACACCCCCGGCTTCCGCCAGACGGACCTTCCGGTGGACGAGTTCCTCGGGGCGTTGAGCGATGCGATCGAGAATCGTGAGTCGAACAGCCCGCATCGGTTCCTGATGAGATCGACCTCGAACATCAAGTTCGGCGGGTCGATGGAAGTAACGGCTCGGCCGGTCGAAGGCTTCATGAACTATTACGACGGCTCCGACCGGAGCGTGGAGCATCTCCAGAACGAGATGCTCAAGAACGCCTTGTGGCACGAGGCGGCCGCCAAGCTGTTCAGTCAGCAGAGCGCGCAGTTGGAAACGGCGATTCGAGGTCGGTTGCGGTAACCCATGACGGCCGGCCCCGACGGGCCGACCGTTGGAGACTCTTGGAGAACGACGCGATGTTCAACGCATTGGATACGTCAGTCGGCGGGATGGTGGCCCATCGGGTATGGATGGACACAATCAGCTCGAACTTGGCCAACATGGAGACGACTCGCGACCCCGAAGGGCGCCCGAATCCGTACCAGCGTCGGGCTCCGCTGTTCGAAGCGGCCGGCGCCGGCGTTCGCGTGGCCTCGATCGAACGGCAGGACGTGTTCACGTTCGTTGAAAATCCCGAGCATCCCGACGCGATCACCTCCGGGCCGATGGCCGGGATGGTCAAAATGCCGGATATCAGCATGCATATGGAGATGACCAACGCGTTGGTCGCCCAGCGAGCGTATGAAGCGAACTTGACGGCGCTGCAGGTGACCAAGCAGATGTACATGTCGGATCTGAGGATCCTGGCTTAGAGAGGATAGATTGTGTCGCAGATCAATTTCAATCCGAACGTAGGCGGCGTCAGCAAACTCGGCGGCGACGTCGCCGCGACCGGCCGGACGCCGGGCCAGCAGTTCGGCGAGGTGCTCAAAGCGTCGATCGCCGAAGTGAACCAGATGCAGGCCGACGCCGAGAAGGCGATGAACGCCCTGGCGACCGGCAAGACCGACAATATGGCCGAGGTCATGACGACGGTCGAGAAGGCCGACTTGGCGTTTTCGACGTTGCTTCAGATACGGAACAAACTACTGGACGCCTATAACGAAGTGCGCCAGATGCGAATGTAGGATCGGAATCGGTCGCGGAGCGGCCGATTTGCCATGGTCATGGAGGACCGTAGGGCATGGAATTTCTTAGGATGAAATTTGAACAGGTCCGCCAGTTGCTTGGCGGGCTGAACACCTCCCAGAAATTGGTGGGGTGGTTGGCCGCGATCCTGGTGGCCGTCTCGTTGGTCTGGATGCTCCAGGCCGCCGGCGCCCCGGAGATGGTCAACGTGTTCAACACCCCGCCGGCCGCCGAGTCGCAGATGGCGGCCGAGCAGGCGCTGCGCCAGTCGGGCCTGACGGTCAAGACCATCGACGGGGACTTGAAGGTGTCGGCGGCGGAGAAGAACCGAGCCTGGGCGATTCTGGCGGCGCAGCAGATCCTGCCTCCCGACGCGATGAGCGATCTGATGGAATCGGCGTTGAACCCCTCGCTGTGGCAAACCGAAAGCAACTCCGCGCGACTCTGGACGCACGCCAAGCAGACGAAGCTGTCGAGTATGATCACCGCCGGGTTCGCCGATGTGAAGCAAGCCTACGTTGTGGTGCAGAAGGGCCGGCCCAAGAGCCTCGGGACCGCCCGAATCAAGCCGAACGCTTCGGTGAGTTTGACGATGAATCCCGGAAGGATCACCACCCGGCGGATGCGAAAGGCGATCGCCGACATGGTGCAGCCGGTGGTTCCGGGACTGGCTCGCGAGAACATCAGTATTGTCGACACGACCAACAAGAAGTCGTTCAAGGTTCCCAACGACGACGAAGACACCGGCGAACGGCTCGACAGCATCGCTGGTTGGGACAAGTACTACGCCGATAAGATCCGCCAGGCGCTGAGCAACATCCCCGGGGTCATCGTGAGCGTCTCGACCGTGCTCGACCCCACCCGAAGCCTGACCACCGAGGCCCGGAAGTACTCCACGCCGGTCACAGCCAAGGCCGAATCATCTTCCGAGGAGATGAGGGGCTCCGGCGGAACGGCCGCCGAGCCGGGCGTCGCGGCCAACGGGTCGGCCCGGTTGCCGACCAGCGTCGGCGGGGGCGGGTCCAGCGAACGCACCCAGACGGCTATGGAAGTCCGCTTCCCCGAAGAGCGCACCGTTCGCACCGAAGGCCCTGGCGGGCTGAAAGAACTCACCGCCTCGGTTCGCGTGCCGCGAACCTTCCTGGTGCACGCCTATCAGTCGCAGAACGGCTCCGACAACCAGCCCGGTCCCGCCGATATTGACGCCCACCTGATGCGGATTCGCGATTGCGTCAAAACAGCGGCGAATATCAAGGACGACAGGAATGTTGAAGTGGATTGGTATGTTGCTCCTCCCGCCGAGACGGTCGTCGCTGAGGCTCAGGCGAGCGTGGTCGGCGCGTTGACCACCAACCCCAAGCCGATCGTGCTGGGGACGCTGGCGGTGGCGGCGTTGGTGATGGTGATGATGTTCGCCAAGCGTAAGCACGCCGATCCGCCCATTATGCAGTCGTCGCTGGCCGATACGATGCTCGACACCACCGTCGGCGCCGTCGATGGCGGCGAGGGCGCCCTGGAAGGCATCGAGTTGGATGAAGACTCCATTCGGACTCAGAAGGTGGTCGAACAGGTCGGCGATATGGTTCGCGAACGGCCCGATAGCGCGACGAGTCTGGTGAAACGCTGGATTGAGCAAGGTTGACGTGAACGAGGGTTTGTATGGCGCCGGCAAATGAGACAATCGACTGCACCGGAATTCGCAAGGCCGCGATCTTCCTGATGAGCGTCGGGCAGGAAACGGCCTCCGAGGTGCTCAAGCGTCTTGACCCCGACGCGGTCGAAGACGTTTCGCGCGAGATCGCCTCGTTGGAAGGCATCACCATGCGCCAGCGCGACGCGGTGCTGTCGGAGTTCTACAACGTGGCGCTGGCCAGCACCTACATGGAAGAAGGCGGGCTGGAATACGCCACCGCGCTGCTGCAGAAGAGTCTGCCGGCCGATATGGCCAACCGGATCATCGGGCAGGTGACTGCGGCGATTTCGTCCAGCCCATTCTCGTTCCTGCAGAAAGCCGAAAGCGAGAACCTCCTGACGTTCATCCAGGATGAACACCCCCAGACCATCGCGCTGATCCTGGCCCATCTGCACGCCGACAAGGCCGGCGAGATTCTCGCGGGGTTACCCTCCAGCAAGCAGATCGAGGTCGTCAAGCGGATCGCCAATATGGAGCAGACCAACCCGGAAGTGATTCGGGAAGTGGAACTCGGTCTGGAGCATCGGCTCGCGGCGATCGTGGGCCAGAGCTTCGAGAAGGCCGGCGGCGTCGAGAACGTCGCCGAGATGCTCAACCTCGCCGACCGAGCCACCGAGAAATCGATCATGGAGGGCCTCGAAGCCGAAGACCCCGAACTGGTCGAGTCGATCCGCCGGCTTATGTTCGTGTTCGAGGATATCCTCCAGGTCCAGGACCAGGGCATCCAGGCGGTGCTCAAAGAGGTGGAGAACGACGAACTGGCCCTGGCGCTGAAGACGGCCAGCGAAGAGCTGAAGGACAAACTGTTCGGCAACATGTCCGAACGGGCCTCCGAACTGATCACCGAAGAGATGGAGTACATGGGCCCGGTCCGCGTCAGCGACGTGGAGGCGGCCCAGCAGAAGATCGTGGATATCGTCCGGCGGCTTGAAGACTCCGGCGAAATCGTCATCGCAGGCCGCGGCGGCGGCGATGATATCGTGGAATAGCCCACGAAGGCAAAGGATGCAGATTCAATTGTGGAATGACCCACAAAGCAGAAGGATTCAGATTCAATTGTGGAATGACTTACAAAGCAGAAGGGTTCAGATTCAATTGTGGAATGACCCACAAAGCAGAAGGGTTCAGATTTAGATGTCGCCTGTAATCAAATGCGATGGTTCGATGGTCGGCCCGGCGGTGGGGAAGATGGCGGCGCTGAATATCGTCAACTTCAGCGATCAGGCCGCCAAGATCGTGACCGACGCCCGTCGCCAGGCCGATGCGATCATGGCCGTGGCCGTCGCGGACGCCGAGCAGGTCGCCGAGCAAGCCCGTGCCGAAGGGTACTCCAAGGGTCAGGCCCAGGGTCTTATCGACGGTCAGGCCGACGGCGCCGAGAAGGCCTTTGTCGAGGCCCACGCGAACTTCGCCACTCAGACCGAACAACTACAGACGTTGCTTCGGGGGGCGATTGAGCAACTGGACCAGGCCCGAGAACACCTGCTTATGCAGGGCCGGCAGGAACTGCTGGATTTCGCGTTGACCATCGCCAGGAAGGTTACGCACGTGGAGGCTTCCGGCGACATCGCCACGGCCCAGGCAAACCTGGCCGGGGCGTTGGAGATGGCCGGTTGCGCCGGGAAGATTCAGGCGAAGGTGTGCCCGGACCAGTTGGACCAGTTGCGAGAGTACGCCGCGGAGTTCATGGACGAGATGGGCTTGAGCAGCATGGTCGCCTTCGTTCCCGACCCCGATCTTGGTCCCGGCGACGTGGTGTTGAAGACGCGCAACGGCGAGGTCGACGCTCGCATTGAGACCCAGCTTGACAACGTAGTTTACGCGATCACCGGCCAAACGAAGGATCCCTCATGAGCCTGTTTTCGTCCTACAAGCAGATCGTACGCCACGCCCAGCCGATGGGCGTCACCGGTCGGGTGGCCGGCGTTCGCGGGCTGACGGTCATGGTGGCCGACTTGGCGGTCCCGATCGGGTCCGGTTGCCGCATCCTTCGTCGCGGCGGCACGGTTGAAGCCCGAGTGATCGGGTTCGCCGACGACCAGACGCTGATCATGCCGCTGGGGTCGACCACCGGTATCAGCCGCGGCGACCGGGTGCGATGCATTTCCGGCGAGCAGAGCCTCAGCGTTGGCCGGTCCATGCTGGGCAGAGTGTTGAACGCCTTCGGCGAGCCCATCGACGGCAAGGGTCCGCTGACGATCGAAAGCCGCCGGCCGGTGTACCCCGATACGATCGACCCGATGGAGCGCGAGCGAATCAGCGAACCGATCGGCACCGGCATCCGAGCCATCGACAGCATGATGACGGTCGGTCGCGGCCAGCGGATGGGGGTGTTCTCCGGGGCGGGCGTCGGCAAGAGCGTCCTGCTGGGCATGGTCAGCCGCTACACCTCCGCGGACGTCACCGTGATCGCCCTCGTCGGCGAACGCGGCCGCGAGGTGCGGGACTTCATCGAGAAGGACCTCGGCGAAGAAGGCATGCGGAAATCCGTACTGGTGGTCGCCACCGGCGATGAGCCGCCGTTGGTTCGCGTGCAGGCCGGCGCGGTGGCCACGACGGTGGCCGAGTACTTCCGCGACGAAGGCTGCGACGTGTTGCTGCTGATGGATTCGCTGACGCGACTGGCCATGGCCCAGCGGCAAATCGGACTGGTCGCCGGCGAACCCCCGGCCACCAAGGGGTACACCCCCAGCGTGTTCAACCTGCTCCCGGAACTGCTCGAGCGCAGCGGCCGCACCGGCGCCGGCTCGATCACCGGGTTCTACACCGTCCTGGTCGAAGGCGACGACATGGCCGACCCGATCGCCGACGCGGTCCGGTCGATCACCGACGGCCATATCTGGCTGAGTCGCGAACTGGCGAACCGGGGACAGTATCCTGCGATCGACGTCTTGGACAGCGTCAGCCGGATTATGATCGATATCACCGACGAACCCCACCGCGCGGCCGCTCGCGAGCTTCAGCGTGTGTTGGCGGTGCATAAGGACATTGAAGATCTGGTCAATATCGGCGCCTACGCCCGTGGCTCCAACCCCGACTGCGACCAGGCCGTCGAGGCGTTGCCCCTGATTCGAGAATTCCTCGCCCAGGGCATCGGCGAACGATGCAGCTACTCCCAGGCCAAAATGGGCCTGATCGAACTGGCCGAACGAGTGAAAGCTCTCAAGCCCGGCTCCCCCTCCATGGCGGCCGGGCTCCGGTAAAGGTAGATCCACGTGGCCAAGAAGTTCAAATTTCGAGTCGAGTCGATCTTGAAGATGCGAGAGCACACCGAGCAGCGCGCGCTTCGCACCATGGCCGACGCGAGCGGGAAGGTGGCCGAGATCGAGAACCGGATTCGCGACATGCGCGCCCGTGTGGCCGACCAGAATCGGCTGGTTCGCGAAGGCGTGCTGACCGGCAGCGTGAACGTGCAGTACATGAGCCTGTACCGCCGGCACGTGATGGCGCTGAATCGGCGGATGATCGAACTGGGACGCGACCTGCACGAGGCGGCCGTCGAACTGGCGAACCGGCGGGCCGAGGCCGTCGAGGCGGTGAAACAGCGGAAGGTGCTGACGAAGCTGAAGGACCGCCAGCACGCCAAGTACATGAAGGCGTTGCAGCGAGACGAGCTTCGCCAAACCGACGACATGACGCTGATGCGAATCGGCCATCAGCGAACGGACGGGTGGAACTAGATCATGCGATCAGTCTATCACATCATGGCGATGGTCTGCATCATCGTGACGCTCACGGTGGTCGGCCTGGCGATTTGGCTCAGTGCGGCCGGTCGGCTGTCGGTCGCCAATCGCGACGTGATCGGCCGAATGATCCGAGGGCGTGAACTGTTCGACCCGTCGGCGTCCGAAACGACCACGCAACCGGCGACGACGCGCCAGGCCCTTCCGGCGGCCGCCCGGACCGACCTGGAGATGAGCGAGAAGGCGATCGAACGCACCGAACTGCTGACCAGTCGGTCGCGCGCCGAGTTGGATCATCAGCGTCGTCAGTTGGAGACGCTTGGCAAGCAGATCGAAGCCGAGCGAGCCGCGTTGGCCAACGAGCGCATCGCGTTCGCCGAGGAGATCGAAGCGGCGCGGCGAAGCAAGGACGACGCCGGATTCAAACGCGAGTTGGAATTGTACGAGATGATGGCGCCCAAGCAGGCCAAGGATGTGCTGAGCGATCTGCCGGAGGATCTGGCCGCCAAGTACATGGCGGCGATGGGCGCTCAGGCGGTTGCGGACATCGTCGGCAAGTTTCGGTCGCCGGCGGAGAAGATCAAATTGCAGCGTCTTCTGGACCTGATGCGGGAAGTGTAAATGCGCGTACTCACTACAAGAAGTCGTATCACCGTCGGCCCTGACGCTATCGGGGCTCGCCGAAAGGACTGTCATGCTTGACGCCCTTTACCAGATGACGATGTCGCCGAACGCAGCCGACTCGCTCAGTGGAGTGTCGGCCCCGGTTGCGCCCCCCGAGGGCCAGGCCGGGTTCGGCCAGGTCATGGACGAGGCGGGGAGTTCGACCTCGGTCGGATCCGTACCGCCCAAGTCCGAAGACGAACCCCTGGAGTTCGCCCCGGGGTGGGACGCCGCCAAAGAAGGCGACACGGACGACTACGGCGATCCGGCGCTGACGGCGGCGGCCGGTGAATCGAGCGAGCCGGCCGAGGCGCCCGTCGCCGAGAACGCCGGGTCGGCCGGGACCGAAACGGTCGAGTCCGAGGCCGTCGGAGCCGAACTGGCGGCCGAGGAGGTCGCCGCCGACCCGGCCAAAGCGACGGCCGCGGCCTTGCTGGAGGAATTGCGAATGCAAGGGGCGTCCACCCGGGAAGCCGCGACTTCGGTTGGGGCCGACGCGGCGGTTGCTGAGGCGGTCGCCGAAGCCGTCGCCGACGGCGAGGCTGCACTCGAAGTCGCATCGACCGGCCGGCCGGTCGTCGAAGGCGACGCTTCCGACGCCACCGGCGAGAAGACCCCAATCGGTATTCAGACGGCGGCTTCTGTCGAGTCGCCCGAGCCGAAGGCCGACGGCGACGCGAACAGTCAATCGAAGGATCAGCCCGAAGCACAACCGGCTTCGCCCATGGCCGATCGGGTCACCGAGGCGCAGGCCGTCGCGGTCGTCGCGGTCGCCGAGGTCGCCGAATCGACCGAGACGCCCGCCGAGACCGCCGGCGACGAGACCGCCGGCGCAAGCCGAGCCGTCGCCGCGACCGTAGCGACGGCTGTGACCGACGGGGTCGATGTCGCCGCCGGTACGATGGGCGGGGTTTCGTCGGTCGCCGCCGTCGGCGGGGCCGACTCGCCGATGGCGATGACGTTGACGCCGTCGGCGTCAGGCGCCGAGACGGCATCGACCGCCGACGCGGCCGCCGACTTGCCCGAGGCGAACGTGGATCAACTGGCTTCGCGAACCGTTCGCTGGCGCAATCTCGGCGTTCTCGGTCGCGGCGGCGTGGCGCGGATTCGACTCGACCCCCCTTCGCTGGGCAGCGTCGAGGTGATGTTGCGAACCTCCGGGACGACGGTGCACGTGGAGCTGACCGTCGAAACCGAAGCCGTTCGTCAACTGCTGCAAAGCTCCGCCGATCGCCTCGCCCAGAGCCTCGGCGCCCACGGCATGCGAGCCGAGCGGATCACGGTGAACGTGAGTACCCCCGGCGACGCGACCGCCGACGGCGATAGCAGCGGAGACGACCGAGAGCCTTCGGACGGCCGCCGCGAAACGGACGATGAACCCGATCGCGATCAGCGCCGGGGCGGATCGTTCGCTGATGACATGGAACCGGAACTGAATCTCACTGCATAAGGACCCAAGCCAATGGACGTAGGTGCGACAGGCGCAGGCGGACAGGTCGGCGACATCGTCAGAGGCGATGCGTCGCTGAACAACCTGGAGAGCGCGGATTTCTTCAAACTGCTGATTACCGAGTTGGGTCAGCAGGATCCGTTCGAGCCGATGAAGAATCAGGATCTGCTCAACCAGATCAGCTCGATCCGGTCGATGGAAGAGAGCACCAAGCTCACCGATACGCTTGGGAAACTCGTCACCCAGGGCGAGGACCAGGCGATGACGAATTTCATGTTGAACCAGACGCTCCAGGGGCTCGCCCTCCAGAGCGACATGGCCACCGGCGCGAACCTGATCGGCAAAGAGGTGACCGCCAAGACACGGCCCGCCGGCGCCGATGTGACCGATCCCGATGTGCAGTGGATCGAGACCAAGGGCGTCGTCACCGGCGTCCGGCTGGTCGAAGGTGAGGTGACGCTGGAACTGGACACCGGCGAAGACGTCAACCTCATGGACATCGCCTACGTCGGCGTGCCCGTCGCGGCGATCGAGGTCGATTCGACAGCCGATGAGACGACCGATGAGGCCGGCGATGGGACTGGCGATACCTCCGTCGACGGCGGGGATACACAGGAGGCGTAGCGAGAAGACGTCCGAGCCCATTCACGGGCGCCGATTTGACGGTACGTATCAGAGATCATTAGAGAAACCACTGGTGGGGCGGATTCCGACTGCGGTCGGAAAGCCCCGAGGCCGCCGAACGACCGACGCGGCCACGGATCAAGGAGCCAATAGATGCCACTGACGACCGCACTGTACACCGGGATGAGCGGGCTCAACGCCAACCAGACCGCTCTGGACGTAATCGGCAATAACATCGCCAACGTAAACACGACCGCGTTCAAAGGATCGCGCGCCCTGTTCCAGCCGGAGTACTCCGAGACCTACAGCTTCGGCACCCCTCCGGGGGGAACCTTCGGCGGCTCCAACCCCTCCCAAAAGGGCCTCGGGGTTCGCGTCGGCAAGATCCAGCGCAATTTCGCCAGCGGCAATATCAAACTGACCGGGATGAAGACCGACATGGCCATCGACGGCGACGGCATGTTCGTCCTCGACGGCGGCGAGCGGTATTACAGCCGGAGCGGCCATTTTGAGCTGAACGCCGATAGCTACTTGGTCTCCCCTGAAGGTCTATATGTGATGGGCTACGGGGTCGATCAAAACTACAATATCCTGGAAGGCTCCCTGGACCGGCTTCGGATTCCGACCAACAAGGTCACCATCGCCCGAGCGACCAGCAACGTTACGTTGGAGGGGCAACTCGGCGGCGCCAGCACCGAGGTGAAGGTGGCGACGCAGGGGACGGTCCTGGAGTCCAACGCACTGACCGACAGCACCGCCGCCGGTGGGACCGTGGCCAACACGTCGCTGTTGACCGACCTGCGTGAGGATGGGAATCTCGCGCCGATCTTCGAAATCGGGACCACGCTGAATTTCGAAGGCATGCGGGGCGCCAGCCGCCTCCAGGGGCCTCGGAAGTTGGATATCACCGCCACGACGACGGTCGAGGAATTGCAGGATTTCATGGTCAGCGCCTTCGGCGTCAATACCGATCCGACGTTGACCCCTGCCGGCTGTAGACCGGCCGGCCACGACATCAAGAACAACGGCAACGGCACGTGGTCGCTGGAGATTGTCGGCAATATCGGCGAGGAGAACGCCATCCAGATCGGTACCGGCGGCCTGACTGTCACTGTGACCGGCAACCCCACCCAAGCAGCGACGGTGCCTGGTCCGCTGACGTTCGGGTCGAGCCAGGAAGCCAATGGGACCAGCGTGTTCAGCAGTTACGAGGCGTACGATTCGCTTGGCAACAAGGCGATGGTGGACCTGACGTTCGTTCTGCTCAGTCAGGACAATAGCGGTCGTGAGTGGGGGTTTTACGCCAACAGTCTCGACGACACCGACGTCTCCACGGTTCTGGGGTCGGGAACGATCAACTTCGACCCCAAAGGCGATTACCTCGCCAGTTCCGGGACGACGCTGACGATTGACCGCGATTCGACCGGCGTGCTGTCGCCGCTACAGGTGAAGATGGAACTCAGCGGTATCAGCGGCGTCCTCAGGGAAGGCAAAAGGCCCCGCGTGCAGTTGTCCAGCCAGGACGGCGAAGCGGCCGGAACGCTGACCAACTTCAGTGTCTCCAGCGATGGAACGATCACCGGTTCGTTCAGCAATGGTTCGACCCGTGAACTGGGGCGGCTGGCCGTGGCGACCGTTCCCAACTATGCCGGATTGATCGACGCCGGGGAGAGCATGTTCAAGGCCGGCCCCAACAGTGGCGAGGCCATCATCGCCGCGCCCATGACCAACGGGGCGGGCAAGATCGTCGCCGGCGCGATCGAGACGTCCAACGTGGATATCTCGCGAGAGTTCATCGACCTGATCGTGGCCAGCACCGGGTTCTCGGCGGCCAGCCGCATAATAACGACGTCCAACCAGTTGCTGACCGAGTTGTTGTCGATTGTGAGATAGTCGGTCATGCGACAGAAAGAAGCTGACCCGTCGCCGATGACGTTTCGCCCCCCATGGAGGCCGGGTATCGGCGACGAACGAGGGAGCGAAGAATGATCACCGTAACGCGTCTTAACGACAAGCAGGTCATCGTGAACGCCGAGTTGATCAAGTTCGTCGAGCGTACGCCCGACACGCTGATCACGATGACGACCGGCGACAAGCTCATGGTCAAGGAGACCATGGAGCAGGTGGTCGATCTGGCGATTGGCTACGGGCGGCGGATTCGGTGTTTTTCCGCCGACCGAGGCGCCGACGGCGCCGCCGAACGAGACGGATGAGCAAAGGTCGGCCTCGAGTGTGTCGATAAGGACGAAGCAGCGGCCCCCGCGGCCAGGAGCGTATAGTGGATATTTCGACAATCATTGGTCTGCTGATGGGCATGGCGGTCCTGATGTACGCGGTCTTCTCCGGCGGCGAGTTGGGGTGGTTCATCGACTACCCGTCCGTGGCCATCGTATTGGGCGGCGCGACGGCCGCGGTGTTCATCTGCTTCCCGCTGAGCGCGGTGACGGGGATGGTGGGGGTGGTCAAGAACGCGTTCCTGACCAAGATGCGCGATCCGGCCGAAGTGATTCGCGATATGGTCAAGTACGCCGAGGTCGCCAGGCGCGACGGGATTTTGAGCCTGGAGAACATGACCAAGGACATCGACGACGAGTTTGTCGTCAAGGGCATCCAGATGGCCGTCGATGGGATCGATCCGGAACTGATCGAGCAGATTATGACTAGTGAGTTGGATTCTCTGGCCGATCGCCACGCGCGGGGCAAGAGCATTATGGACGCCCTGACCAAGTACGCACCGGCGTTCGGCATGATCGGCACCCTGTTCGGTCTGATCGTCATGCTTCAGAATATGGACGACCCCAGCAAGATCGGCCCCGGCATGGCGGTGGCCGTCTTGACTACGATGTATGGCGCCATCATCGCCAACCTGTTCACCGGGCCGCTGGGGGATAAGATCGCCCTGCGATCCGAAGAGGAGCAGTTGCTCAAGACCATCGTGATCCGAGGCGTCATGAGCATTCAGAGCGGGGACAACCCCCGAATCGTCGAGCAGAAATTGAAGACTTTCCTGGCGCCGGCGGCTCGCGGAGCCTTCGAGGGCGCCAAGGAAGAGTAGCGATCCGTAGCATTCGTATCAGGATGAACCGTCATGGCCAGAAAGAAGAAAAAAGCACCCGAAGGCGCCCCGGAATGGATGGTGACCTACGGCGATATGATGACGCTGCTGATGTGCTTTTTCGTCATGATCGTGGCGATGAGCGAAATCAAGAAGGACGATAAGTTCAAGAAGGTGGTCGACAGCATCCAGCGGCAGTTCGGGTACAACAGCGGGATCGGTATCGCCCCGACCGATCAGCCGGCGGATGTGTCGCCGACGGTTGTGGAGATGGCGACCGCCGACGAGAATAAGGATCTGACCAAGGGACTGTCCAACGAGGACGGGCAAGTGGGCGATCGCGATCTGGTCGAGCGGATCTACCCCGGCCGGCGATATGTGGTCGGGGCGGCGATTCGGTTCGCCCCCGGCAGCGCCGCGCTGCAGCCGTCGGCGTACGAGCCGCTGCTGCGGATCGCGGCCAAGATTCGCGGGCTTCGCCACCGGGTGGAACTCCGCGGCCACACCTCCGCGGTCCCGCTGCCGGCGGATTCGGAGCACAAGGATCATATGCAACTGTCGCTGGCCCGCGCCATCGCCATACGCGAATGGATGATCGGGTCGGCCGAAGACCGGGGGCGAATCGACACCCGACGTATTGTGGTGGTCGGCGTGGACAAGTACGAGCCCTTGAGGGCGCGAGCGTACGAGGCGGAGCAGTGGGCCAAGAACGATCGGGTCGATGTGATTATGGACGAGACGTTGGTTACGGATTTCCAAGGCGAGCCGGCCGAGGAGATCAGCCTCCGTCAGTGGAATGACGGTCCGTTAGGAGAGACTCATGCCGCCGGAGAATGAACAAGCCAACGACCCCAAGCCCGCGGGCAAGAAACTGCCCGTAAAGTCGATGATGATTATCCTCGTTATCATGTTGCTGGAGGGCGGATTGCTCGCTTTCTGGATGGCGACCGTCAAGCCCGAAAGCGCCGTCGGCGCCCTCGCCGGTGACGAGGCCGGGCCGCCGGTGGAAGCCACTGGCGAGGCGCTGATCGTGGAAGATCGCGTTTCTAACATGCGAAGCGGGCGACTGTACCTGTACGATATCAAGATCTGCATCGAAGTGGACAGTAAGGATATAGAGGCGGTCAAGAAGCAGCTCGATAAACGCGATGCGTATGTCCGCGATAATATCAGAACGGTGTTCGCACAGGCCGATCCGCAGTACCTCGAAGAGCCGGAATTGCAGACCATGAAGCGGAAAATCCATGAGATTTTGGAGGAGGTCCTTGGCGAGGAGAGCGTGAAGCGCGTGATGTTCGCCAAGTACATCCGCTATCTGGGTCAGTAGCGAAAAACTTTAGCAAATCCCTGCTTTTTTCGTGTTCTTCCCGGGACGCAGGGTCCATAATGATTGAAAGCTGAAACGGATCAGCTTTCTTGTTCATGGATGAACGCTGAAATAAGAGGTCAGGGATGACCGAAGAAACCATCGACCCGCCCGCCCCGTCGCCGGATTCCACATCATCGGCCGCTGACGTCGCCGGTTCCCCCGTTCCGATGCCGGACCTGGAGCCGCCGGATTCCGGCGACCCCGGAGCCCCCCTCGGTTCGATCGATCCCGCCCAGGCCGTCGAGATGCTCGGCGACGTGGATCTCGACGTGAAGGTCGAGTTGGGGCGCTGCAATATGCTCGTCGGCGACGTGCTGCGTCTGACGCCGGGAAGCGTTGTGGAGCTTGACAAACTCGCCGGCGACCCCGTTGACGTCTACGTCAATGAGCGGCTGGTCGCTCGGGGCGAAGTTCTGGTCGTTAACGACAATTTCTGCGTCCGCGTCAGCCAGATCCTTTCTGAGGACGGGTAGGATTCTTTACCGTCGGCCGCGTCGACATCATCGTCTCTGCGCGTCGCACCGAACGCATCGCTACGTTACGTGAAGCCGGGAGGATAAGATGGACCGCCGCCGTATCCTCGTGCTATGTGCAGTAGGACTTAGTATCGCTGTCGCTGCGCATGGGCAGGCGGTTAATAGTGCTGCGGCCAACGAGAGCCTTAGTATCGATTCGCCCCCTGCTCCCCCTGCGGTCTCCGTCGAGGTTACGACCCAGCCGCTCAATACCCCTGCCCCAAGCGGATTGGCCACGTCTGGGTCTGCGAAGAAGCTTCCGGCCGCATCGAGCCGCGGGAGCACGCGGGTGCCGTCGCGGAGTTCCCGTGAGGACACCGCGTTGGGCGACGAGACAGCCGGGAATTCGCCGGGTGAGTGGTGGACGACGGTCGCGGCGTTGGCGTTGGTGATCGCCCTGGTGTTCGGCCTCAAGTGGATCAGTCAGCGAGTGGGCGCCGGCCGCGGCGCCCCAACGAGAGGCGGCGGGGCGGTGGAGGTGCTTTCGCGAACGGCCGTCTCGGCTCGCCACAGCGTGTTGCTGTTGCGTGTCGGGTCGCGGCTGCTGGTGGTGGGCGCCGGGACCGACGGGATGAGTACGCTCAGCGAAATCAGCGATCCCGCTGAGGTCAGTGAGTTGCTGGGCGCCGCCGAGAAGTCCAAGGCGGGGTCGTTGAGCAATGTATTCGCCGGGGCGTTGCGGCGCCGGCAGGATGATCTTGCGATCGAGTCGCGAATGCTGAGCGAGGCCGACGCCGCCGACGAGCCGACTGGCGCCGCCGGAGCCGCCGACAAGATGCGATCGCTGATTGCGAAAGTTCGCGGCTTCCGATATCCGACGGAGAAGGAACGATGACGGTGCGATGGACGCTGCTGCTGGCGGCCGCGATGGTGGCCGTCGCGTCGAGTGCGACGCCGGCCCAGACCGTCGATGCGCCGACCGATGTTCCGGCGACCGATGTCGCGGCGGTCGATGTCGCGGCGGTCGATCCGGCGTCTGGCGGTATTGACAATCCCTTGAGGTTGCCCGACCTGACGGGGATGGTTCCCAGCGCCGAGACGCCCGGGCAGATGAGTTCGGCGTTGCAGATTGTCTTGATGATGACGGTGCTGTCGCTGGCGCCTTCGATTCTGATCATGATGACGTGTTTTACGCGGATCATCGTGGTGCTCGGGTTGTTGCGTCAGGCGATGGCGACTCAGCAGTTGCCGCCCAACCAGGTGTTGATTTGCCTGGCGTTGTTCATGACGTTCGTGGTGATGGCCCCGGTGTACGGCCGCATTCATGAAGAGGCGATCCAGCCCTACCTGGACGGGGAGATCACGCAGGCCGGCGCGTTGGCCGGCGCCACGGTTCATATGCGTGGGTTCATGATCGACCAGATCGAAGCCGGCGACAACTCCGACGACGTGTACCTGTTCCTCGACGAAGCGACGGCCGACAAACCTGAACTGATGTGGGGCGACGTTCCGACGATGACGCTGATTCCGGCGTTCGTGGTCAGCGAATTGAAGATCGCGTTCCTGATGGGTTTTCGCGTGTACTTACCGTTCCTGGTGATCGACATGGTGATCGCGTCGGTGCTGATCAGTATGGGCATGTTGATGTTGCCGCCGGTGTTGATCAGTCTTCCGTTCAAGCTGTTGCTTTTCGTGCTGGTGGACGGCTGGCATCTGGTCGTTCGCACGCTGATGGTGAGTTTTGGATGATGCGTTGTGCTTTGGACCGAAGGTGTACGAGACCGAATGTGGCTCGGCTGTTGCTAACCCCTGCATTGCAGGGGGCAATGTGGCGGTCGCCGCTGTTACTAGCCCCCTGCAGTGCAGGGGGTCAATGTCCGGCGGCGATCAGCGGAAACACCCCCTGCACTGCAGGGGGCTAGTAACAGCCGATCGCCGCAACTGCGACGTGCATCGGGAAGGAATGATTCTGACATGGATGCTTCAGGCGCCGTAGACCTGGCCCGACAGACGGTGACGCTGATGTTGCTGATCAGCCTGCCGGTGCTGGTGGTGGGCATGATCGTCGGGCTTCTGGTGAGCATTCTTCAGGCGGTGACGCAGGTGCAGGAGCAGACGCTGAGCTTCGTGCCCAAGATCGTTGCGATGCTGCTGACGGCGACGATCGTGGCGCCGTGGGTGGCCGTCAAGTTGATGCAGTTTTCCCGTTCGATGTTCGGTTCGCTCCCGTAGCGGAGCCTTTGTAATAAGAATAATAGTAATAGGACAGATCCAGTGCCTGAACTGGCCGGATACACAATTTGGGTTCCGACGCTGATGCTGGTGATCTTCCGGGTCGCGGGCATGTTTCTGACGGCGCCGGTGCTGAGCAGTCCGTCGATTCCCCCGATCGTCAAGGGCACGATCAGCGTCATCATCGGCCTGGCGGCGACGGCTCGCCTGGCGGCGCCGGTTATTCTGCCGGATACGTGGGTGGCGTTGGTGCTGGGCGTCGGTCGCGAGATGCTGGTCGGCGGCACGATCGGCTATGCGGCCAATCTGCTGTTCGTGGGCGTCAACATCGGCAGCACGCACATGGGCCAGCAGATGGGCATCGGCCTGGCGCGGGTGTTCGACCCCCAATCGGCGGCCACCACGGGCGTATTGGCCACCATGATGCAAATGGTGGCGATGGTCATCTTCCTGGCCATCGGCGGTCACCGCCAGATGCTCGCCGGGCTGTTGGCGACCTTCGACAGCGTCCCGCTGATGGGCTTCACCGTCAACGCCGGCATGCTCGACGTGGTGGTGGCGTTGATGGGGGCGGCGTTTGAAATGGCCATACGCGTCGGGGCGCCGGTGTTGGTGGCCCTGATGCTGGCGTCGCTGGCGATGGGGCTGATCCAGCGGACGATGCCCCAGTTCAATATTCTGTCGGCCGGCTTCCAGATCCGCGTGGCGGCCAGCCTGACGATTCTGGCCGTGAGCGTCGCGTCGTTGACGCCCCTGATCACCGCCGGCTGGAAACTGACGATGCAGTCGTTGGCCAAGCTGTTCCCGCTGGTTGTACCGAGTTGATGAGCAGGCCGACACGGCCGGTTGCGCCCCGAAGCGGCGCCGCCCGAATAACGATAACGAGACGACAATATGCCACCGGATGATTCAGGCGAGAAGACCGAAGCCCCAACCCAGCGCAAGCGAGACGAATCGCGGCAGAAGGGGCAGGTTGCGCGCAGCGTCGACCTGTCGTCGGCGCTGATTCTGCTGGGCGCGCTGGGGGCCCTGAATTTCCTGGGCCCCCAAATGTTCGCCCGGATGGCGTCGATCATGGCCGAGCTTCTGGAGGGCGATCTGAGTTCTTCGAACTTGGCCAACGCCGGCCTGACGCTGCGGCGGTGCCTGTGGAGCGTGGGGATCATCGTGGGGCCGATGATGCTGACGATTGTGGCCGCCGGTATATTGAGCAACGTGATGCAGGTGGGGTTCATGATCACCACCGAGCCGCTGACGCCGCGACTGAACAAGATCAGCCCCATCGCCGGGTTCAAGCGGATGTTCTCGATGCGTTCGCTGATCAAGCTGATGATGAGCCTGGGGAAGGTGGCCGTCATCGGGCTGATTTCGTACATGACCATCGTCGGCCGGATCGACGAGATCCTCTCTTCGGCCGGGATGGACTACCGCCGGCTCATTCCGGCCGCCGGCGCCCTGGTGTTCCTGTTGGGGATTCGCGTGGCCGTGGTGCTGGTGATTCTGGCGATGATGGACTTTCTGTACCAGCGATGGCAGCACGAGCAAGAACTGCGGATGAGCAAGCAGGAGGTGAAGGAAGACCTCAAACGGATGGAGGGCGACCCTCAGATCCGTGCTCAGCGGCAGCGAATCGCCCGGCAGTTGGCGATGCAGCGGATGAGCACCCAAGTGCCCACCAGCACCGTGGTGGTGACCAATCCGACGCACTTGTCGGTAGCGCTGCTCTACACCGACGGCATGAACGCCCCCAAGGTCGTCGCCAAGGGCGGGGACTTCATGGCCATTCGCATTCGGCAGTTGGCCGCGGCGTCGGGGGTGCCGATTATCGAGCGAAGGCCCCTGGCCCAGGCGTTGTACAAGAACTGCCGCGAGGGCGATGAGATTCCGGTCAACCTGTACCAGGCCGTGGCCGAAGTGTTGGCGTATGTGTACGAACTGTCGGGCGGCAAGAAGATAGGTCGGCATATTCCGGTGGGCGCCTGACGGCCTCACCGGCGACCGAAACCTAAGAGAGTCCAATGGCGTTTGAGATGACGCTGACGAGTTCTGTGGCGAC
>CBDVCA010000021.1:0-26960 GCA_965372365.1 uncultured bacterium
GGGGCATCACGGTTCTCGCCGCGGCGAGCTACAAATCTGTCGCCCCTAACGGGGCCAGCCCGCCATAGCGTGAAACACGAGGCCAAGCAAACCACCCTAATGGGAGGAGAACCGAAACAAACTGTGAACGGTTACAAAGCTTCTGATCGCTTCATCGGAGCGTAACTGCTGTTCATTCTCGTCGGTGCGGCCGTCCGGTGCGCCGGGCGATCATCGGTTCATCCCCAGATCAACTCCTCATCGACCACGGGCAACTTGACGGTCTCGCCGGCGGCCGCCGACTGGTACATCGCCAAGGCGATTTCGAGCGTCTTGCGGGCCGAGGCGCCGGTGATGATCGGATCGCCGCGGCCGCGGACGGCTTCGGCCATCGCCTCGATGACGATCTGGTGATCGGCGAAATCGAAATCCGACGGCCCCGACGCGGCCGTCGCGACCGAGCCGCGACCGAGGGCGCAGATCTCCTCGTCTTCGGGGCGATCCTCTTTGAACTTCCACACATCCATTCGCTCCCCGACCATCACCGCGGCGCCTTCGGTCCCGTTGATCTCGACGCGGATATCGGCGCCGGGCCACATGGCCGTGGAGGCCGTCACTGTGCCGCGAGCGCCGTTGGCGTACTCGATGAAGGCGTTGAGCGTGTCTTCCAATTCAACGTCGCCGTGAGCGGCGTTGGCCATGCGGGCGTACACCGAATCGACCGGGCCCATGAGGTACTGCACCAGGTCGATGTAATGGAACGCATGCTGAATCGTCACGCCCGCCCCGCTCCGCCGGCTCGAACGCCAGGGGTCCATGTGGTAGTACTCTGTCGAGCGGAACCATTTCATGTAGACGTCGGCGCTGACGACCTTGCCGAACCGCCCCTGGGCCAAGGCCTGTCGCATCGCCTGGATCGGCTTGCGAACGCGACTCTGCAGCACAACGCCGAACTGCACGCCGGCGTCATCGCACGCCCGGATCATCGCGTCGGTCTCTTTGAGGCTCATCGCCGGGGGTTTCTCGGTGAGAACGTGCTTCCCGGCGGCCGCGGCGGCCAGCGTGGCGTCGCAGTGCAGATGGTTGGGGGTGAGGATGTTGATCACGTCGATGGCGTCGTCGGCGAGCATCTCCTCCAGCGTACCGACGGCCTTGCAGCCGAATTCGGCGGCGAACTTGCCGGCCCGTTCGGCGTCAACGTCGGCCACGGCCGCCAACTCACACCCGTCGGCGGCCAAAATGCTCTTGGCGTGGAACGGCGCGACCAGCCCGGCGCCCAACAACCCGAATCCTACGGTCTTGCTCTCTGACATGGCTTTTATAGCTCCCTGAACAATTGCATTACGGTATCAATACGGCCTTGATCGCCTGCTGGCTGTCGATATCGGCGAACACCGACTCCCACTCGCTCAGCGGCTTGACGTGCGTGACGATCGATTCAGCGTCGATCAGCCCCGACGCCACCATGTGGATTGCCTTGTTCCAACTGGTGTACCCCGTCGACAGGCAGAAGTACACGTCGATCACCTTGAACGACGCCGCCTTGTACGGGAACGGAGCCGGGTCCTCGGAAATCAGGCCGATCACGCACAGCCGGCCCTTCTTGCGAATCAACTCCACCGACGACGCCACCGCGGCCTTGGCGCCCGAACACTCCACCACCAGGTCGGCGCCGATCCCGCCGGTGAGGTCGGCGACGATCTCGGCGGGGTTATCTTTCTGCACGTTGACCAGCCGCGTGAAGCCCAACTCCCGAGCCTTGGGCATGCGGATCGCCTCGTCGGCGTTCGTACCAACGATCATCACCTCACGAGCCCCGGCGGCCCGAGCGGTCATCGCCGCCAGCAGTCCGATCGGTCCGGGGCCGATGACGACCACAAAATCGCCCCCCTCGACGCCGGCCCGTTCGAGCACGTCGTGGACGGCGTTGGCCGTGGGTTCGATGACGGCGCCGGCGATGTTCGAGACGCTGTCGGGCAGTTTGTGCAGCAGGTGCTGGGGCATTACGAGGTACTCGGTCATGGCGCCGTCAATGCCCCACCCGGGCGAGCGCTTCTCCGGGCAGATCTGCACGTTGCCGGTGCGGCACATGGGACAATGCCCGCAGGCGCGGGTGTGGGGCTCGCCCACCACCCGATCGCCCATGCCGACTAAGCTGACGCCGGGGCCGAGGTCGACGACTTCGCCGGAGAACTCGTGACCGAGGATCACCGGGGGCCAGTAGGGGAAATTGTCGTCGCGGACGTGGATATCGGTTCCGCAGACGCCGGCGCCGAGGATCTTCAGCAGGACTTCGCCGTCGCCGGGGGCCGGCACGGGAACGTCTCGCAGTTCCAGATTCCCAACGCCCTTGGCCGTCTTCACGAGTGCTAGCATGTTTTTTGGTACTCCGTTCCGCACCATCGCGCCGCAAGATTGGCCAGCACGCAGGCGGCCGCGGCCAGGTCGGCCGTCGGCATGTGTTCGTTGTTCGAATGAGCCACCGACAGGCTGCCGCCTCCGAAGACGACGGTGGGGATGCTCAGTTGATTGTTGTACAGCCATGCGTCGCACGACGCCGTCATCGCGTCGATCACCGGCTCGCGCCCCGTCGCGGCGATCGCCAACGACAGATCGGTCACCAGGGCGTGATCGGTCGGGCAAACCGACGAATCGTGACGGTATGTGAACCGGATATCGAAATTGTCGGCAATCTCCCGACCGCCTTCGGAACGAATCGCGGCGGTCATCCCGTCCATAACCTGCTGGGCGGTGGTGTTGGGCAGCAGCCCGAGCACGCCTTCCATCACGGCCTCGCCGGGGGCCGTGGCGGCCCAGTTGCCGGCGTGGAGCTTGCCGATCGTCAGCGGCATGGGGTTAGCGTATTTGTCGAACATCGGGTCGCCGCGGGACTCGGCCAGCAGGCGGGCGTGGTAGCCTTCGAGGATGTCGATCACCTGCGTGGCCATCTTCAGCGCGCTTCGCGTGGCGCCGGCCTTGCCGGAGTGGCCCGGACGGCCGCGGAGGGTGATGGTGAACCAGATGGCCCCGCGAATGCTGGAGAGGATCCGCAGTTCGGTCGGCTCCAGCACGACGCAGCCGTCGGCGGTCTCGCCCCGGCGGGCCATGGCGAGCGTGCCGTTGCCGCCGTTCTCTTCTTCGACCACGATGTGAGCGATTACGTCGCCTGCGAGCCTCACGCCCACGTCGGCCAGCGCCGCCATCATCGCGAACGCCGTGGCCACCTGCCCGTTGGCGTCGCAGGAGCCGCGACCGTAGAGCGACCCGTCGATCCGACGCGGCTCAAACGGACTCTCCTGGCCTTCGCTGGGCGGAACGGTGTCGATATGGGCGTTCAGCAACAGGTTCCGCCCGCCGCCGGAGCCGGGGAGGACGACGCGAAGATTCTCGCGGCCGTCGTACTCGATACCGTCGATCACGTCGCAGTAGTCCTTGTCGTCCCGCAGCGAGTTGCTCAGGGGTACTCGCTCGACCTCGGCGACGCCTGAAAAAACGAAGCCCGCCAACTCCATCGCCGCGGCCTCTTCACCCGACAGCGACGGCGTCGAAATCAGGTCGGCGAGAAATCGCTCCGCCTCGCTGGCGCGGGCCGAAACGGCGTTGGTAATGTCTGATGCGTCTATGTTCATTCACTCAATCCTGAAGGCTTCGTCCGTTGTCCTGCCAAGAGAAGGTTCGTGTCGGATTGCCAGCGCGACCTCATGCGAGATCGCATGCCGTTACTAGTACTCTGTCCCAGGGATAATGTGGTGTTATGACGCCGCGCCGGTGATGTGGATGTAAGGAAGAAAAGTGACGGCATATTGGTTGATATGCCGAGCTTTTCTGACGCAGCAGACGCATCATCGCCGCAAGTCAGAACACCACAGTATCCCTGGGACAGGGTACTAGCCCCCTGCAGTGCAGGGGGTTGATGGACCGACGGTGGTCCTGCAGTCGGCTCGATGCGGACCGGAGGAAATGCAACGTTCGTTCCGAGGGTTGTGGATTCGCACCATCTTCGACCCCCCGCACTGCGGGGGGCTAGTACGCCATCGGCCCCGCCGAGCACGCACGCGCCAGAACTGGGCCATGAACTGCTTGGAGTTCTGTGGACCAGTACCACAGCTTTGCGAATGTCTGACGCGTCTATGTTCATTCACTCAGTCCTGAAGGCTCAGCAGGGATTTCTCCATGATGTCGAGGCTTTCGTGGGCCTCGGCTTCGGTCATTACCAGCGGCGGCGCCACGCGGATGACGTTGCCGAAGATCCCCACCGACCCGATCAAGAGCCCGTTCTCCGCACAGCGGCGCATCAGTTGCTTCGTCAGGTCGGGGGCCGGTTCCTTGGTGGTTTTGTCGAGGACCAGTTCCATGCCCATGACCAACCCGCGGCCGCGGACATCGCCGAGGTAGCGACTCTTGGCCTGCATCTCATCGAGGCGGGTCTTAATAATGCCGCCGATATGCAGAGCGTTGTCGGGGAGCTTCTCTTCGTCCATCACCTCAAGAATCGTCGTCACCGCCGCGCTCGATATGGGGTTGCCGCCGACGGTGGAGCTCATTTCGCCAGCCCCAAGAACCCCGATCACCTCGCCACGCGCCGCCACCGCAGCGGTGGGAACGCCGTTGCCGATGCCCTTGCCGATGGCCACCAGGTCGGGGGTCAACTCTTCCCAATCCATGGCCCACATTCTGCCGGTGCGGCCGTAGGAACTCTGCACCTCGTCGAGGGTGAACAGAATGTCGTGGTCGGCGGCCCATCGGGCCAGTTCGGTGAGGTAGCCTTCGGGGGGAAAAATGAACCCCGCGGCTCCCAGGTACGGCTCGACCATCAGCCCGGCCAGCGAGCCGGTGGAATTGGCCCGGACGGTTTCATCGAGCTGGCTCATGCAATAGTCGATCAGTCCGGCGTCGCCGCCGCCGACGGGCGAGCGATAGGGATATGGGTACGGAACGCGGATCACGCCGGGCATCGTAGGCCCGTAGCCGCGTTTGGGGCCGGCGAGCCCGCCGACGCTGGCGCTGGCGCTGGTGCGACCGTGGAAGCCGCCGTGGAAGCCGATGATCTCGAAGCAGCCGGTCTTGCGCTTCATGATCCGCACGCACGATTCGGCGGCTTCGCTGCCGGTGGTCAGGAAAAAACACTTGTCGAGGTGGGCGGGCAGATGGTTCACCAACGCCTCGGCCGCGGTGATGCGGGCCTCGGTGGGACATTCGTAGTTATTGATCAGCTTCGTCGCGGCCTGCTGAATCGCAGCGACAAGCTTGGGATGACAATGACCGATGTTGGTCACCAGCACACCGCTGGTCCAATCGATGTACCGATTGCCGTCGACGTCGGTGACGGCGACGCCGGAGGCCGAATCCCACACCACAGGAACCTGGAAGCCAGTCGTATCGGCCTCGTACTTGCGCCACTTCTCAATCAGCGCCGCCGACTTGGGGCCGGGAACCGAAGTGGTCATACGAACGATCTTCTGCTCAGCCATGGGTCAGGCGTCCTTTCGATTGTCCAACACCTCGGGGTTGATCGGGATCCGGGGGCCGGTCCCGTCGCAGAACATATCAATATCCTGAACGATCTTCTCCCGAATCGTCTGCTCGGCGTCCTTACTGTACCAACTCAGATGCGGCGTCAGCACCACGTTATCCAGCCCGAACAACGGGTAATCCGGCTCCGGCGGCTCCTTCACGTATACGTCGATCGCCGCTCCGGCGATCACGCCGCCGACCAGTGCGTCCCGCAGGTCGGGGATATTGACCATCCCGCCGCGAGAGCAGTTGATCAGGTAGGCCGAGGGTTTCATCATCGCCAGGGTCTCGGCGTTCATGATGTGGCGGGTCTCTTCGTTCATCGGGGTGTGCAGCGTTACGTAGTCGCTGCCGCCAAGGACGGTTTCGAGGTCCAACGTCTCGATGCCCATTGCGTCTTTTCGCTTTTGCGACAGGTACGGGTCGCAGATGAGAAACTTGACGCCGAAGTGCTCGAGTTTGCGGTACAAGCCCCCGCCGATGCGGCCGCAGCCGACAATGCCGATCGTCGCCCCGGCGATGCGGAACATCGGGACGACCGGCTCGAAGTCCCACTCGCCTCGTGCGACCGAATCGTCCAACACCTTTCGGCTGGACACCACCCTGCGGGCGCAGGCGAACAGTAACGCAATCGCGTGCTCGGCCACCTCGTCCTGGCAATAGTCGGGAACGTACTCGGCGACGATCCCCGCGGCGGTCAAAGCGGCGATATCGAGATTGTCGTACCCGGCGCCGTGACGGATCACCAGGCGAACCTTGTCCCACCCGGCGATGACCGTGGGGGTAATCTTCACCATGTTCACCACGACGATGTCGGCGTCACGCGTTTTGGCGATCACCTCGGCCTCGTCGGCGCCCTTGAGCTGGTAACACTCGAAGTCGATCCCGCGAGAGGCCATCTCGGCCTTCTCCCAGTCCAGGTCGGCTTCTATGTAGTCGGTAACGACAACTTTCACCTTCTCGCCCATCGCAACGCATCCTTATCATCGACTCAACCGTGAAGGCGCACCGCCCTCGTTAACCAGACCCGCGATCGTACCGCGCGGCCGTCACGCGAGCAACGTCAAATCCATCGCCAGTTGCTTAAATGTGTCTTTGCGTTGACAACAAGTAACGATCCGGTTACATTGGGCGCCTGCTTGGTGCTCTGCCTGGGAAGACAGTCGGGCGCCTGGGACGGAATACTGAATCACAGAGGTAACCACGTGAACAAGAGCCGCATAACCGTCGTCGGCGCCGAGCCGGCCGTCCGCAAGCGCGACGCCCAACAGAGCCGCGAGCGACTGCTGGCCGCGGGGATCGAGGTCTTCGCCGCCAAGGGTCGCGGCGCGGCGACGGTGGAAGAGATCTGCCGCGTCGCCGGGCTGAACAAGCGGCTGATTTACCACTACTACGGCAGCAAGGACCGGCTGTACCAGGAGGCGTTGCGTTACGTCTACGAGCAGTTCTTCTCGCTGGAAGTCACCCTCGGGTCGATGCTGCTGCCGGCGGAGGAACTGCTGGCCACGCTGGTGCGTCGCTATTACGAATTCCTCCGCGACCATCGCAGTTTCGTCCGGCTGATCTGCTACGAGAACCTCGACGACGGCCGGACGGTCTCCCAACTGAAGTTGCACGGCCAGAAAGCGCCGGTCATTACCGCTCTGCGTCTGGCGTTGGAAAAGGGCGAGACCGAGAAGCGATTCCGCCACGATATTGACGTTACGCAGTTGCTGATCAGCATCTTCGCACTGTGCTTTTTCTACTTCTCCAACCAACACACCATGAACCAGTTCCTCGGCTCGGCGCCCCTGACCAAGGCGGCGCTGGATCGACGGATCGATCACGTGGTGCATCTGCTTCTGCATGGGATCGCCCATCAGAACTTGACCGCCGATCAATAGGGAGAGACGTTCATGCACTCAAAGCCATTGGGACTGGGCGTCATCGGGCTGCATCATCAGCACGCTCGCTGGTATCACCCGCTGTGGAGCAGCTTGACCGAACACTACACCCCCGTCGCGGTCGCCGAGGCCGACGGGGATTTCCTGGCCTCCGAGAACGAGCATTTCGCGTTGGCCGCGACCACCGACTACCACCAACTGCTCGCCCGTGACGATATCGACGTGGTGATGATCTGGCTTCCTCACAGCCGGATGCCCGCCGCCGTAGCCGCCGCCGCGGCCGCCGGCAAGCACATCATCGTCGAGAAGCCCTGCTGCGCCGATGTGGCCGGCGCCGAGCGGATCGTCGAAACCGCCGCCGCGTATCCGCATATCAAGATCAGCTCGCCCTACTGCTGGCGCACGCATCCGGCCAGCGAGAGAATTCGCCAAGCCGTCGACGCCGGGCTGCTGGGCGAGATCACGGCGATGGAAGGACGCCTCAACGCCGGCGGCGCGTGGCGATACGTGCGCGACAGCCAGTTGTGGATGCTCAACGCCTCCGAAGGCGGCGGACCCATGTGGAACCTCGGCGTGCATTGGATCGACTACTTCCGCTGGATGATCGGCTCCGAAGTGGCCTCGGTCTCGGGAGTGGTCACCCCCCCGGCGGGCGACCCGCCGCGAGACATCGAAGACAACGCCCAGGCCCTGCTCACCTTCGACACCGGCGCCACCGCCATTCTCGATATCAGCTACAGCCTGCCCGCCTCCTACCCCGGGGCTCGCGATATCGCCGTCGCCTTCCGCGGCACGTGCGGCGACGCCGCCTGGGCGCCGGCGTGGGAAGGCGTCCGCGACCAACTGCTCCTGGTCAGCGAACACGAATCGGTCGCCGAAGCCGACCGCTGCCGACAAATCGAAATCGTCTCCGACGACATCCCCGGCTACTGCGGCCACATGGCCCACGCCTGGCTCGTCGACTTCGCCGAAGCCGTCAACCAAGACCGCCCCCCCATCGTCAGCGTCAGCGACATCCTCGCCGCCGTACAAGTAACCGACGCCTTCTACCGATCGGTAGCCAGCGGAAGAACCGAGAAAGTCCAAAGATAATCAGCCCGGATATGCATCGCAAGAGTCCCTCAGGATCTAACAATCCAGGGGGACGCAATCTAAGGGTACTGTCCCGAATGGCACTGCCGTCCATATTCGGGCTAGAGCATTGAACGATTGAGATGTCATATGCGGGCAGGCGAGGACGAGGCTGGCGCGGACGTTGAAGCAGCCATAATGGCGATGGAAACGGACAAAGCCAGGCGATGCCGCAGTCAGCATGGATGTGACAGATCAAGCGTGAACTGCTCTAGCAGCCCGTTGAAAAAGCTGTTCCTGCTACGATCGGCTCAATTGCCTGTGCGTCTGCGTCAGAAATACTCGGCAATGCTAAGGCATTGCCTGTGTTTTCTTCCTTGATGCTCGCCAATTCATCTCGATCTCGCGACGGAACCCATTTTTCAACGGACTGCTAGCGACAGAAACCGCAGCATGCTACTGGTGATGTGCAATGGCCCGGGAAATCCCCGGGGCGTGGGAAACGCCTCTCTACCAGGAAAAATACCGGCCGAGGGGTTGACGTTTGCTCTCGGGGATGCTAAAAACTTCGTCTCGACGGTTGAGCGGGGCTGTGGCGCAGCTGGGAGCGCGTCTGCATGGCATGCAGAAGGTCCAGGGTTCGAATCCCTGCAGCTCCATATGAAGGGCCGATCCGGAAACGGGTCGGCCCTTTCGAGTTCCCGGCTTGGCCCGTTCACGCCCCAACGCTCGGGCTTCTCAATCGTCAATCCTGTCGACCGGATCGTACCCCCCCTTACTGAGCGGATTGCATCGCAGAATCCGCCACACGCCCATCGCCCCGCCGATGAGGGCGCCTTTGCGCGTGACGGCTTCGATGAAGTAGCGGCTGCAGGTGGGCTGGAACTTGCATTGGCCGCCGATGAATCGTGAGAGCGTCGCCTGGTACAGCCGCGTCAGGGCGATCAGCGACCAACTGACGGGCCGCCGGAACGGCGATACCGCCGGTGGAGGGTCATTCGACGCCGGCATCGCGATTTCCCCTCTGCTTGGCGACCAGCCGCGACGTAAGCGCTGCAATACTCGCGGCCAGGTTCTCAACGCTGTGATCGGCGCGCCCTCGCGGCATCATCACCAGGTCCCAGCCGGCGGGCAATGCGTCATGCACGCTACGGAACGCCTCGCGACAGAGCCGCCTCATGCGATTTCGCCGGACAGCGTTGCCGTGTTGACGCTTGCCGACGGCGAACGCCATTCGCGTCAGGTCCAGTTCATTGGGCAACCCCAGCAACGTCGCCCGACCGTCGCCGGCGCGGACGCCATGGTCGAACAACTCGCCGATACGGCGCGTTCGGGTCAGGCGAAGTTCTTTGCCCGGCGTACTCATGCGGATTCGCCGTCTGCGCCGACGTCGGCGGCAAGATCGCCCCCGCGCGCCCACCGGCGGGCCTTGTCGATCAGGCCGGCCAACTGATCGCTCGACATGAACGCGAAAAAGTACTCGCGCCCGTCGGCGAGGGCGTTGTGGGCCAGTTGGCTCTCGATCCGCTCCACGCGCCGGGCGCCGTCGTCTTGGACCGGGGCGGTCAACTCGCGAAGTCTCGCCCTCAGTCGATGCAGATCGGCGTAAGCCGCGGCTCGTTCGCCGCCGTGACGCGGGGCGTCGGCGAGATGCTCCAGCAAAGCCTTGGCCCGTGGCCATAGCTTCACCACTTCGGGCGATAACTCGAACCCCGCGTCGACGGCCGCGGCGACGGGGTTGTGCCGCCGGTGGTGCGCCGCCCAACGGGCGTGGGCCAAGTCGGCGGCCGTCACGTCGGCTCGGGGCAGCGGCAGTCTCAGCGTCGCCGAGGCCGTCGCAAACGGCGGCGGCTCCCAGCCGAACCAACGACGGGTCAGATCGTCCCCGAGAAGGTCGTAACGGGCTCCGCCTGTCCCGTGGACGAACACATCGACCACGAAGGCCCGCAGGTACATCGTCAGCGTAAGCGCTCTGGGCGCGATCACAATGCCGCCCCCGGCCAGCGCCGTTACGGCCTCGACGGCCGCATCCGCATCGGCAGGCAGCACCGTCAGCGAACCGTCGGGGATGAGCAGTTCCACACCCCCCTCTACGCCTCGGGCGTACAGCGGCTCTCGCGGCCCGGCGCCCTTGAACAGCCACAGCGGCGTCTCCAACGCCCCGCCGGCTTCGTGCAGATGCGGGACCGGCTGGGTGGGGTCGGTGATCCCGTATTGAGCCCGATGCGTATTCAACGCCGCGGCGTGAAGGTCGAACATACGCTCGTGGTTGAGCACAATATCCACGATGAAACGGGCAAACGACGGCCCCCGAGCCATGTCCGACCATGACGCGTCGCGAACCGTCAGGCCCATCGTCTCGTTCACCGCCCGCCGGCTGCGGGTAATCCACTCGGCCAACGTTCCGTCCCCCGCAACCGACGCGGCCCGACCGGCCCACGTATCGAACACGCCCCGGTCGGGCATGGATTCGCTCACCCTTCGAACCATCGCGGCCACCGCCTCGGGCCCGGGCGCCGGCAACTGGGCCGGACACTGAGCGCCGATGATCTCGGCCAACGGGGCGTGACGGATCGTCACGCCGCCGGCGGCGTCGACCCGGGGAATCGGCAACGTCGCATGGCGGGCGACGTCGAGGTCGGCGACGATGTGTATCGCCACAGCCCCCATCGCGTCGGCCAACGCCGCCGTCGCGGCGTCCTTGAACCACACGCCCCCATGGTGCATTTCGCTTTGATGACCGGTGGCGATCCACAGCAAGGAAGGGTCGATGTCGATTTGAGCAGCCAACTCAGACCGGGCTTGGCCCCGAAGCTCGGCGGCCGGCGCCCCGGCGACGGTGAAGTCCATCGCCGCCAACGAAGCCGCCGCGGCTTCCGCCAGTCGCCCCGCCGGATCGGCCGGAGGATGCAGCAACACCTCACCGTCGCCGATCGGGGTTTGAAGCGAGTTCAACATCGGCAACACGACTCCCCCATCGAGCGGCAGTAGCAGCCGACCATCTCGCCGATATCTTCGGCCATGGCGTTGCCGAACACCTTCATGTAATGCCGCTTGCGGTAGTCCGCATCGTCCAACGGCCCGCCGAACGTCCGGTTCGGGTCGTTGTAAATCAGCCGGACGGGGATCTCCCGAATCCGCAGGTCCTGGCGAACCGCGTGGACCCACAACTGCAGCGGCATTGCGTAGCCGGCCTCGGTAATGTTCAGGCGGTGCAACTTGCAGACGCGGTAGGCCTTGAAGCCGCAGAAGGCGTCGGTGATCTCCAGGCCCAATTCGCGATTGAGAAGGTTGGTGATCTCGTAGTTGATCTCTCGCCGGTCCTTGGGGGGCGAATCGGTCGCCATCGCCTCGGGCAGGTAGCGAGACCCGCTGACGATGTCGCAATCGTCGGCGGTCGCGGCCGCGATGAACTCGGGGATCGCCTCCGGCTCGTGCTGGCCATCGCAGTCCATCGTGATAATCCAGTCCATTCCGGCGCACATGGCGCAGTTGAACGCGTTGATCAGGGCTCGGCCGTACCCGAGGTTCTGCGGATGCTGAATCAGCTTGAGGCCATCCATTCGACTCAGCAAGTCGGCCGTGCCGTCGGTAGACCCGTCGTCGACCACCAGAATATCCGACGTGTACCGGCACACCTTCTCCATCACAGCCTCAACGTGCGCCGCTTCGTTGTATACCGGAATCGCAACCAACACCTTCATGATCTCACCTTCCCGCAGAGACCCAATTCTAGTCGTCCGAGGGGCTTCTGTCAAACGCCGGCGCCGCGACCGGATCAACAGGACCGTCAGGAGGCCGGAGGATCGCCGGCGAGAAGGCTCGACACGGTCGCGACAAGCATATACAGGTGCATGGGATCGTCAACCAACGCGACGAATCCGTACTGCTGATAGAAACTCTTGGCCCGATCATCCATCGCCTTGACGGTGATTGCGTAGACGCCCACTTCCTGGGCGACCCAACAGATCCGCCTCAAACAATCGAACAAAAGAATCTCCCCGAGGCCGTTGCCTTGAGAAGCAGAGTCGACCGCAAGCCTTGCCAGATGGGCCGTTGGGACCGGATAGGCTGGAAGCCGTTTCCTGTCGGTATCGGGCAATGCGTCAAATGCTATGCCGCCGGTGCATACCGTGTAGTAACCCACAACCGTCGAACGCCCCGCCGCCGTCAGAACGCGAGTCTTGCTAACGCCCAATTTGGCGTTCTGCCGGGCGTACCTCCTGAGGTACTCATCCAGACTGGGCCGGCCGCAAGAGAACTTGTCCCGGTTATGACGACCGGCCAACACCTCGATAGACCATTTCTCGCTCATTCAACCACACGCGCTCGCGCATTCAACCACATGCTCTCGCTCATTCAACCACACGCTCTCGCTCATTCGACCACACGTTCTCGCTCATTCAACCACACGCTCGTCGTGCCGCCGAGCCGCGAGCAAGAGCTTCGCATTCGGAGCCGGGGGATCGTCCATCATGCTCAAGAACCGATCTCGATCTCGGTCGGTCATCGCGATGGCGGCATGCCGATCCACCACCTTCTGAGCCGCCTCAACGAGCGTAGAGACCGCAAAGGAACTCAAGTTCAACCCCAGCAGCTCGGCCGCCTGCATGAGGAGATTCTTGTTCTCCGGACTCGTCCGGAAGTCGATTCTTTCTGTGTGTGTCGCAGTCATAGCCAATATCCTCCGCACTGTATTATATACTATGTACGGCATTATGCCACACAAACTTCAGTCGCTCATCAGAAAACCTCGCTCGAAAGAAAAATGCTTGCCCGGCCATGCGCCGCCGGGCTTGGTTCTCGCCGCCCCTTCTACTCGCCGAACAGCATGTCGGCCATATCGTAGGCGCCGGGCGCCTTGCCCACCACCCACGCGGCGGCCCGGAGGGCGCCGAGGGCGAAGGTGTCGCGGGAATGGGCCGAATGGCTCAGCGTGACGGTCTCGCCGAGCGTACCGAAATGCACCGCGTGCTCGCCGACGGTGTCGCCCACGCGAACGGCGTGTATGCCGATCTCGCCGGCGACCCGGGGACATTCGCCCTGGCGACCGTGACGGAGGGCGGTGGCCATGTCGCGACCGGTGGCGTCGCAGATGCACTCGGCGAGGGCGAGGGCGGTGCCGGAGGGGGCGTCCTTCTTGAAGCGATGATGCGTCTCGACGATCTCCACGTCGTACGCGTCGCCCAGACGAGCCGCGGCGATGGCCAGCAGCTTGAGCAAGACGTTGACGCCGACGCTGAAATTCGGCGCGTGAACGATGGGGATCTCCTTGGCGGCCTCGTCGACGAGGCACTGCAGCTCCGGGCCGAACCCCGTGGTGCCGATGACCATGGCGGTCTTGTCGTTGATCGCCGCCGGGAGGATGCGTTGGGTGCCGGCCGGAAGGGAGAAATCGACCACCACGTCCACGCCGCGGGTCAGGTGGTCTTCGTAGGCGATCCCACCCATGGTCGTACCGATGAACGGATGCCCGGTCGCCTCGATAGCGCCGGCGACCTCGAATCTCGCATCCTCGCCGGCCAGGGCGATCAGTCGCTGCCCCATGCGTCCGCCGGCCCCGTTAATCGCCAGTTGAATCGGTCTGTCGGTCATGATAGCTCCAAACCAAAGGTTCAAGGACACGCCAAGCGTCGCGTCGACCCCAAGGATACCAGAACCGCCCACACACGCAACCATCCCCGCGCAGGGGACTGGCGCGGCGGCGCGGGAGCTACTTGCTCTCGATGGCCGCGATGATCGCGTCCAGATCGTTGGCCACGGGGATCGGAAGGTTGGCGAAATGACGCTCGCCGACGACCTCTTTGCCTTGGGGATACCTGCCAGTGTGATAGCCGACGGTGGCGTCGGGGTCCTTGAGCGGATGGCCGGTGAGGATGCACACGACCCGCTCGTTGCGGCCGATGACGCCCTCGTCGATCAGCTTTCTCGTCCCGGCCACCGACGCGGCGCTGGCCGGCTCGCACCCGAGGCCGAACCGACCGACCTCGGCCTTGGCGTTCATGATGTCGCCGTCGGTAACCGAGCGGACGACGCCGTCGCACACTTCCAACGCACGCAGGCACTTGTCGAGGTTCACCGGGCGGGAAATCTCGATCGCGCTGGCCACCGTATGCGGCCGCCGGCCGGTATCGTCCTGCCACTGGTAATCGTCGCGGATCACCTTGGCGTCGAAGGCGCCGGCCTTGTAGCGAAGCTGCTTGGCGTTGTAGATTCGCTCCAGCGTATCGGCGCCGGTCGAGTTGATCACCGCCAGCCGCGGCGTGCGATCGATCAGACCCAGTTCCTTCAATTCCATGAACGCCTTGCCGAAACTCGAACTGTTGCCCAGGTTCCCGCCGGGGACGACGATCCAATCGGGAACTTCCCACCGAAGAGCTTCCAGCACGCGGTACATAATGGTCTTCTGGCCTTCGAGGCGGAAGGGGTTGACGCTGTTGACCAGATACAGGCCCAGCGCCTCGGTCACTTCCTTCACTCTGGCCATGCAGTCGTCGAAATCCCCGGCCACCTGGAACGTTCGCGCCCCGTAATCGAGCGCCTGGGCCAGCTTGCCGAACGCGATCCGGCCCGACCCGACAAACACGATCGCCTCCATCCCCGTAGCCGCGGCGTACAGCGCCAGCGAGGCGGAGGTGTTGCCCGTCGATGCACACGCGACCCGAGTCGCGCCGACCATCGACGCATGGCTGAACGCGGCCGTCATGCCGTTGTCCTTGAACGAGCCGGAGGGATTGCATCCTTCGTACTGCAGGTACAGCCCGCCCTTGGCGGCGCCGACGTATTCGGCTACCCCGTCGCAGGGCTGCAGCAGCGTTTGGCCCTCGCCGCGAGAGACTTTGAACTCGTCGGGGCAGAAATCGAGCAGCTCGCGGAATCGCCACACCCCCGAGAAGTCCAGCCGGTTATCCCGCGTGGCCCATCGGGCTCCGAAGTCCGAAAGCCGAGCGGGAACGTTGATCTTGTCCCAGTCGTATCGGATATCGAGAAGACCGCCGCAGGACGGGCAGGCGAAGTGGATCTCCTCGATCGGAAACGCCGCTCCGCAATTGATATTGATGCACTCTTGAGACGCGTGTTCGATGGGCATGGGGTAACCTGCAATCTGTTAATGTTTGGTATACAACTCGTTCTTCGACGCACCCGTACTACGTGTTGTGGCCGTCGCTTCGTTCCGTGGCCGTCGCTTTGTGCCGTGGCCGTCGCTTTGTTCCGTGGCCGTTGTTTTGTGCCGTGGCCGTTGTTTTGTGCCGTGGCCGTTGTTTTGTGCCGTGGCCGTTGCTTCCAGCCCCGAAGGGGCGAAGGCATTTGGCCGGGGGCGTAAGCCCCCGGACAGCAGTCGCACGAACAGGACAAGCCCCGAAGGGGCGACACCATCGTGGCGTCACGACCAGATATACCTTTCGTCATATTCAATGCCATGTTTCGCCAGCAGAGCCAGGAGTTCCTCGCAAAACGTCTGCTTGCAATGATGGGCCTTCTGGCCCTCGATGTACCGAACGACCTCCGGCATGACCGACTGCGATACGCAGAAGGCCGAGTACGTATCCTGCCAACCAAACGCGGCCAGATCCGGAAATTCATTGTGAATCCATTTCGACGAATTCGCTTTGACCTTGCGGAGAAGAACCGCAACGGCGGCAGTCGGATTCAGCACGGCGGCAACGTGGACATGGTCAGCGGCGCCGCCGGCGGCAAGCATTTGTCCCTTCTCGCTTCGAATGATCCCGCCAATGTACTTGCATACTCGATCGAGAACGTCGCCTTGAAGAAACGGGCGGCGATCCTTTGTCGAGAACACCATGTGATACATCAGCTTGGTGTACGCCATCGTTTGTATCGCCCCTCCGGGGCTTTCCCAATAAAATAAGATCACGTGCCCGGGGGCTTACGCCCCCGGCTAAATGCCTTCGCCCCTTCGGGGCTTCTCCGGCGACATCGCTCGTAGGCTCCACCATCTCAGCGGCAGGCGTACGATGCAAGAGAAGCGAGTCAGGCGCGAACGTTGACGCCGTTTCACAAAGCGCGATCACAGGTCACGGCGCGCCGGGCGCCGACGCAACCTACATTCGGTTGATTCGTTTGTCCTCGTCACGCTGCTTCTCGGTCGCTTTCTTGAGCAGCCGCTTCTCTTTGCCGGACAGAGAGGCTATCCCACGGGTATGTATCTTTTCAAGAATTCGATCCACCTCGGCGCGGGTTTTTTGCTGCTCCTGCATCTTGCGTTCCCATTGACCGCTGCGGATCTTCGCGACCACCCCTTCGGCGATACCGGGGCCGGCGTCGGAGGCGCGGCCGCCGCGATGATGTTCGAGCAAGAGCCACACCCCCGCCGTCGCGGCTCCGCCGAAGTGGGCGACGTGGCTCCAGAAGGCCCCGCCTTTGACGCCGCCGACGCCCATGAGGATCGTCAGGACCATCAGGCCGAAAATCACCACCGCCGCCGATCGGATGGGCATGGGGAAGAACATCAGGACCAGCCGCATGTGCGGAAAGTACACCGCCGCGGCCACGATCAGGCCGAAAACGCCGCCGGAGGCGCCGACCAGCGGTTTCCAGGTGGCTCCCCCCACCGATAAGCTCACCAGAATATACGCCACGGCCGCCATCGCGCCGCACAGCAGATAGAACGTAAGGAATCGCTTCGGGCCCAGTCGGCCTTCGACCGGCGTACCGAGCATGTACAGCCCGAGCATGTTCAACCCCATGTGCATCACGCCGCCGTGGAGGAACTGGAACGTGATCAGCCGCCATACCTGTGGCCACTGGTCGGCCCTGGCGCCGAAGGTTTCGGTCATCCAGCCGTATGGAGGGGCGAAATCGCGACTGAACGCCTGGACGACAAACACGGCGAAGTTCGCCATCAGCAACCACTTAACTACCTTGCCGGGCTTAGGGAAGCCTATCCGCACCCCGCCGGCGCCGCCGAAGCCGCCGGAAGTGTTCTGGCCGCCGGAATAGGGTCGATCCTGCCAACTCACAAATGATTCCTTCCCAGTAGATACAACCGTAACGTCGCTATTGTCTTAGCATCGGCGATTTCGCCCGAGAGCATCATCTCCGTCCGTCGCTCCAACTTCACACATTCTACGCGGATCTGCTCGTCTGGTTCGGTAGCCTGCCCGACACGCCGAAGATCGCGTTCCGGTGAAAACGCTTCGACCTGTCGGGATTTCTGCATCCATTAGAGTGATTATAGACCCACCGCCGGCAGACCACAACACGCAGAAGACGCGCAGGGAACGCGTAGGGGACTGGCTCCGAAGGTGCCTGTCCCCGGTCGACGCCAGCTCAGCGTTGCTTCGGGTACAGGCGCCTTCGGAGCCAGTCCCCTGCGCCTTCGGAGCCAGTCCCCTACGCATTGGGCGCCCTTTCGCCACCTCCGCCGGTGCGATTTGCCTTGTGTGCCGGCTTCGCATGACTATTATGGGTCGGCTTGACCGATGGCGGGCATCCGCCGACGGAGACGCGAGGGTACGGGACTATCGACACCGACGCGAAAAAGATCATCGTCCTGGGTTCGACCGGCAGCATCGGCCGCCAGACGCTGGAAGTGATCGCCGACCACGGACATCTGCAGGCGATCGCGCTGGCGGCGAAGTCGAACTGGCGACTGCTGGCTCTCCAGGCGAACCAGACCGGCGCCCACACGGTGGCCATCGCCGACGCCGCGGCCGCTGAAGACCTACAAGCCGCTGTTGGCGCAAATGTTACCGTCATATCCGGCCCCGACGCCATGGCCGAACTCGTCCGAACCTGCGACGCCGACGTGGTGCTTTCGGGGGTCGTCGGCTCTTGCGGCCTGCAGGCGGCTCTGGCGGCGATTGACCGGGGCCTGGACCTGGCGCTGGCCAATAAGGAAACGCTCGTGATGGCCGGTCGCATCGTCACCGAAGCCGCCGCCGCCGCCGGCATCCGCCTGCTGCCGGTCGACAGCGAGCATTCGGCCATTCACCAATGCCTCGGCGGCGGCGACGTCTCGCAGGTCAGCCGCGTCATTATCACCGCCTCGGGGGGGCCGCTGCGGACCTGGCCTGCCGATCGCGTCTGCGAAGCCAGCGTCGAGGAGGCTCTGAACCATCCGACCTGGGAGATGGGGCCGAAAATCAGCATCGATTCGGCCACGCTGATGAACAAGGCCCTCGAAGTGATCGAGGCCCATTGGCTGTTCGGCCTCACGGGCGATCAAATCGACGTGGTGATCCACCCGGAGAGTATCGTGCATTCCATCGTCGAGTTCCGAGACGGAACCCAGCTCGCCCAGCTCGGATGGCCCTCGATGACCACGCCGATCGCCTACGCCCTGAACTACCCCCACAAGCTCGATCGGGCGATCCGCCGGCTGGATCTGGCCGAGGCGGGATCGTTGACCTTCGAGAAGGTCGACCGGACCCGGTTCGGTTCGGTGGATCTGGCTTACCGGGTCATCGACGCCGGAAACGGGTCCGGAGCCGTGCTCAACGGAGCCAACGAGGCGGCGGTAACGGCCTTTCTTGACAGGCGTATCCGGTTTGCGGATATCGTCGCTTTGACCGAAGAAACACTGAACAAGCACCCCGGAACGGACGAAACAGACCTAGAGGCGGTCCTTGCCGCCGATCAGTGGGCGCGTCAGCAGGTTCGCGACGCCGTGAGAATGCCGAGTTAATCGGCCAGACCGCGGCCGGGCGCCGGCTACGTACTTTTTGCGTAAACGCCTGCTGAATAGAACTATGGAGTAATTTGCACATGGATACAGGCCTCTTGGCTTTCTCATTCTGGACCAGCGGCTACGGTTCGACACTGCAGATGGTGATCGGATTCGGCTTGGTGATTTTCCTGCACGAACTTGGCCATTTTCTCGTCGCCAAGTGGGTCGGGATCAAGGTCGAGGAATTCGCCATCGGGTTCGGCAAGAAGGTCGTTAGCGTCACGCGTGGCGAAACCGAGTACCGCCTCAACATCCTGCCCCTGGGCGGATACGTTAAGATGCTTGGCCAAGAGGACTTCGCGCTCAAGGAAGGCGAAGAATCCGACCCCCGGGCGTTCAACTGCCGCCCGATCTGGGCTCGCATGTGCGTGGTGTCGGCCGGGGTGGTGATGAACGTCATCTTCGCGGCGATGCTGTTCGTGCTGGTTTTCACGATCGGTAAGGAGTATCTCCCCGCGCAGATCGGGTCGGTGGCGCCGGCGTCGCCGGCCGATTCGGTGAAACTGCCCGGCGATCTGGGCACGGGCCTCAAGCCCGGCGACGTTATCGAACAGATCGACGGCAAGCCCGTCAAGAAGTTCAACCGGCTGCAGATCGGCGCCATGCTCTCAGCGCCGGACAAGCGTTTCAGAATGCTCATCCGTCGGCCGGGCGTGCCCGAGCCGTTTGAGATCCGCATCGCCACCGAACAAAGCAGCGGAGCCAATGGGTCCGGCAGGCGGATGTTCGGCGTCAGTCCGGGTTTGGGCACGAAACTGGACGACCATCGGGACTACCGCGACTCCATCGAGTATATGTCCGGCGGGGCTTTTGAGGCCGGCGACACCATCGTCAGCGTCGACGGCGTCGCCATCGAACACGGCTGGCAGATCACCAACGCGTTCAGGCGCCCGTCGGTCCAGTCGTTTGAGGTTGTCGCCGAGCGCAAGGCCGACGATGGTACGATCACGCGGCACACGGCCTCGATGGCTCCGAACCTGCACTGGTCCGACGACGCCAACCGCACGTTCATCCAGCGGAAGCGCGACGCCGGCGACGAGCCGCCGTTTGCTCCGACGCCCTTCAATGTTCTGGGCCTCCAGCCGCGAGCCCGAATCGCGATGATCATCCCCGACGGCCCCGCCGCCAACGCCGGGCTGAAGGCCGGCGACGTGATCGCCCATTTCGGACCGGCCAAGGCAGTGCCCACCATCACGCAGTATCGAGATATCTGCAAGGAATCGGCCGGCAAGACCATCGATATCAGCATCCTCCGCGATGAGAAACTTCTCGACGACATCACCACGATCGACGTGAAGAAACTCCGGGGCGTCGGTGGAATCGGCATTACCCCCTTCTACGACCAGGACCATCTGGTCGTCTCCGGCGTCCGCCCCGGCACGCCGTTGGCCGAGGTGATTCAATCCGGCGTCATCATTCGTAAAATCAACGGTCGGCCCGTGGCCACATGGAGCGATCTGATCGGCGAACTGGCGGCCATCACCGACGCCGACACCACGATCCAACTGACCTACGAGACGCCCGCCGGCGCCCGAATGCAGACCGAGCCGATCCCGCTGGCGGCGTTCGCGTTCGATCCGACGTTCTTCGCGTACTCGGCCGATATGCCCCTGGCGACGCTACAGATGATGGAGAAATCGGCCAATCCCGCCCAAGCCCTCGTCTGGGGCGTTCGCGAGACGGGCGATTTTATCCTCCAAACCTACGCAACGCTCCGGGCGTTCTTCGTCGGGCGCGTCTCGGGCAAGGAGTTCTCCGGCCCCATCGGCATCTTCCGCGCCGGCGTCACCGTCGGCGAACGCGGCACCGTGTGGCTGATCTGGCTGATCGCGATCATCTCGGCCAACCTCGCGGTGATCAACTTCCTGCCGTTGCCGATCGTCGACGGCGGGATCATGGTCTTCCTTATCCTCGAAAAGATCCGAAAACGCCCCTTGAGCGTCGCGATCCAAAACGGCGTCCAAGTGGCCGGATTGGTGCTGATCGCCGTCGTATTCGTACTGCTGACCTACAACGACATCGTGCAGTGGATTCAGAGCAACTGGCAGTAGCTTGACACCGAGGCCGCTGCGCAGTATAAGATTGGGCTCTTCTGTTTGGGTTGGGATCCGGCGTTTAGCTGTAAACGTCGTCACACACAGATACTTACAGAATACCATAGAAAGCAGCAACCGTGGCCAAGAAAGCAACATCCGCCAAGAGATCTGCAAAAAGGGCTTCAAGCCCCGCCAAGGCCAAGTCCGCCGCCAAGACCACCAAGGCCAAGTCCGCCGCCAAGACCACCGGCGCGGGGAAATCGGTAAAATCGCCGGCCGTCAAGAAGGCTCCAGCCGCCAAGAAGAAGGTGGCGACCCAGACCGTCACCAAGGCCAAGACCGCCGGTAAGAAGGTAGCGGCCAAGACCGTCAAGAAGGCCAGGGCCAAGACCCCACCCAAGGTCGCCAAGAAGGCCATCGTCCTTCGAATCAAGCTCCCCAAGAGCCCGCTGTCCAAGAAGGAAACGGCCGAGTTCCACGACATGCTCCTGGCCAAGCGGCGCACGCTCCTGGGCGACATGACCGGTATGGAGGCTGAGGCCCTTCGGGGCAACTCCGACATCGGCGACCAGTCGTCGATGCCGGTCCACATGGCCGATATCGGCACCGACAATTACGAACAGGAATTCACCCTGGGGCTGCTGGAAAGCGAACGTCAGTTGATCCGCGAGATCGACGAATCGCTCGAACAGATGGTCCAAGGCGCCTACGGCGTCTGCATGGGCACCGGCGAGAGCATCTCCAAGGCCCGCCTGCGTGCGAAGCCCTGGGCCAAGTACTCCATCGCGTACGTCCGCAAAATCGAACAGGGCCTGATCCGCGTGCCCGCCAAAGACTACGGCGCCCTACTCGATGACGACGACTCCGCATAGGACATACCAGCCGTGACTGACGACACTTCACCCGCCGCCATTCACCCGGCAGGCAGGTCCGCGGCCGCGTGGGGCCTGCTGACGGCCCTTTTCGTTTTCGGCGTCCTCGCCGACCTCGCCAGCAAAGCCGCGGCGTTCGAATGGGTGGGCCGAACCGCGCCGCAGACCGGATCGCGCCCGATTATCCCCGGAATCCTTCGCTTCACGCTCTCGACCAATCCCGGCGTCGTCTTCGGCTTCGACCGGATGCCCGACGCCGTGGTCCTGCTGGCCACCGTCGCGGCCGTGGCGGTGGTGCTGTTCTTCTTCGTCACAAGCGAAGCCAAGGCCAGATGGACGCACGCGGCGTTGGCGATGATCCTCGCCGGAGCCGTCGGCAACATGTACGACCGCATCTTCAGCCGCGTGCAACTGCCCGGCCGGCCCACCGTGAGTATTCGTGAAGTAAGAGATTTCATCGACCTCAGCGACATTCACATCGGACCGCTGAACTACCCCTGGATCTTCAACATCGCCGACGTCCTGCTCGTCGTCGGCGTCGCCATCCTCTTCATCGTATCGATCGCCCAGTGGCGCGCCGAGCGAGCCGCCCAGAAGAAGGCCGCAACCTAGGGGACTGGCTCGGCAGTGACCGGCGCAGCCGGGAGCGCACGTGCCTGTACCCGGCCAAGAGCGGCGCAACTGCCTTCCATACGGCTGCCTTCCCCGCGACCGCCTTCCCCGCGACCGCCTTCCGCGATACGGGTACAGGCGCCTCCGGAGCCAGTCCCCTTCGCACTCCGCGAGCCGCCCCTTCGCACTCCTTCGATCCGTCCTTTGATCTCCTACGCCGGCGCCGTACAATACTCCCGCTCATGAGCCTCCCGAACGCCCACGACCAACGCCCCGCGGCCACCGTGCATGACCTTCGCTTCGCCTGCGGCGTCGAGCGGGGCGTCACCTTCGCCCTGCTGACCGCCGGTTGCCTGCTGGCGGCCGGTCTTCGCCACGCCCCCCCGCCGGTGCTGACGGTCCTGGCCGCCATCGCCGCGCTGGTGGTGATGCGTGTGAGTTCGGCGGCGTGGGTCGGCGTCCTGCTGCCCCGTAGGGCCATCGGCCGCATCGTCGGGCAGTTCACCGTCGACGGTATCGAAACCGCCGCGGCCGCCGCGTGCGGGATCCTGCTGGCCGTCGCGCCGACGATCGGAGCGATCGCCGTCGTCGCGATGGTTCTGGGGCTGATCGGCCGAGAGATTCGCCTCAGCCGCCGGGCCGAGGCCCCCTTCGCCGCGGCCGGGGGGCGCCTGTGCCCCGAAGCGATCGAGTTCGCCCGCCACGCCGGCTTCGATCCGGAGTGCATTGTCGTCGACGACGACGCCGAGGCCGTCGCCAGGCTCATCCACTGGCACGGACGGCCCCACGTGCTGCTGGCGCCCCATGTGCCCGAGGCGTACAAACCGGCCGAGATCCGCGCCGTGGTCGCCCACGAACTGGGCCATTGGGCTCGCCACGACCTCATGAAAGCCGCCATCGGACGAATCGTCCTTCAAGTCGTAGCCGCGGCGGTCACGGCCGTACTCACGGCTCTGGCGCTTCACCTGGCCGGCGACGCACCCGCCGCCGCGACGATCGCCGTCATCAGCGGGGCTCTGGGCTTGGCCGTTTTCGAGGTACTCAGCCTGCCGGGGCTGCTCTGGCTCAGTCGCCGGATCGAACGCGGCGCCAACGAATGGGCCTTGGCCGCAACCGCCGACCCCGACGCGTTCGCCGAGGCCATGGTCAAACTGCACGACCACGCCGGCGCCCCACCTGAACCGACCTGGTGGCATCGGCTGCTGATCTGCGACCACCCCTCCCTGAACGAGACTCTCCGCCAGGCGCATCCGACGTCGGCCGACGACTAACACTCTGTCCCGGGTACAAAGTGGCACATGAGATATCTCCGCTTGGGCGCCGTGGTTTGCGCGAGCGAAGCGACGCAACCACGCTCAACGTTCAACGTGGTTGCGGCGCTGCGTTTGAATTCCGCCGACCGGCCGCCGGCGGGCAAACCCAATCCCGAGGCGTCCAATCCCGGGGTTTCACAGATCGGGCGCCATCGGTTACAGTATCGCGATCGGTCGCGGCGTCCGCGTGGGACGGTCGCATCCGAAACCAGGAGCGAACCAAGTGCCCACCGAATGCCCGCTGAGCCGCGCCCAATGGATCTGGCCGGACCATGCGCCGTACATGCAGAATACCTACGCCCACTACCGCCGTGACTTCCAGTTGCGGCGCGTTCCGTCAAAGGCGCCCTTCCACATCACCGCCGACCAGTCCTACATGCTGTACGTCAACGGTCGCTACGTCGGCCGCGGGCCGGCGAGGGGCTATCAGCGGAGTTGGCCGTACGATTCGTACGATATCGCCGCGTACCTCACGACCGGTCCCAACTGGATCAGCGTTCGCCACTACAACGGGGGCATCAGTACGTTCGGGTACATCTTCCAGTGGCGAGCCGGCATGCTGTGCGCCGCTGCGTGGGGCGGGTTCGAGCTGGTCAGCGACGAACAGTGGATCTCGCGCGTTTCTCCGGCGGTTCGCCCCGACGCTAAGCGGGTCAGCCTCCAGTTGAACCTGCAAGAGCAAGTCGACGCCCGCGGCGACGACCAGCGCTGGATCGGCGCCGCCGCGCCGCCGAAATCGTGGACCGGCGCCACGACGGCGATACCGTTCGGATCAATGCCCTGGCACACCGTCGAACCGCGCGAGATCCCCAACCTCAGCGACGATTTGCTCCCCTACCAGCGTACGTGCGCCACCGCCGCCGGCGCGTGCGCCCCCGGATACGAGGATACGCCCGACGCCGCGGCCCCTCTGCGATCGGAGCTGCCCAACGCCGCGTGGACAGAGGCTCCGCCTGCAACCGTCGTCGACGGTGCGCTGGCGGTGACGCTGCCGGCGACGGGTCGAGGCGCGTTCGTCGCGGTAACCGTCGACCTGGGGCGCCTGGGCGTCGGGAACTTGATCGTCGACGCACGATCCGCCGCCGGCGGGGAGATCCTCGACCTGCACTACAGCGAACTGCTCAACGAGGACGGCTCGCCGTTTATCCCCGGGCATATCTCCATGGTTTCGCGACTCATCCTCCGACGCGGCCGAACCCAACACGAGTTCTTCCACATGATGGGCCACCGCTACCTGACCATCGTGGCCCGCGACACGGTCAAGCCGCTGCGGCTGCGGCTGAGCCTTCGCCAAACGGTGTACCCCCTGAACATCACCGGGCGGTTCGCCTCCAGCGATCCCACGCTCAACGATATCCACCGAATCTGCGTCCGCACGCAGGAGGTGTGCGCCCTGGACAGCTACGTCGACACCCCCTGGCGAGAACAGGCCCAATGGTGGGGCGACGCCCGCGTGCAGACCGCCAATACGTTCCATCTGGTCGACGACGCCCGCCTGCTCGCCCGAGGCGTTCGGAGCATCGCCCGACAAGAGGTTCCCAACGGGCTCACCTACGGCCACGCCCCCACCAACAGCCACGCCAGCATCCTGCCGGACTTCTCGATCACCTGGGTGCTGAGCATCTGGGACCATTACTGGCAGACCGGCTCGACGGACTTGTTCATCGAGCAGTGGCCGCGAATCCAACGCGTACTGGGCTACTTCGACGGCGAAGGTCGCGGCGACAACGGCCTGCTTCGCTACGATCGGCGATACTGGCTGTTCCTCGATTGGTCCGCCCTGCCCAAGGAGCAGACCCCGACATTGCTGAACCTGTGGTATTTGTTCATGCTGGACACGCTCGCCCAACTGGCCTCGCTGGCGGGCATGGACGACGAGGCCTCCGATCTTCGCCGCCGGCATCGCTCCTGCAAGCGGCTCGTCAATCGCCTGCTATGGGACGGTGAGGCCGGGCTGTTCTGCGACGGTCTCGATGACGCCGACCGGCGTTTGAATGCGTGGTCGGTTCACAGCCAGGCCGCGGCCATTCTCTGCGACCTGCAGCCTCGCAGCCATGCCGCCATGATCGCCAAGCGGCTGCTGCCGTATCTTCGCGGCGCCGAACTCACCGACGCCGTCCCGTCGAGCTTCTGGGTGCACTATGTTTACGAGGTCATGGCGTCCGCCGGCTACGGCCGCGAGGTCGTCGACCACATCCGCCGCAACTACAGCCCGATGATCCCCTATGGCGGAACCTGGGAGTATTTCGCGTGGACCCCCGGCGGCGGCAGCGTTTCGCACGCGTGGTCGGCCCACCCGATCAAACACCTGGCCGCGACACTCGGCGGTATCGTCCAGACCGCTGCCCGGTGGGGCCGGATACGCTATGAGCCGCTGCTGACCGAACCCGACGTCGACCGTTGCGACGTCGCCGTCCCGACTCCCCACGGGCTGATCCGCTCCAAGTGGCGCCGCCGCGCGGGCGCCGCCGACGTCTCTCTGGCGTTGCCGCGTGGGATCGAGGCCGATATCGTCCTGCCCGGCGAAGCCCCGGCCCTCGCCACCGGTCGCGGCCGCTGGCGCATCACGCTCGCCTGAGCCCCAAACGCCCTGCGCTTCGCTTGATTGCGGATTGCGAATTGCGGATTGCGGATTGAACGGCAAGCAAGACCAGCCCACACACACGCGTGCAGGCGTGGACAGGGGTCATAGCCCGCCGCGCGACTCGCCGCGACCCGGCGCCCCTCCGTCGCCGTTCAATCCGCAATTCGCAATCCGCAATCCGCAATCGCCCTGCCCCTCCCCACCGCGCCTCGGTGCATCCAGAGCCCGCAATCGCCGCCGGCAACCCGCCGCCGCCGCCGCCGTCGGCCGTTGCCGTCAGCCCCAACGGGGCCAAGGAGTTGTCGCCCGGTCCGTCAGAGCCAGGTTTGCTTCTCCATTGGACCACCGTATTGGCCGGAAGGACAAGTCCTATGGAGTGCGGCGGCCACGACGCCGCTTTGGCTGC
>CBDVCA010000022.1:0-26893 GCA_965372365.1 uncultured bacterium
TGCTATGGAGTGCGGCGGCCACGACGCCGCTTTGGCTGCCGTCGAAGAAGGAACAACTTGTTCAACGGGCTGTTATGGAGTGCGGCGGCCACGACGCCGCTTTGGCTGCCGTCAAAGAAGAAACATCTGGACAAGTGGCGGAAAGGTCGGCCGCGGCTCCGAAAGACCCGACGCGACTGAGCGATGGCTTGTACTTTGGCCGCGGCGGGAGGAGCCAAAGCGGCGTCGTGGCCGCCGCACTCCATAGAACGGCTGAATGACCACGTGTTCCGCGGAAGCACACGCTGGACAAGTGGCGGAAACGTCGGCCGCGGCTCCGAAAGACCCGACGCGACTGAGCGGTGGCTTGTGCTTGGCCGCGGCGGGAAGAGCCAAAGCGGCGTCGTGGCCGCCGCACTCCATAGAACGGCTGAATGACCACGTGTTCCGCGGAAGCACACGCTGGACGATTGCGATGAATCTCGCGCGAGGCCCTGGGGGCATCACATTCGATTGCGCCGCCTAAGCACTTACTGAATCAATAGTAGCAGGACTCCTACCCATCTGCTGTCGCGTGGGAGGTTCTGAGTTCTCCCAAGAAAAGCTGCGTATCGGTGTTGACAGACTGAACATTGGGCGATACGCTGTGTCTAAGTTCACAGTGTGAACGAGATCACACACCGAACAGCACCGTAGCTCACAGCAAGGCGACAACATGGAACGATTACCTCCCTACAAGACAATTGGCCGGCTGAGCCAGTACCGAAGGCTTCTGGGTTTGCAACTCGGGGCGGGTCGGGTGAATGTGTACTCCCATGAGTTGGCGCAGATGGCCGGTGTTACGGCCGCCCAGGTGCGACGCGATCTGATGGCGGTGGGCGCCACGGGCAGCCCGACCAAGGGCTACGACGTGGCGGGGCTGATCGAATGCGTCGGGCAGGTGTTGGACGATCCCGAAGGTCAGCTTGCCGCCGTGGTTGGCGTCGGCAACCTTGGCCGTGCATTGCTTACGTTTTTCCAGGGCCGCCGCCCGAAGCTGTCGATCGTGGCCGCTTTCGACACCGATCCGGCCAAGACCGGTCGCGTCATCTGCGGCTGCCGCTGCCACCCCATTGAGGCCCTTGGCGAAGAGATCGCCCGCCGGCGGATTTCGGTCGGCCTTCTGGCGGTTCCCGCCGGCGCCGCCCAGGGCGTGGCCGCCGAATTGGAAGCGGCCGGGGTGCGGGGGATTCTGAACTTCGCGCCGATCCCCCTTCGCGTGGGTCCCGACACCTTCACCGAAGACATTGATATGACCATGGCCCTGGAACGGGTCGCCTACTTCGGCCGACAGAAGAGGCTCTAGGAGAGGATACGTTTGTGCCTGAGCATACTGACATTAAGGACATCCTCGACGGGTACGCCGGCGCCGGGCGCGACGCGCTGATCCCGCTGCTGCAGGATGTGCAGGATCGTCAAGGATACCTCGCTCGCGAGGCGGTCGCCCAAGTGGCCGAATGCCTGGCGTTGCCGGCCAGCAAGGTGTTCGGTGTGGCGACGTTCTACAACCAGTTTCGCTTTCACCCGCCGGGCAGGTTCCACATTCAGGTCTGCCGCGGCACGGCGTGCCATGTGAAGGGTTCGGCGGCGATCTTGGCGGCGGTGGAGCGGCTACTGAAGATCGACGCCGGCCGGACGACCCGCGACGGGGTGTTCAGCCTCGAAGTCGTCGCCTGCATCGGCGCGTGCAGCCTCGCGCCGGTCATCAGCGTCGACGGCGAGTTTTACGCCGGCGTCAGTACCGAGGATATCGACGAGATTCTGGCCACGTATCGCAGAAAGGTCACCGACGATGATTCCGCTGAGTGAGTTGATCGATTTCGAACCCTGCACGCACACCGGCGCCGCCCCGTGTCCGATGCTGATCGAGTGCTTGACCGAAGGCCCCCGCTGCCAGGACGACCCCGGCGGCGCCGCCAAGCGTCAGGCGCGCCTGGCCTCGCTTCGGCGCGAGCAGACGGCTCGGCCGGTCATCTTCGTCGGCGCCGGCACGTGCGGTCTCGGCGCCGGGGCCGGCAAAACGCTGGCGGCGGTGCGGGCGTATCTGGCCGAGCGTGAGATGGAAGCCGACGTCGTCGAGACCGGCTGCATCGGCCTGTGCGTCGCCGAGCCGATCGTCGATATCCAGTTGCCCGGCCGGACGCGGCTGTCGCTGCAGAACGTTGCCGACGACGAATTCCCCGACCTCATGGACGCCGCGATCGCCGGTGAGGTCGACGGGGCCAAGGTGCTGGGACAGTTCGCCGCCGCCGGCGACCAGGTGCGATGGGACGGCGCGCCGCTGCTGAGCGAGCATCCGTTCTTCGCCCCCCAGACGCGGTGGGTGCTCCGCAACTGCGGGATCATCGACCCGACCAGCCTCATCGAGTATATCGCCGGCGGCGGCTACCGCGCATTGGCGGCCGCCCTTCGCCAGAAGACGCCCGCCGACGTATGCGACGCGGTCGAAACCAGCGGCCTTCGCGGCCGCGGCGGCGGCGGGTTCAATACCGGTACCAAATGGCGATTCGCCCGCGACGCGGCCGCCGACCAAAAATACCTCATCTGCAACGCCGACGAGGGCGACCCCGGCGCCTTCATGGACCGGGCGGTCATCGAAGGCGACCCCCACCGGCTGCTGGAAGGGATGGCGCTGGCCGCCTACGCCATCGGCGCGACCAAGGCGTACGTGTACATCCGGGCCGAGTACCCCCTGGCCATCGAACGACTGCAAAAGGCCATCGCCGATGCGACCGAGTTGGGGCTGCTGGGCGCCAACATCCTCGACAGCGGGTTCAGCCTGCACCTGAAGGTGAAGAAGGGCGCCGGGGCGTTCGTCTGCGGCGAAGAGACCGCCCTGATCCACAGCATCGAAGGCAAACGCGGCATGCCCCGCCCGCGGCCGCCGTTCCCGGCCGTCCGAGGCGCGTTCGGTTCGCCCACAATCATCAACAACGTCGAAACCCTCGCCAACGTCCCGGCCATCGTCGGCGAAGGGCCGCAGTGGTTCGGCTCCGTCGGCGTCGCCACCAGCAAAGGCACCAAGGTGTTCGCCCTGTCGGGAAAGGTGACGCGAACCGGCCTGGTCGAGGTGGCCATGGGCACGACGATCCGCGAGATCGTCTTCGATATCGGCGGCGGCATCCCCGGCGGCAAGGCCTACAAGGCCGTCCAGATCGGCGGCCCCTCCGGCGGCTGCATCCCCACCGAACACCTCGATATCGAGGTCGACTACGAATCGCTCAAGACCATCGGCGCGATGATGGGATCCGGCGGCCTGGTGGTGATGGACGAAGATACGTGCATGGTCGACGTGGCGAAGTTCTTTATGGACTTCATTCAGCGCGAGAGTTGCGGCAAGTGCATTCCCTGCCGCGAGGGAACCCGGCGGATGCTGGAGATTCTCCAACGCATCACCCGCGGCTACGGCGCCGAGAAGGCCACCGACGCCCTCCAGCGGTTCAAGGGCGTCATGAACCTTCAGCGGCTTTCGAAGGTGATCCAGGACACCAGCCTGTGCGGGCTCGGTCAGACGGCGCCCAACCCGGTGCTGAGCACGCTGCGATACTTCCGCGACGAGTACGAAGCTCACGTGTACGAGCGTCGCTGCCCGGCCGGCGCCTGCACCGAGTTGAAGCGATACCGCATTGATCCGGAAGCCTGCAAGGGCTGCACCCTGTGTGCGAAGAAGTGCCCCGCCGACGCGATCGTCGGGGCGGTGAAGACTCCGCATGTGATCGTTCCCGACAAGTGCGTCGGCTGCGGCGCGTGCGTCGAGGCGTGCCGCTTCGATGCGGTCATCGCCGACTAGCGACCAGGAGAGCATGTCGTCATGAATATTACCGTCAACGGCGAAACACTGCAGGCTACACCCGGCGAGACCGTGCTGACCGCCCTCAAGCGCAACGGCGTCACCGTGCCGACCCTGTGCCATATGAACGATATGCTCCCCAGCGGCGCGTGTCGATTGTGCGTGGTCGAGATCGAAGGCCAACGCACGCTGACGCCTTCCTGTGCATTCCCGGTCGCCGACGGGATGGTCATTCACACCCATTCGCCGCGAGTGATGCGGGCGAGGAAGACCATCATCGAATTGCTGCTGGCCGACCACCCCGACGACTGCTTGTACTGTCCCCGAAATGGCCAGTGCCAACTACAGACGCTGGCCGACACCTACGGCGTTCGCGAGCGCCGCTACGCCGGCGAGCGCAGCAAGCGGTTCGCCGATACGTCGGGGCCGTCGATTCTTCGCGACCCGGCCAAGTGCATTCTGTGCGGGCGATGCGTTCGAGTGTGTGAAGAGATCCAGGGCGTCTCGGCGATCGATTTCGTCGGCCGCGGCCGCCACACCACCGTCACCACGGCCTTCGACGAAGGGCTGAATATCTCCAGTTGCGTCAACTGCGGCCAGTGCCTGCTGGTTTGCCCGACCGGCGCGCTGACCGAGCGAAGCTACCTGAAGGAAGTGACCGACGCATTGAACGATCCCGACCGCTTCGTGGTCATCCAGCACGCCCCGGCGGTTTCGGTGACGCTGGCCGAGGAATTCGGCCTGCCGGCCGGTCGCGACGTCTGCGGCGCGATGACCGGGGCGTTGAGGATGCTCGGGTTCGATCGCGTGTTCGACACCGCCTTCTCGGCCGATCTGACCATTATGGAAGAGGCTTCCGAACTGGCCCACCGCATCGCCAACGGCGGCGTACTTCCGATGATGACAAGCTGCTCGCCGGGGTGGACCAAGTTCGTCGAGACGTTCTATCCCGAGATGATCGATAGCCTTTCGACCTGCAAGAGCCCCCAGCAGATGATGGGCGCGATCATTAAGTCGTACTTCGCCCAGCGCGCGGGCGTGGACCCCGACAAGATCTTCAGCGTGGCGGTCATGCCTTGTACGGCCAAGAAGTTCGAAGCCCAGCGGCCCGAACTGGGCTCCGACAACCGCGCCGACGTGGACGCCGTGTTGACCACGCGTGAACTGGCCCGCTTCATTCGCACGCGCGGGCTCGACCTGAGCGCCGTGCCGACCTCGACGGCCGACACCCCGTTCGGGTCGCGTAGCTCGGCGGGAAAAATCTTCGGCGCCACCGGCGGCGTGATGGAAGCGGCTCTGCGGACGGCGTGCTATCTGCTGACCGGCGAGGATCTGCCGGCGATGAAGGTCAGCGACGTGCGAGGCATGGAGGGCGTCAAGACCGCCTCGGTCGACATCGCCGGGCTCACCATTAACGTGGCGGTGGCCAACGGTTTGGGCAACGCACGCAAGCTGATGGAAGAGATTCGTCGCGGGCATCGCAAGGATCTTCACTTCATCGAGGTGATGACCTGCCCCGGCGGCTGCATCGGCGGCGGCGGCCAGCCGTTGGGCGCCGATCAGGCTGCCATCCGCGCCCGGATGCAGGCGTTGTACAAGATCGACGCCGACGAGACGATCCGCACCTCCCACGGCAACGCGGCGGTGCAACATCTGTACGATGAGTTCCTCGGCGCCCCGCTTGGGGAAAAGAGCCACAAGCTGCTGCACACCACATACGCACCGCGAGAGGTGCTGAAGTAGGCGAGGTGTTGGCATGAATTTCCACCATGAGACATCGCTGGTCACGACGATCCAAGAGCGCTGCCGCGTGTGCTACACGTGCGTTCGCGAATGCCCGGCCAAGGCCATTCGGATTTCCGACGGCCAGGCCGAGGTGATCGCCGAGCGTTGCATCGGCTGCGGCAACTGCGTTCGCGTCTGCAGCCAGAACGCCAAGCTGGCGTTGGAGTCGGCCCCTGCGGTCACCGCCCTGCTGGCCGGAGCGGCGCCGGTGGCGGCCATGATCGCACCCAGTTTTCCCGCGGCGTTCGATGAAGTGGACTTCGGTCAGCTCGTCGGCGGCCTGCGACAGCTCGGATTCGACTACGTCAGCGAGGTCGCTTTCGGGGCCGACCTGGTGGCCGCCAAGTATCGCGAATTGCTGGAATCGACCGACGACCGCTACATTGCGACCAGTTGCCCGGCGATCGTGGCGTACGTCGAGCGGTATCATCCTGATCTGGTCGACCGCCTGGCGCCGATCGTTTCGCCGATGATCGCCGGCGCCCGGGCCATGCGCCAGTTGCATGGCGATGATCTCCAGGTGGTCTTCATCGGTCCCTGCGTCGCCAAGAAGGGCGAGGCGATGAGTTCGGCTCTGCCGGACGACGTGACCGAGGTTCTGACGTTCGCCGAGATCCGCAGCATGTTTTGCGCCGCGGAGATCCGGCTTGACCAGATCGAGCCGGCGGATTTCGACCCTCCGTTCGGCGGGACCGGAACCGTTTTCGCCATCAGCCGCGGGTTGCTCCAGACGGCCAAACTCCAAGAGGACCTGATGGCCCAGGACGTGGTCGTCGCCGACGGGCGGACCGACTTCATCGCGGCGCTGAAAGAATTTGAGACCGGCGATCTCCAGGCTCGCCTGCTGGAGATTCTCGCCTGCCCGGGGTGCATCATGGGCCCGGGGATGGCGTGCGACACCCCCCTGTTCACGCGGCGATCCAAGGTCGGCAAGTTCGCCCGGGACATGGCCGCCCAGCGCGACCGGCAGCAATGGCGCTCGTACGTGGACCGGCTGGCGGGGCTGAATCTGTCTCGTCGTTACGTGGCCCAGGACCAGCGGATTCCCGTGCCGTTCAGCGAGGAGATCGGCCTGATTCTCGAGCGAATGGGCAAGTGCGACAGCGAAGATGAACTCAACTGCGGCGCCTGCGGCTACGAAACCTGCCGCGAGCACGCCACGGCCATTTTCAAGGGCCTCGCCGAAAGCGAGATGTGCCTGCCGTACACCATCGAGCAGCTCAAGACCACGGTGAAGGAACTGGCCGTCTCCAACGATCAACTGGCCTCCACGCAGGAGGCGTTGATGCAGTCGGAGAAGCTGGCCTCGATGGGCCAGTTGGCCGCGGGCATCGCTCACGAGGTGAACAACCCCCTCGGCGTGGTGCTGATGTACGCCCACCTGCTGCTGGAGGAGGCCGGCGACCGTTCGGAGATCGCCGAGGACGTCGAGATGATCGTTGAGCAGGCCGACCGGTGCAAGAAGATCGTCGCCGGGCTGCTGAACTTCTCCCGGCAGAACAAGGTCGCCCGACAATCGGTCAACGCCGCCGACCTGGTCCGGCGCGCCATCAAGGCCCTGGGCGTCCCCGGCGCCGTCGCGGTGACCGTCGAGGTGACCACCGATGACCCGGTCGCCGAAATCGATTCGGATCAGATTTCCCAGGTATTGACCAATCTGATCAGCAACGCCGTGGCGGCCATGCCCGACGGCGGGCGGCTCACCGTCACCGTCGGCGGCGACGCGTTGAACCTTCGCCTGGCGGTTACCGACACCGGCGTGGGCATTCCCACCGAGAACCTGAAGAAGATATTCGAACCGTTCTTCACGACCAAGCAGATCGGCAAGGGCACCGGTCTGGGGCTGGCCGTGACGTACGGAATCATCAAGATGCACAGCGGCGACATTCGGGTCGAATCAAACGCCGACCCGGCCGTCGGCCCCACCGGCACGACGTTCAAGGTGACCCTGCCCAGGACGATCAGCGACCAGTAGCAAGCGAGCGAGCGTAGATCATGAATGAGAACAGCAGCGAAATAACAATCCTGATTGTGGACGACGACGTCGACTTCCGCGAGCAGGTGCAGTTCCAACTGGAAGCGGTCGGGTTCGGCGTGGTGGCCGCCGGCGGACAGGTGGAAGCCGAAGCCATCCTCAAGACCCTCCGGCCGGATATGGCGATCGTCGACTTGATGATGGAGCACATGGACGGCGGGTTCGCCCTGTGCTACCACATCAAGAAGATCGACGCGTCGATCCCCGTCATCCTGGTCACCGGCGTCGCCGGCGAGACGGGCGTCGAGTTCGACGCCCGGACGGCCGAGGAGAAGTCGTGGATCAAGGCCGACGCCTTCCTCCCCAAGCCCGTCCGGTTCGAGAAACTGATCGGCGAAGTTCGCCGACTTCTGAACAGGTGACCGCCATGGAAACGTTGCGCGTACTGATCGTAGATGACGAACCGGGCATGCGTAGCGGTGTTCAGCGCGCCCTTGGCGGAGTGAGTTTCGACCTTCCCGACATCGACAAGAGCGTCTCGCTGCACGTGGAGCAGGCCGCCGACGGCGAGCAGGCGCTGGCGTACATCCTCAGCGAGAAGCCCGACTTGCTGCTGCTGGATCACAACCTGCCGGGCGTCAGCGGGATGGACATCCTCGAGCAGATCGCCGAGACCTCGGATATGCTGACGGTGATGATCACGGCCTACGCCTCCCTGGAGATGGCCGTCAACGCCACCAAACGCGGCGCCTACGATTTCCTCGCCAAGCCGTTCACCCCCCAGGAACTGAAGGCGACCGTTCGCAAGGCCGCCAAGCACCTGATTTTGCAGCGCGAAGCGCGACGCCTGGCCCAAGAGAACCGGCAGCTGCGGTTCCAGTTCATCTCCGTGCTGGCCCACGAACTCAAGGCCCCCATCGCCGCGATCAGCGGGTACCTGCACCTGATTCAGGACCGCGTCGCCGGGGACGATCTCGGCGCGTACGACCGTATGGTCGCTCGCAGCGTCATTCGTCTGGAAGGGATGGAGAAGCTCATCTTCGACCTGCTGGACCTGACGCGAATCGAGTCGGGGCGGAAGAACCGCAGCCTCAGCGCCGTCGACCTCGGGGATCTGGCCTCCCAGTGCATCGACGGCTATACCGTCGACGCCGCCAAGCGTGACATCACCATCGACGCACACATCGACGGGCCGATCGAGATGGTCGCCGATCGCGGGGAAATGGAGATCATTCTCAACAACTTGGTGTCCAACGCCGTCAAGTACAATCGCGACGGCGGACGCGTGGACCTCTCCGCAACGGCCGACGACGACCTCGTGACCCTCACCGTCGCCGATACGGGGATCGGCATGGCCGCCGAGGATGTGGCCAAACTGTTCGCCGAATTCACACGCATCAAGAACAGCAAGACCCGGAATATCCTCGGCAGCGGCCTGGGCCTGTCGATTCTCAAGAAGCTCGCCCAACTCAACGGCGGCGACGTCGCCGTCGCCAGCGAGATCGACAAGGGTACGACCTTCACCGTCACCCTGGCGCGCCGCCAGGAAGCCGTCGATGAGGATACGTCATGAACGCCGCCGCCCAACTCGCCTGGCTGCATGAGCAAGCCCCCGAGCGGCTGGAGCAGCTATGGACGCTCGCCGACGACACCCGCCGCCGAAACGTCGGCGACGACGTCTACATGCGAGGGCTGGTCGAATTCTCCAATCGCTGCAGCCGCGGCTGCCTGTATTGCGGCATCCGCCGGGGCCGGCGGACGATTCAGCGCTACTGCATGACGATCGACGAAATCGTCGCCTGCGCCCGAACCGGCCATCGTCTCGGCCTGCGAACGCTGGTGCTGCAGTCGGGGGAAGACCCCGCCATGCCCGCCGCGTGGCTGGCCGACGTGATCGCCCGCGTCAAGGCCGAGACGGCCATGGCCGTAACGCTCAGCGTGGGCCGGCGCGATCGAAGCGACTACGCCCTGTGGCGCCAAGCCGGCGCCGATCGATACCTGCTGCGGTTGGAGACCTCCGACCCCGTCCTGTACCGGCGTCTGCATCCCGATTCGGAGGGGCTGGACGCTCCAATGGCGGCGCTGGCGGCCCTGAGAGACCTCGGCTACGAAGTCGGCAGCGGCGTCATGGTCGGCATCCCCGGCCAGACCTACGAGAGCCTTCCGGCCGACTTGGAAACGTTCCGACGGCTGGATCTGCACATGATCGGCCTCGGCCCGTTCATCGCTCACCCCGACACCCCGCTGGCCGCGGTCGCGACCGACGAGACTTCGGCCGAGCAGGTCCCGAATACTGAATTGATGGGCTCCAAGATGCTGGCCCTGGCGCGTCTGGCGTGTCCGCAAACGAATATACCGGCCACGACGGCCTTGGCGACGTTGAATCGCACCGCCGGTCGCCGTCACGGGCTCCAACGCGGCGCCAACGTGGTGATGCCGAATCTGACGCCCGCACGATACAAGCGGCTGTATGAGATCTACCCGGCCAAGGCCGGGGTCGAAACCGAGATCGACGAGTCGATCGCCCACGTGCGGCGGACCCTCGAATCGATCGGCCGAGCGATCGGAACCGGTCGGGGCGACTCGCCCGCCCACCATCGGAGCGATGCAAGCCACATAGCAGTCCGTTGAAAAATGGGTTCCGTCGCGAGATCGAGCTAAATTGGCGAGCATCAAGGAAGAAAACACAGGCAATGCCTTAGCATTGCCGAGTATTTCTGACGCAGACGCACAGGCCATTGAGCCGATCGCAGCAGGAACAGCTTTTTCAACGGGCTGATAGGTACGGAGGCTGCACAATGAGTACGACAAGCAAACAACGCTTCAGCGATCACGCCGTCGATTTCATCGACGACGGCGCCCTCGACTCGCTGGCGGCGATTTCGCCCGCCGAAGGCGCGCGGGTTCGCGACGTCATCGCCAAGGCGATGGCCAAAGAGGCCCTCGACGTCCGCGAGACCGCCGACCTGCTCAGCGCGACGGACCCGGAGATTGTCGATGAGATTATCGAAGCAGCCCGCACGCTCAAACGCAACGTGTACGGCAATCGCATCGTCCTGTTCGCCCCCCTGTACGTCGGCTCCGACTGCATCAACGATTGCCAGTACTGCGCGTTCAAGACCTCCAACCCCGACGCCGTCCGTCGCACCCTTGACGCCGAGGCTCTGCGGGGCCAGGTGGAAGCGTTGGAGAAAGAGGGCCACAAGCGTCTCATTCTGGTCTTCGGCGAGCATCCGAAATACGACCCTGAGTTCATCGCCCGCTGCGTTCGCCAAACCTACGACGTCCGCGTCGGCCCCGGTGAAATCCGCCGGCTGAACATCAACGCCGCGCCGATGGACCACGACGGCTACCGCACCGTCAAGGCCTCCGGGATCGGTACGTACCAGATCTTCCAGGAGACTTACCACCACGCGACCTACGCCCAGGCCCACCCCCGAGGCCCCAAGTCCGACTACCTGTATCGGCTCGACGGGCTTTCGCGAGCGATGGAGGCCGGCGTCGACGACGTGGGTATCGGAGCCCTGTTCGGACTGTACGACTGGCGATTCGAGGTGTTGGCGCTGGTGACGCACGCCACGTTCCTGCAGCAGCATTACGGCGTGGGCCCCCACACGATCAGCTTCCCCCGCCTGCGACCGGCCGCCGGCGTACAGATGGACCCCACGTGGGCCGTCAACGACGACCAGTTCAAACGTCTGGTCGCCGTCCTGCGGCTGGCCGCGCCCTACACCGGGCTGATCTGCACCGCTCGCGAACCGGCCGAGCTGCGACGCGAGGTGATGGCCATGGGCGTCAGCCAGATCGACGCCGGCAGCCGCATCGAAATCGGCGGCTACACCGAGGCCGGCGACGCCCAGGTGATGGAGCGTGAACAGTTCACCCTCGGCGATGTGCGAAGCCTCGACGTGGTGATGCGGGAACTGCTCCAAGACGATTACATCCCCAGCTTCTGCACCGCCTGCTACCGGCTGGGGCGAACGGGCGAGCATTTCATGGAGTTCGCCATCCCCGGGTTCATCAAGCGATACTGCAGCCCCAACGCCCTGTCGACGCTGATGGAGTATCTGCAAGACTACGCCTCCGACGAAACCCGCCGGGCCGGACGGCAATGTATCGAACGGGAGCTCGGGCGGATGGACGAGACCACTCGCACGGAAGTGCAGGCCCGGCTCAACGAGATCGTCGACGATGGCCGAAGGGATCTGTACTTTTAGCAGGTGCGATTATGACCGACTACAGCAAAGAGACCGACGCGTTGGGTGAGTTCGACGCGCCCGCCGACGCCCTGTACGGCTTCGACCGGCTTACCGCCCCCGACCGGGTGAACCGACCGGGCTCCGACGACCGGAGGATACGATAATGACTGGCGCCCCCAAGGGAATGCGACTTCACATCGGCCTGTTCGGCCGGCGAAACGTGGGCAAAAGCTCACTCCTGAACGCCATGACGCGGCAGTCGGTGTCGATCGTCTCCGAAGTGGCCGGCACCACCACCGATCCGGTCGAAAAGCCCATGGAACTGCTCCCGCTGGGACCGGTCCTGTTCATCGACACCGCCGGCATCGACGACGCCGGCGCCCTGGGCGAAATGCGAGTTCAGCGGACCCGCCAGGTGTTCGACCGCACCGACGTCGGCGTTATTGTCGTCGACGCCGGCCACTGGAGCGAATTCGAAGAGGGTATCTTCGGCGAGTTGCACAAACGCGAGACCCCGATCATCGTCGTGTTCAATAAGACCGACCTCGGCCGTCCCGACGCCGGTCTGGTCGACCGGCTCGCCGGCGAGAAGATCCCCACGGTGTTCGCCGTCGCCGATCAGGGCGAGGGGGTCGCCGATCTTCGCGAAGCCCTCATCGCCGCCGCTCCGGCCGAATTCCTCAACGCCCCGGCGATCGTCGGCGACCTGATCCCGTCCGGCGAGTTGGTCATTCTGGTGGTCCCGATCGACCTGGAGGCGCCCAAGGGACGGTTGATCCTGCCGCAGGTGCAATCGATTCGGGACATCCTCGACTGCGACTCCTATTGCATGATCGTCAAGGAGCGTGAGCTGCGCGATGCGCTCGATCGGCTGCGTCGGCCGCCGGCGTTGGTCGTCACCGATTCGCAGGCCTTTTTGAAGGTGGCCGGCGATACGCCCCCCGATGTGCCGATGACGTCGTTCTCGGTGCTGTTCGCTCGGGCCAAGGGCGACTTGAGCGAGTTGGTGGCCGGGGCGATGGCGATTGAACGCCTGAAGGCGGGGGACAGGGTGCTCATCGCCGAGGCGTGCACGCATCATCCTATCGGCGAGGATATCGGCCGCGTCAAGATCCCCCGGTGGCTCCGCCAGTACGTCGGGGGCGACCTGGACGTCGCCACCACCGCCGGTCGCGATTTCCCCGACGACGTATCGCCCTACGACCTGGTGATCCACTGCGGCGCCTGCATGTGGAACCGTCGCGAGATGCTTTCGCGGATCGTCCGCTGCCGCGGCGCCGGCGTACCGATCACCAATTACGGACTGACAATCGCCTACACGCTGGGCATTTTCGAACGCGCCCTGGGTCCGTTCCCCATGGCGCTGGACACGTACCACCAACTGATGAGCGGCCCAAACGCCGGCAATGGAGAAGCATGATGACCGACGGCAAGACGACAGTATTGTGTGTGGACGACGATGTCGACGTTCGGGAGATTTTACAACTCATCCTCACCAAGAACGGATACGAGCCCATACTGGCCGCGTCGGCGGAGGAGGGGTTGCGGATGTTCGTCCAATCGACCCCCGACCTCGTCATCGTCGACTTGATGATGGAAGAGATCGACTCGGGCGTTCAGTTTGTCACCGAGCTAAAGGCCCTCGGCAACACGGCCCCCGTTTTCATGCTCAGTTCGGTCGGCGATTCGCTCAGCGAAACGGTCGACACCGCCGCCCTCGGCCTCAGCGGAGCCCTGCAGAAACCCGTCCAAGAGGGCACGCTCATCGCCCTGCTGAAGAGCAAGACGCCGGGGTAAGCGGACGGGGCTATTCCTGAAAATACGTCATTGAGGTCTTCTTGAATTGGGTCGTCGAGAGTAGCACGTCGTGGGCGATCGGATCGATCTCGGCGACCAGTTCGGCGATGACGGCGTTCAGGGCGTCGGCGGTCCGGGCGTGAACCATCGCGAACAGGTTGTAGTCGAACCCTTCGATCGGCGGCCGGCGGTAACAGTGAGACACATCCGGCCGCCGGGCCAGGCGACGGCCGGCGGCGGCGATCTCGTCGTCGGCCACGCGAAAGACCGCCATGCCGTTGGCGCTGAAACCCAGACGATGATGATCGACCACGGCGCCGAATCGCCGAATGACGCCGTCGCGGCGCCACTGGCGAACTTGCTCGATCACCCGCTCAACCGGCCACCCGATCCGATCGGCGGCCTTGGCGAACGGCTCGACCGTCAGCGGCAGCGTCCCCTGGAGAATCCGCACCAGTTCGGTCTCGGCGGCGCCGCCCTCGAACGTCGCGGCCGCCTTGGCGCCGGCGTCGGCATCGGAGCCTTGCTCCGGATCGCCGCTCAGTTGGAAGTTCACGCGAATCTTGTACACCGCCAGCGCCGGCATCGGACAGAAGCGTTGGCCCCCGGTTCGCTCGGCGAGATCATCGAGAATCGCCTTCTGACGCTCGATCGATTCGCACGTCAGCGTGAACCACAGGTTGTACGGGTGCTCGCGCCCGTAGTTATGCGTCACGCCCGCCAACGCACTGACGACGTTCGCCACATCCGCCAGGCGGTCGGCGGGAACCTTGGCCGCGACGAGGGTCGAGACGTAGCCCAGCGATTTGGAGTCGAAGATCGCTCCGAGCCGCCGGATGGAGCCGGCTTGGGACAATCGGTTGATACGGGCGATGATCGTCGCAGCGTCGGTCGAAAACTGCTCGGCCAGATCGTCGAACGGGCGCTGGGCGATAGGGAAATCGGCTTGAATCACCGAGAGCAGTCTGTCGTCGAGGTCGTCTCGCTCGCCCGACGGGCGCCGCTTCGGTTCGTGCAGGCAGAACGGCTCTTCGGCCATCGGATCGCCGGTGACGGCGAACGCTCTGGCGCGGCAGCCGCCGCAGACGGAGGCGAACTCGCAGTAGCCGCAGCGGCCGTGATAGGCGTCGGGGTTCCGCATCGCGGCGAACAGGTCCGACGTATCCCACACCTTGCGGAAATCCAGGCCCTCGGCCCGTAAATCGCCGGCCGGCGTATCGAGGAATCCGCAAATCTGCACGACGCCGCGATGGGAGATAAACGCGAACTGCCGGCCGCCCATGCACCCTTGGGCGGCGTGCCCGCCTCCGCGGTGAAGGCCCGACTGGCGAAGGATCCGCTGGTAGTGCGGAGCGCAGGTAACACGCACTGCGATATCGCTGCGGTCCTGCTGAGTCGCCAGCCACCCGAGGGTTTGTTCGTACTGGGCGGGCGAAATCTCCTGGTCGGCCAAGTCCTTGCCCCGCCCCGTGGGCACCAGCAGGAAGGGGTTGAACACGGACGCGCCGAGCGAGACGGCCAGTTCCAGAATCCGCGACAACTGCTGGAGATTGTGCCGGGTCACCGTCGTGTTGATCTGGAATCCCAGCCCCTGGCGATTGGCGGCGTCGACGCCTCGCATGGACGCCTCGAATGCGCCCGGCATGCCGCGGAAGTCGTCGTGTTCGGCGGCGGTCGCCCCGTCGAGGGAGATGGAGATATGGTCGATCCCCGAGCCGAGAATCCGACCGACCGAATCGTCATCGAGCAGGCCGCCACAGGGCGCCATCACGACGCGCAGGCCCAGTTGGGTCGCGTGGGCGGCGATGTCGTAGATATCGTCACGCAGCATGGGTTCGCCGCCGGTGAGGATGATAATGGGCTTGGCGAACGCGGCGATGTTATCCAGCACCGCAAAACATTCCTCGGTCGACAACTCCCCTTCATACGGCCCGGGCTTCGCCGCCGCCCGGCAATGTTTGCAGGCCAACGGGCACGAACGGGTCACCTCCCACGCGATCAGCCGCGGCGTGAATGGGCGACCGGCCGAGCTCTCCGGCGTCGGATGCGCCATTACAGATTCTCTCCCGGCGATGGCGAAGCAATTTCAGCGTCGGTCAAATAGCACGCCGGATCGCACGCCCACAAATCGCCGGTCGCGGCCTCGGCGCGAACGCGAAGACTGCCGCCGCAGGCGTCGAGGAAGCGGCAATTCTCGCAGCGGCCCTTGAGGTGCGGACGCTTGTCTTTGAGCTTGGCCATCAGCGGGTTGGACAGGTCGGTCCAGATGTCGGAGAACTTCCGCTCGACGACGTTCCCGAACGACACGTGCCGCCAGAACTGGTCGGCGTGCACCGCCCCATCCCACGACACGCACCCGATCCCCCGGCCGGCGGAGTTCCCGCCGTTCATCTTCAGCAGCGTCAGCACGTCGGCGGCGCGGGCGCTCCCCTCGCGCAGCATTCGCAGGTACAGGTAGGGGCCGTCGACGTGGTTATCGACGGTGAGCACCTCGGTGGCGAGGCCTTCGGCGCCCAGGGCGGCGGTTTCGTCGATGAGCAGGTCGACCAGGGCTCGCGTTTCGGTATGAGTGAGATCCTCGGCCATCAACGCCCCGCCGCGGCCGGCGTAGGCGAGGTGGTAGAAGCAGGCCCGTGGGATGTTCTCGTCGCGAAGAAGCTTGAAGATTTTCGGAACTTCGCCGACGTTGCGTTTGGTCACCGTGAACCGAAGGCCGACCTTCACGCCGGCGGCCCGGCAGTTGCGAATGCCGGCCAGCGCCGCGTCGAACGCGCCTTGGCGGCCGCGGAAGGCGTCGTTGATTTCGCCGAGTCCGTCCAGCGAGACGCCCACGTAGCTGAGGCCGATATCGCCGAGGCGCCTGGCGACGTCGGGGGTAATCAGCGTGCCGTTGGTCGACAGGACCGCCCGCATGCCTTCCGATACGGCCTTCGCAGCCAGGTCGAACAGGTCCGGCCGCATGAGCGGCTCGCCGCCGGAGAACAGCAACACCGGCGATCCGAATTCGGCGAGGTCCTCGATCATCGCCTCGCCCTGGGCGGTCGTCATCTGCTCGGCACAATCCCGATTGTCCGACTGGGAGTAGCAATGGATGCATCGAAGGTTGCACCGGCGCGTGCAGTTCCACACGACCACGGGCTTTTTATCGGCGGAGAACTGCAGCAGGTGGCTGGGCAGGTCCTTGCTCCTGGCGCCGTAGCGAAGGACGTCGGAGGAGTGGGCGGAGCCGCAGTAGAGTTTGGAAATACCGATCAACGCGGGCCTCCCTGGACGGCTTCTGCGATGGCGTCGGCGAGCCCTTCGGTGGTGTGCGATCGGGCCTCGACCTCCGGCGCCAGGCCCAGCCGGCCAAGCGCCGCCGACGTCACCGGCCCGATGCTCGCCAGGCGAACCGTCTCGCAGCCGCCGACGACGGCGGGGTCGATGGCGTCGAAGAACGTCGTCACGGTCGAGGAACTGGTGAACGTAATCCAGTGCAGCCGGCCGTCGGCCAGCAGATCGGTCACCTGCTCAATGTTGGCAAAATCGCTCACGGTTCGGTAGGCCGTCACGTGGTCGGCCGCGGCTCCGGCGGCGGTGAGCGTGTCGATCAGGTCGGCCGTCGCCCGATCCGAACGCGGACACAACACCCGCTTGCCCGCCAAATCCTCCACGTTCGCCATCGCCGCGGCCACCGCCGACCCGAGCGCCTTGTCGGGCAGGCAATCGGCCTCGATCCCATACTCGGCCAGCCGTTCGGCGGTGACCGGACCGATCGCGCAAATCTTGTTGGCGTGCAACGCCCGACTGTCCATCGCGGCCTCATGCAACGCGCCGAAGAACCGCTCGACCGCGTTGGCGCTGGTGAACACAATCCAATCGTAGCCGGGTAGATCGGCGATGGCCTTCTGTAGTAGCGGGCCGCCATCGTCAGCAGCAGCGATACGAATCGTGGGCGTCTCGATGACGTCGGCCCCCAACTCGGTGAGCAGGGCCGTGAACTTCGACGCTTGCGACCGGGCCCGGGTGACGACGATTCGCTGACCGAACAGGGGGCGCCGCTCAAACCAGCACAGTTTCTCCCGCAGGCCCACCACGTCGCCGACGACGATCAGCGCCGGAGGCGTGATCTTCGCCTCCTTCGCAATCGCGGCAATCGTCGCCGCCGTACCGGTGACGACCTGCTGCTCGGGCGTCGCGGCCCACCGCACCAAGGCCACCGGCGTGGCCGGGTCGAGTCCGCCGGCGATCAGGGCGGTGCAGATCCGTCGAAGGTTCCCGAGGCCCATATAGAACACCAGCGTCCCGCCCCATCGGGCCAGGACCTCGTAATCCAACGTCGGGGCGCCTTTGTCGGGCGTCTCATGGCCGGTGATCAGGGCGACGTTGCCGGCCAGTCCGCGATGCGTGGCGGGTATGCCGGCGTACGCCAGCCCCCCCACCCCTGCGGTGACGCCCGGGACGACCTCCCAGTCGACGCCCGCCTCGACGGCGCTGAGGGCTTCCTCGCCGCCGCGACCGAAGACGAAGGGATCGCCCCCCTTCAGCCGCACGACGTTGGCCCCGCCCCGGGCCTTCTCGATCAGCAGTTCGTTGATCGCCTCCTGGGGGAGCGTGTGCTGCCCGGCCCTTTTGCCGACGTAGATCCGTTCGGCTCCGTCGCGCATGTGGTCGAGCAGGCGGGGCGAGACGAGATAGTCGTAGACCACCACGTCGGCGGCCGCCAGCAGCCGCATGCCCCGGACGGTGATCAGGCCCGGGTCGCCCGGTCCGGCGCCGACGAGATAGATGCGCCCGGCGCTCAAGAGCCCGCCCCCTCGCGCTCGAGGTTCTGCCGCGTCGCTTCGGCGAGAATCGCCGCGCCGCCTCGTTGAAGCATCCGCCTCCCCAGCGCCGCCCCGGCGGCCGCGGCCGTCGCGTCATCGGCGACCGGCGCGATGATCGTGTCCCGCAGTCGCATTCGGCCCCGCAGATCGCAAACCATGGCGGTCAGCGTGAGCGAATCGTCGTCGCCATCAAATCGCCCGTACGCCCCGGCCGGCGCCCGGCACCCGCCGCCCATCCGGGCCAGGTAGGCGCGTTCGGCCGTCACGGCCAGCCGCGACGGGGCGTCGTCCAGCGGCGCGAGAAGATCACGCGTCGGGTCGTCATCGGCGCGGATCTCGACGGCCAGCGCGCCCTGGGCGGCGGCCGGGAGGAACTCGACGGGGTCGAACCGTTCGGTGATTCGGTCGTCCAGCCCTTGCCGCAGCAGGCCGGCTCGGGCGAGGATCATAGCCGCGGCGTCGGATTCATCGAGCTTCCGCAGCCGCGTTTGCACGTTTCCGCGAATGGGCAGCACGTCCAGATCGGGGCGTAGAGCCAGCAGTTGGCCCTGGCGGCGCAGCGAGCCGGTGAACACCTTCGATCCGGCGGGAATCGCATCGAGCGGCCCGGCCTTGCTGATCAGCGCGTCGGCGGGGTCTTCACGCCGAAGGATCGCCGCGATGCACAACCCGGCGGGCGTGTCGGTCGGCAGATCCTTGAGGCTGTGGACGGCCATCGTGATCGAACCGGCCAGCAACTCGCCTTCAATCTCGCCGGTGAACAGCCCCTTGCCGGGCGACGCGTACAACGGTTCTGCCAGGGCTTTGTCGCCGAGGGTTCGGATAATCTTCAGTTCGACCGACAGGCCGCGATGGCGGGCCGTCAGGGCGTCGCGAACGTGATTCGCCTGCCACAGGGCCAGCGGCGACCCGCGGGTTCCGATGAGCAGATCAGTCACCCTCGGCCTCCGCATCGTCGAGGCCGAACATCCGGCGGAACAAGTCGACCGCCGCCAGCCGATCGCCCAGGGGCGCCTCGGCGGGGAACCGGCGAAGGAACGAAACCGGCCGATGCATGATCTTGCTGCACAGGCTTCGTGTGAACCGCTCCAACTGCTCGCGGTCGGCGGCGGCGAAATTGCCCCCATACCGACCCACTTCCTCGGCCTGAATCTGCGTGAACAGATCCTGCAGAAGCTTGATCGTCGGCGTTATCTCAAGCGTATCGCACCACACCGCAAACTGCTCCAATTCGTCAGCAACAATCGCCTCGGCTCCGGGGATCTCCCTGCGCCGGGCCTCTAGGTTGCCGGCCACGAGGCGGTCGAGATCGTCGATATTGTACAGGTGGACATTCGGCCGGCTCCCCAACTCCGGCGCCACATCCCGCGGCACGGCGATGTCGACGATGACCAGCGGGCGATCCGACCGGTCGATCGCGGCGCCGACGGTCTCGGCCGTCAGCACCATCTCCGGCGAGCCGGTCGCACTGATCAGAAGATCGACCTCGCCGATGACGGCGGGGATGTCGTCCAGCGTAATGGCCCGCGACGCCGGCGGCGATGCAGGTCGCGTCGAAGCTTGCCGCGGCCGATGGCCCCGGGCGCCCATTTTCCTCCTCATCGCCGGGCATCGAATCTCCTCGCCGGCCGGGTCGATCTCGGCCTCATCACCGAAGCCGCGACGCCCGACGCTCGCGACGACCTTCGCCGCCCGGTCGATGCTGCGATTGGCCACGACCACCCGCTCGGCCCCGCAGCGAATCGCCGCCGTGGCGACCCCTTCGGCGGTTTGACCGGCGCCAACCAGCAGAACCGATTTGCCGGTGAGGCTGACCAACACCTGCTGAGCCAACTCGACCGCCGCCTGAGCGACGCCGGCGGCGCCGCGACCGAGGTGGGTTTCGGTTCGAACACGCTTGCCCACGCGGAACGCCGCGTGCATCGCCTTGTTCAGCAGCAGGTGAGCCGTCCGGGCGCGATAGGCCAGAGAGTACGCATCCTTGAGTTGCCCGAGGATCTGATGCTCGCCGACGATCTGCGAATCCAACGCCGCGGCCACGCGAAACAGATGCTCGACAGCGGCGCGGCCCCGGTGGCGATAGAACGCCGACCTGTCGGGTGCGGCCGAGCCGCCGGTGATTCGCGAGACGGCCGCCAGGATGTACTCCAGCGGGTCGTCGTCGCTGTCGCCGGCGACGAAGTACACTTCCGTGCGGTTGCACGTAGCCAGCACCAGGGCTTCGTCGAAGACGCCGTCGGCGCCGAAAGTCGCCAGCAACTCGCCAACGCCCCCCCGGTCCAGCGCGAGGGCCTCGCGGACCTCAACGGAGGCGGTGTGGTGACTTATGCCTATGACGGAAATATCCATAGCTTCAAGTATCGGTTCGTGGATCGCGCCGGCGACAAACGTAATGCTGAAGATCGTCCCACTTCACAGAAGGCGATCCCGCCGACAATTGTAGCCGATCCGGCGGCCACGTTCAGGCCCCTTCTGCATCAACGGCACAATCATACCACGATCGCTCGATCCCCCGCCACCATCGGGACCCACACTCCCAGCCTCGCGCGAATAAGGTTTGTCTGGTTTTCGACCCCGCGCCTGCCCTACAATGGTTGACATCTGAAAGACTTAGCCCCCAGCAGCACTGGCAGTTGTTCGCCGTCGGCCGTTCGCCGTTGCCGTCCGCCGTCGGCCGTTCGCCGTCGGCCGTTCGCCGTCGGCCGTTCGCCGTTGCCGTACCTGAAGCCTGAGGCCTGAGGCCTGAAGCCTGAAGCCTGCCGTCAGCCGTTCGCCGTTTGAAGGACCCCGCATGAAGTGCAAGGGTGGTTTTAGCGTTCCGCTTTCGGGCCGACCGGCCGGCATGATCGTAACGCCTCCGGTCGCTGAGGTGCTGCGCATTCCTCTTTCCAGCAGGCGGTTCCGATTTAATGACGTTCGCGTCACCGACGGCCGGTCGGTCGCCGCCGGCGACGTACTCGCCACCGATGAAGCCAACCATTCGGTTCCGCTGCTGGCTCCGGCGGCGGGCGTGGTGCGACGAACGTCTGACGAATACATCACGCTTGAAGACATCGACGCCACCGGCGCCGCGGCGGCTTCTCCGGCGGGGACCCCCTTCGATGAACTGCTGGCCCTGGGCGCGTGGCAGTTCCTCTCCGACGCCCACACCGACCGCCTCCCCGACCCGGCCGTCGCCCCGGCGGCGGTGATTGTCTCGACGGTTCGACACGAGCCGTTCGTCGCACGCGGCGACGTGCAGCTTCACGACCACCTCGACGCGTTCGTGCGAGGGATGACCCATCTGCAATCGATGCTGGAATACCAGCCGATCCATCTGATCCTCCCCGACGTGCACTCGCCCTTCGCCCGTCGCGTCGCCGACCAGCTTCGCGGCCACGCCTGGATCCAGGTCGAGCGCACGCCGCCGCGATACGGGTGCGAGCTGTTCCCGGTCGTGGCCCGGCGATTGGGCCATCGCCCCAGCGCCGGCGATGCGATCTGGTGCTTGCACACCGAGGGCGTTCTGGCGATCGACAGGGCTCTCACGGCCGGTCGGCCCACGCTCACGCGAATCATCGCCATCGGCGGGCCTTGCATCGACGGCGCCACGCACGTCGAGGCGCCGGTGGGGTATCCGATTGAGCGATTGCTGGATGGCCGCGTGTCGCGATCGGCGTCAGAATATCGCGTCCTCAACGGCGGGGCTCTGACCGGCCTGCCCGTCGACCCGGCCGGCGGCATCGACGCCGAGTGCATCGGGATTACGGTTCTGGCCGACCCGACCGGTGAAGAAACGCTCGGCTGGCTGCGACCGGGGTTCGACCGACGTTCGTACAGCGGGTGTTTCGCCAGTCGGCTGCGGGCCGCGGCGGGCGAGGCGTTGACCACCGCGGTGCGGGGCGAGCGGCGACCGTGCATCTCCTGCACGTTCTGCGAGGAGGCGTGCCCCGCCGGCGTCATGCCGCATCTGATTCACAAGCTTCTGTATCAGGACTTGCTGGACGAGGCCGAAGACGCCGGCGTTCAATTGTGCGTCGAGTGCGGGCTCTGCAGCTATGTCTGCCCCTCGAAGATCGAATTGCGCCGCCAGTTTGCCGACTGCAAGCAGCGCCTGCTCCAAGAGGCCCGCGATGAGGAGTCGCACGAATGAACCGGCTGAAGCGACGGTTCAACGCGGCTCGCCCGACCTTCACCGCCGGCGGCGGCCTCAGGCGGCTCGGCCCGTTGTTCGAGGCGATGGAGCGATTTGCCTTCTGGCCCGCGACCCCCACCGGCGGCGCCCCTCACGTACGCGACCCGCTGGACGTGAAGCGATTCATGACCATGGTCATTATCGCCCTGCTGCCGTGTGTGTTCGCATCGGTGGGGTTGTTCGGCTGGCGAAGCCTGGCGATGATCGCGGTATCGTACGCCGCCGGCGGAGCGGTGGAGGTGCTGTTCGCCTGCGTGCGAAAACAGGAGATCAACGAGGGCTTCCTCGTCACGGGCCTGCTGTTCCCGCTGATTCTGCCGCCGTCGCTGCCGCTGTGGATGGTGGCGGTCGGCGTGGCGTTCGGGGTGACCGTCGGCAAAGAGATCTTCGGCGGAACCGGGCGAAATCTGTTCAACCCGGCGCTGGTCGGCCGATGCTTCCTGTTCCTGGCCTATCCCTCGGCCGTCGCCGGCAGGTGGGTCGACCCCGCCGCCAACGATGGCCTGCTGGACGGGTTCACCCAGTGGCTCAATGTCGATGCCATAACGGCCGCGACGCCTCTGGGGGACGCTCTCAACGGCCAGTACGCGTCGCTGTCGAACCTGCTGATCGGCAACGCCCCCGGTTCGCTGGGCGCCACGTCGTCGCTGGCGATTCTCATCGGCGGCGTCTTCCTCCTGCTGACCCGTGTGGCCAATTATCGCACCACCGTCGGCATGCTGGCCGGGTTTGCCGCGACGGGGGCCGTGCTGAACCTCGCCGGCGCCGGGTTCGAACCGCCGGCGTTCGGCATGCTCGCCGGGGGCCTGCTGTTCGGCGCCTTTTTCATGGCGACCGACCCGGTCACCGCGCCGTCGACAAACCCCGCCCGGTGGATGTACGGGGTGCTCATCGGCGGCCTCACCGTGTTGATGCGTCGATTCACCCCGCTGCCGGAGGGGGTGATGTTCGCCATTCTCCTGGGCAATATCTTCGCGCCTATCGCCGATGAGATTGTCATCGCTGTGCGGATTCGGAGGATCGCCCGTGAAAGGTAGCCTGTACACACTGCTGTTCGCCGCCGCGGTGGGCGTGGCCTGCGCGACCTTGCTGACGGCGGTGGGGCAACTGACCCAACCGGCGAGGGATCGAAACCAACGGGCCGACGAAAGGCGCAGCATCCTGGAGGCCATGGACCCCACCTACCCCGCTGACGTCGACGCCGCCGGAGTTCTCGCCGACTTCGAAGCGATGATCCCCGACGGCGCCGAGTCTCGCGGCCATCTGACCGTCTACACGTATCGACGCGACGGGACCATCGCCGCCCGAGCGGTGAAGTTCGCCGGCGACGGCGTATGGGGCCTCATCGAGGGGTACTTGGTGCTCGAACCGGACTGGATCACGATTCGAGCGCTGGCCATTACCCAACAGAACGAAACCCCCGGCCTCGGCGCCGAGATAGCCACCGATCGATTCCGCTCGCGGTTTGTCGGCAAGCGAATCGTCGCAGACGACGGGACCGTCGGCATCCGAATCCGCATGACCGGCGAGGCCGCGACGGCCCATGAGGTAGCCGGCGTCACCGGCGCCACGAAAACGTCCCAGAGCCTCGAACAGATGCTCAATGACGTCGCGGCCGAAATCCGCAAGGAGGCCGACCATGACTGATCCGCCCCCCGCCGGCGTCAACCCCGGCCACGGGCAGGGCAAGGCCATCTGGGCCGACGGCCTGCTGAAGAACAACCCCATCGCCGTCCAGATGCTGGGGATTTGCTCGGCGTTGGCGGTGACTACCCGTCTGGAGAACGCCCTGGTCATGGGTGCGGCCTTGATCTTCGTGTGCGTCGGGACCAACCTGATGGTCTCGCTGCTGCGTTCGGCGATGCCGCGACGGATTCGAATGATCACCGAAGTGGCCATCATCGCCACCTTCGTCATCGTCTTCGATCTGCTGCTGAAGGCCTATCATTACCCCATGAGCAAGCAACTGGGTCCGTACGTCGGGCTCATTATCACCAACTGCATCGTCATGGGCCGGGCCGAGGCCTTCGCGATGGGCCACCGGCCGATCCCGGCGGTCCTCGACGGCGTCGCCAACGGGCTCGGCTACGCCTTCGTGCTGGCGGCCATCGGCGCCGTCCGTGAACTTCTCGGCAAAGGCGAACTGCTCGGCGTCACCGTCCTGGCGCCCCAGTGGTATACGCCCAACCACCTCATGATCCTGGCCCCGGGAGCGTTCTTCGTCCTCGGAGCGTTCATCGCCATCATCAACGCCCTCTGGCCGACCGCCCGGGAGGAAACGCCATGATCCAGACCGCAGCCGACCCGTCGGTGTCGCCATGGCTGATCCTGGTCGCGGCGATCATCACCAACAACATTCTCCTGGCGCGATTCCTCGGCATGTGCAGTTTCGTCGCCTGCTCCAAGCAGATCCGCACCGCCGTCGGTCTCGGCGCCGCCGTAACGTTCGTCATCACCGCCACCACGGCCATCAACTACGGGCTCTACTACGGCGTTCTCGCCGAGGGGGCGCCGTTATGTGCTACCGACCTTACGCATCTGCAATTCATCATGTTCATCGCCGTCATCGCGGCGTTCGTACAATTCGTCGAAATGTTCATCGATCGCTTCAGCCCGGCCCTGTACCACGCACTCGGCGTGTTCTTACCGCTGATTACGGTGAACTGCGCCATTCTGGGAGCCGCGTTGTTCATGATCAGCTACAGATACACCTTCGGCCAGGCGATGGGCTTCGGATTCGGAGCCGGGGTGGGCTGGATGCTGGCGATTGTTCTGATGGCCGGCTTGCGAAAGAAGATGGGCTATTCCGACGTGCCCCGGTGCTTCGAGGGCGTGGCGGTGACGATGATCATTACCGGCGTGATGGCTATGGCGTTCATGGGGTTCGCCGGGATGGTGAAGATCCGATAGATGCTTGAGACTCTGCTATATTCCGTGCTGGTGTTCGCCGGGGTGCTGCTGCTGTTGGCCGGAGCCTTGATCCTGGCCGAACGCCGATTGGTCAACTACGGACCATGCCGCATCGACATCAACGCCGGCAAACGCCCCATCGACGTCGATGGCGGCCAGACGCTGCTTTCGGCCCTTATCGGCGAACAGATCTACATCCCCTCCGCGTGCGGAGGCAAGGGCTCCTGCGGGTACTGCAAGGTTGTCGTCACCTCAGGCGGCGGAAGGATTCTGCCCACCGAGACGCCCTACCTCACACGCCCCCAACTCCGACGCGGCCTGCGCCTGGCGTGCCAGGTGAAGGTGCGAGAGGATATGCAGATTCGCATCCCCGACGATGTGCTCAACGTCATGCTCTTCCATGCAACGGTGACCGGCGTGCGGGCGCTCACCGCCGACATCAAGGAGATCCGCATGACGCTGAACGAACCGGCGGAAATCTCCTATCGCCCCGGCCAATACGTGCAGATCGAAACCCCATCTCCCGACGGGCCGGTGTTTCGGGCCTATTCGATCAGCTCCCCCCAGTACGAACGCCGGGAAATCGAGTTGAACGTGCGTCTGATCCCCGACGGTCTCGCCTCCACCTATCTGCACAATCTCACCGAAGGCGATCCGATCGCCTTCACCGGCCCTTACGGCGATTGGCGAATGAGCGAGGACGAGGACGTCGAACTGATCTGCGTCGCCGGCGGCGTCGGCATGGCGCCGATGAAGAACATCATCTATTCCTTCCTTCGAAGATGGCCGCAACGCACCTGCCGGCTGTTCTTCGGCTGCCGCACCGCCGAGGATATCTATTATCGTAATGAGTTCGACCGACTGGCCTCGACCCACCCCCATTTCCACGTAACCTACGCCATCTCCGACCCGCCGGCGCCAGGCGAAGCATGGGACGGGCATACCGGCTTCATCCATCTCACCGTCGACACCGTCCTTACCCAAGGCGCCAAGCGTCAGGCGTTCATCTGCGGCCCGCCGGAGATGATCGAAGCGGTCGCTCACGTCTTATATTCTAAGGGTATCGACGAGCACGACGTATTCTCAGATACGTTCTAATCCAATACAGAGACAGTCGCTTGCCGCCGAGTTCTTGCCGTTACTAGCCCCCTGCACTGCAGGGGGTCGCCGGTCGGACGGCATCAGGGTTGTGGACTTGGCGCCGACCGGCGGGGGGCTGTCCGGACCATATTGTTGGGTGGAGCCTTCAAGCGAGCGTAGCGAGTTTGTGGGTGTATTCCTGGCGATAACCGTTCACAGGTTGTTTTCAATAATCGTGCTCTCATCCCGAACCGGTGGCGGGTATTTGTTCGGCCATGATGCAAGAACGTGCTTGGGATTGGGTTTGATCGCTCAAGTGAATCTGCCGTTGAGGCCCGCAGGGCCGACAGATTTGTAGCC
>CBDVCA010000023.1:0-26283 GCA_965372365.1 uncultured bacterium
GCTACAAATCTTTCGCCCCTAACGGGGCTGGCCCGCCATGATGTGAAACACGCCGTCAAGCATACCACCATAATGGGAGGAGTTCCCCCACTATTCGCGGATGAACCGTTTTTTTCGCCTCCAGCTTGATCGTCACGGTCGAGAAGACGATACTATGAATTCGGGGCTGAGTGTGCGCCTGGCCTTTGCGCGAACGTAGGTTACAGAAAAACCCGAACGGATGAGCATGTTCAAACAAACCCGACAGACCGGCTCAACGATCAGTGAGATGCTTCGGAGGGCATGGATGATCGCCATGGTGATGGCGATCGGCCTGCCGATCAGCGCGCTGGCGCAGGAGGCGACCCCTGAATCCGCCGAACCGGCTCCGGAGGTCAAGGCCAAGCCGGCCAGGAGTTATCTGGTGTTCGTCGGCCGCGATCAGAACGCCCCGTACAGTTTCGCCGACCTCAGCGGCGTTGCCTCCGGTTTCGACGTTGAAGTCGCCGAAGCGGTGGGCCAGCGAATCGGCCGGCGAATCGCCATCGAATTGCTGCCCGCCGATCAGGTGGAACAAGCCGTCCGCAACGGCGACGCCGACGGCGTGATCGGTCGCGGCTTCGCTCGCGGGCGCGACGACATTGCGACCGACGGACCCGGCTGGACGTATTGCGGTCCTACGGTGACCCGGGAATACCGCATCGCCGTTCGCAAGGATATGCGGTGGATCCAAGCCGATTCGGATCGACGCGTTCTCGACATGCTCAACGGAACCCGGGTCGCTGTCCGGGCCAACGACCCCGTGCAGATGGTCCTCGCCGGCAACCGGAACGTGTCGCTGGAGATCGTCGACTCGGCGACGATGGGCGTTCGCCAGGCGCTCAGCAAACGGGTGATGGCGTTCGTCGCCGACCAGGAAAGCCTGCGATACGCCGCCAGGAAGGTGTCGACCAAGGACCTGCGTCTTGTGGGCGAGACGTTCTACAAGATCGATCGGTACGGCCCGGCCGTCCCCGCCGACGATACTTCCACGTTGGCCGCCGACATTCGCAAGGCGCTGGCCGCCATGGAAGCCGACGGCGCGCTGGCCAAGATGCGAGCGGAGTGGTTCGACTACCGGATGAGTTCCAAGTCGTACTACTGGAGAGAGATCGTCATGGTCGCAGCCGCGGCTGTCGGCGCGGTGATCGTGATCCTGCTGGTCCGAACCGTGCGACGGTCGGTTCGCAACAACATCCGCACACAGACCCGCAAGTTGACGGCCGAGAATGAACTTCTCCGCAAGCAACTTGCGAGCTCACAGAGCAAAACCCCCGATCCCTATGACGATGACGACGAGGACGACGACGAGATCGTCGCCGAGATTCCGTCGATGGAAGAACCCAGGAAACCCTACGGCGTGATGCCGACGGAGTTGAACCACCTGATCCGCGCGTTCGGCAAGAAGCTGGACGAGGCGGTCGGCAAGGAAATCCGGATTGCGTATCAATTGAAGGAAGACACGCCGGCCGTTCTCGCCGACGCCGACGCCGTCCGTCAGATGCTCATCAACCTGTGCACCAACGCCCGGGACGCCATCGAACGGCAAACGGCCGAGAACCCCGACGTGCCGTATCGGGTGTGGATCTCGACCCGGCTGGCCGTGGCCGGCGAGATGCCGGCGAATATCAGCCGGAGCAAGGGCGTGTTCGTTGCCCTCGGCGTTCGCGACGCCGGATGCGGGATCGCCCCCGAACTGGTGCAGAAGGTGTTTCAGCCGGGATACACAACCAAACCGGACGCGGCCGGACGCGGCCTGTCGTTCGTGTACGAAACCATCGCCAAGCACGGCGGGTGGATCGACGTTGAGAGCGCTGTCGGACGAGGAGCCACGTTCAGCATTTTCCTGCCGGCGGCGAAACTGTAGTCGACCAGACAAGACATACCAGGGGGAACGACGATGAGGGGACACGCAGCACTAGCCGCAATGGCGGCGCTGACCGTTCTGTGCGCCGGATGCCAGAATCGATCTGCGATCGACGGCGCCCAGGCCAAGCCGCGACATTCCAAATCGTGCGACCACTCGCACGAGGCCAAGCCCAAGCCCAACCCCAAGCCCACGAGCAAGGGTGAACCAACCGTTCTTCGGGTGCGTGAGGCCTACGAACAACACTTCGGGGCGGCGGCCCGGACCGTGTGGGTGGATGTCCGCGATCAGGACGAGTACCGGGCCGGACACATTCGGGGGGCCGTCAACATTCCCCTCCAATCCTTCGCGGCCGGCCTCGACCGAATCCCCGCCGACAAGATCATCATCCTCTACTGCCAAGACCCGGCGCCCACCGGCGTGTGCACCGCGGCCATCAGCGCCGGTCGCATTCTCCTGCAAAACGGCTACCCGCCCGGGAACGTCAAGGTCCTCGAACCGGGGCCGGGCGCATGGCGCCAAGCCGGGTATCCCACTGAATCGGTTCCCTGACGCCCTCCCGGCCCCACGTCCATGCGCCCGAGTGTGCGGTTTTCTGCGCGACGGCCGGCCGCGTCGGCTATACTGCGCTGATGAACCTCAACGACGGCGACAAGGTGAAGTTCCTCGGCTGCGAGATCATCTATCGCGAAGCTTGCCTCCTGGCCGCCCGAAGCCGGCTGCGGGTGGATGTGGCGTTCGGACCCAAGGGCCTGCACGACCTGCCGACCGCCGATATGCTGTCGCGACTGCAGCAGAGCGTCGACGACATCGACGACACCGGCTACGCGGCGATCCTGCTGGGCTACGCCCGATGCAACGACGGACTGGTCGGCCTCCAAGCCCGGTCGATCCCGCTGATTATGCCCAAGGCCCACGACTGCATCACGTTCTTCTTCGGCTCCCGGCGAGCGTACCGAGACTACTTCGACGCCCACCCCGGTACGTATTTCCACACCACCGGCTGGATCGAGCGGGACGACCCGTCGGCGCCCGGCCAACCGGGGGTGATGGAACAACTGGGCCTGACCGACAGCTTCGAGCAGCTCGTCGCCAAGTACGGACACGACAACGCCATGTTCATCCGCGAATCGCTGGGAGATTGGAAGAGCAGCTACTCGCGACTGTGCTACCTTCAGATGGGCGTGACCCACGAAGACGCCTACCTCGATCAGTCCAGGAAAATGGCCGCCGAGAACCACTGGACATTCGAACAACGCGAGGGCGACTTGTCACTGCTGCAGCGGCTGTTCAACGGACCCTGGGACGACGATTTCCTCATCGTCCGCCCCGGGCACAAGATCGTCGCCAGCAACGACGACGAAGTGGTCGCCGTTGAACCGTAAGGCGCCACCCAACCATCTTGCTCGGACAGCGTCCTAGGAGATCTCCTCGGCCGAAACCGATGCGATGTCTTCTCGGGTCGCGACGGGGCGGTACGCTCCCGGGGCGGTCAGCTTCGGGGCGAACCACTGGCGCCAGTCGGTATGAAGGCCGAACTTCCTGACGGCCCCCCGCATGGTCTTGTCGCACTCGCACGCAAGCGGCTGGTCGGCAAGGCGCCGGCTCACCTGGGCCATCAACCCCGCAATAATATCGATCGTCCTATCGACGCGATCGCTTTCGTTGGTGGTGGTCAGCCCGCCGAACAGGTCCTTGGCCGAGAAGGGCCGGTACCGGCTGCCGGTTTCGGCGTAGTTGGCCACATACGACAGGCCGGCGAAACACATCTCCAACTCCTTGGCCAGGAACGCCTCGGGGGCGAAGTGATGGCTCACCAACTCACCGCCGGCCGCGGCCAGCCAGCGAATCTCCGCCGGCGTCTCCAGGCGAGGCCCTTCGGTGACCATCAGCGTACTGTCGTTGTGATAGTTGCAGCCGACCGATGTGAGGCACTCGCCCAGCGCCTTGCGAACCGACGGGCAAAACACCGGGAATTGACGTAGGACGCCGGCGCCGCAGGTCTCGAAAAACGTCTGAGCCCGTCGAGTCGTGCGGTCGATCAGGTCGCTGACCAGAACGATCTCGCCGACGTTGTAGTTGTGCGTAATCGACCCGGCCGGAGCGACGCCCACCACGCACTGCACGCCCAGATCCTTCAGTGCGTAGAAGTTGGCGCGATGATTGACGGCGCCGGCGTACACGTAATGATCGCCGGCGTCGCATAGGGGAACCACGTAAAACGGCGCTTCGTCGTCATCGACCCGGTAGATCGAGTCGCACCTGCCGAACGGCGTCTCGCGCCCGCCGAGGTCGGTCCCTGTGAGCAGTCCTCGTTCTCGCATGCGGCCAACAGCCGCGCCGGCCAGACAAGCCAAAGTTGGCGCCATCGGTAGACTCCTTCGGCCAGGAAGTGAAATGGAACTCGTAGCGTGTATTCTGCACCCAATCGGCCGTTTTGGCAAGTCCCAACTCCGATGGTTGCCTCATCCGGGGCCGGTATGTTACGCTTGGCGTCGGGAGAACCCATGGCATGGATCATCAGACCACCTGCCCTCGCTGCGGTGCACGAATTGGCGTGATGGACATTCAAGTGGGCCATCCGGTGCGGTGCCCCCACTGCCGCGAGCTGTTCGCGCCGGCGCTGGAACCGGCCACCTTCAGCGGCGGGGTCACCAAGTCGACCGGGTTCACCGGCGCCCTGTTCACCTTCACCTGCCAACAATGCCGATCGCGTTTGGAGGGCTATACCGGCATGGTCGGCCGCACCGGCCAATGCCCCACCTGCGGGGTTCAGTTCACCATCCCCGCCCCCGGCGCGACGGTCCAGCGCACCGGCGGAACGGCCCCGGAGACCGAATCAATCCAACCCACGCACGCCTTCGCCTCCGCCGGCGACCGGGCTCCGGAAATCGTGAGGCTCAGCGACGGTCAACAAGCCATATGCTGCCCGCGATGCGAGGCCGTCAACGACCTCGACGCCGACAACTGCAGCAGATGCGCCGCCCCGTTCACGCTGGAAGGGTCCGAACCCCAAACCGGCGGCCGACTGCCCACCGCCAGCCTGATCATGGGCGTTATCGGCCTGCCGGCCTGCCCAGCGTTTGTGCCGGCGGTGCTGGCGATCGTCTTCGGACTCATGGCGATTCGCGAGACCCGCCGCACCCAAGCCCCCGGACGCGGGCGGGCAATCGCCGGACTGATCCTGGGGGCCGTCGGAATTGTCGCCGGCGTGTTGTTCTACGCCTAGAGCACTGTCCCAGGAATCAAGTGGAACAGAGTATGAATCGCTACGACTTGGCGCGCTGGTTCCACACGCGAACGGCTTCGGGTTGACCGGTGTAGGCCGGCAGGAGGCGTTGATACGGGATGAACTGATCGGCGGCCGCCATTCGCCGGCCCACGCGCCACACGCCTGCAGCCTGCGGCAGCCAGCACTCCTCGGGGGCAAGGTGCACGTCGGGGCCGGCTAAGGTGTGATAGCCCAGCCCTTCGCCGACCAGATGCAGAGGGCGCGGGGTCTGGTCGAGCAGTTCGTCCGGCGTCATCAGACCAGGCGCCGCGGCCGCCACCCACCGGTCGCCCGATCGTTGGAACCGCGCCGCCCACACCCGGCCGCCTCTGGCGTCGAGCACGACGGCGAGGTTCTCGATATCCGGCAGGTCGGCCACGTTAGCCACGACGGCGTCGGCGGTCCCGACGGCGACGCAGCGAATCGACGGGATGGTCTGGGCCAGCGTCCGGGCCACCGTTACGCCGACGCGCGTCCCGGTGAAGCTGCCCGGCCCGACGGCCGTGTACAGATGGTCCACGTCGGCGGCGAGCAGCCCGTGGCGGCGCAGCAGGTCGTCCAATTGCACCACAACCTGCGTGGCGGCGCGTCGGGCGGCGTCGAAATCGACGACCTCGATCAGTTCATCGCCGGCGCCGAGGGCCAGCCCCCCGGCGCGGCAGGTGGTTTCGATGGCGACCGAAATCGGCGCCGTCAACTCAGCCACGAGCGATCTTCCTGGCCTCGGCCGCCGCCCGGCTGAACAGCCGCATGTTGTCGCAAAGGCGAGAGGGCTTGTTCCTCGCCCGCCACAGCCCCGCGAAATCTTCGCCCACGCGATCGATGCAGTCGGCCAGATCGTTCATCGCTCGCGGCCGAACCTTCTCGCCCATGCCCATTTGCCAGGCGATGGAACTCCGCAGGCAGTACAGCATGACGATGCGAGCCGACTGGGCGTACTCGGCAAGCGAGATCGCGTCGAACTCATCCGCCGCCGGCCGGCGCCACACGTCCTCCTCCGGAAGGCTCGCCAGCACGGCCTGGATGCACTCGGGGCGGTAGCGATCCACCGTGCGTTGCCTGGAGCACCACAATGTTTTGTCCGTCCGCAGAGGCTCGTCGAGGTTGAAGGCCATCGCATCGGCGTTGGAACGCCCGTGCCCGCTCAGCAGATAGGTTGATCCCACCGCCGCGATCGCATCGCCAAGTTCGCCGGTCGTATCGCCGAACGCTTGCCGCGAGAAAACCCGCGGGAACTTCGCCGGGTCGGCCTTGCCGGGGTTCCAGCTTTCGGCAGCCCCGAAGGCGAACGCCATCATGCTGACGGCGAGAAACTGCCGATGCCCCCGGTCGCCCCAATCGGTATTCAAGAGCCCTTCGGCTCCGTGCTTCTTGCCCTCGGTCGCCGCTTGGCGGATGTTCGCCCAGGCGTTGGGCCATCGGCTGCCGATCGTCCCCCAGCCGCTCGTCCCCGGGCACACCATCAGCGGCAACCCGGCCTTGGCGATCTCGCCGGTTCTGCCGATCCGCTCGCAGTCGGCTTCATACCCCCAGTTGAGCATCACAACGTCTCGGGGCATCTCTCCGAGCAGTTCGGGGTGGTCCAGGACAATGTCCGCCCATGCGTTCATCCGCTTGCCGAATTTGTCGCATAGCTTGTGGATCTTCTTGAGGAAGTCCAGGTACACCCGCCCGGCGCCGATCTTCCCGCACAGCGCCGCCGTGCGGCCTCGACCGAGATCCCGGGTTTCGTCGCAGCAGACGTTGAAATCCTCGGCCTCGAACAGCGGCAGGAACTCGCTGTACAGATCCTCCACAAAACGAATGCCGCCCGGGTCGGTCGGGCACAGCGTCGAGCCGTTGGGCAGTTCGCCCAGATGGGCGTACTCCGGTATCGCCAGCACCTTCTCCATGTGCCCGAAGCTCGACAGGCTGGGGACCAGCCGCATGTGGCGGGCTCGGCAGTAGGTCTGCAGCGACGTGATGTCGGCCGCGGTGAGGGGCGAGTAGCCCTTGGAGATCAGGGGGTGTTTCTTGAAGGCGAAAGCGTTCTCGACGTACAGTTGCAGCTCGTTGATTTTCCATTCGGCCAGCCGGTCGACCAGGCCTTTGAGCGTAGCCAGCTTGGGAACCTTGCCGCGAGCGCAATCGTGGTACACGCCGCGACGCGCGAAGGCCGGGGCGTCGTTGATCAGGACGCAGGGCAGCGAGGCCCCGTGGTCGCGGATCATTTCGCGTAGCGTGGCCAAGCCGTAGAAGGCCCCGGCGTCGGTCGACGCTTCGACGGTGACGCCCTTGGCGGTGATTCGCAGACGGTAGCCCTCGGCGTCGGCGACCTTCTGACTGCGAACCACCCGAACAGCCGCGGCGGCGTCATCGCCAATCACGATCGTCGCGGTCTTACCGGCGGCGGCGAGCAAGTCGGCCGTCTTGGTCAGGCCCAGCCGATCGGCCGAAGATGAACCGGCCAGGGTCAGGGTCTGAGGAATTCGCCATCGACCATCGGCGGAGGTCTGTCGCCGAGGGTGCACCAGGTGCCGGGTGTTTCGCGCCATGTCATAATCTCCTGTGCGGCCGCAATCTCTCTTAATGGGGTCGACCGTAAGAGACGTTTATACGCCATAGGATCGTTCTGACAAGCGCCGGCCGCGTGAAATTCCGCCGAGGCGAAGGTTTGCGTCGCCGCCGGAGGCTCACGCCATCGTCTTGAGCATCTCGGCGGTGACGGCGTATTGCAGGGGCCGGCCGTCGCGCCAGGCGAGGAATTCGTCGATGGCGTAGTCGGCCATGCGGACGACTTCGTCGTTCATCGACCCGGCGATATGGTTGGTGAGATGCACGTTGGCCAAGGTGTACAACGGCGATTCCGGCACCGGCGGCTCCGGCCATGTCACGTCCAGAAGGGCCGTCAGGTCGGGCCGAGCCTGCAGCACCGCGATCAGATCGCCCTCATCGACCTGGGCGCCGCGACCGGTGTTGATGAAGGCGGCGCCGGGACGCATGGCGCCGAATAAGTCGCCGTTGAGCACCCGCTCCAGGGCGGGCAGGTTCGGCAGGTGATTGCTCACGACGTACGCCCGGGCGAACGCGTCGGCGAGCGACGCTTTGGCGACGCCCAACTCGGCGGCCTGATCGTCGGGCAGGTACGGATCGACGATGAGGATATCGAGAGTGAACGGCTTGAGCAGTTCGATCACCTTCCGCCCGATCATGCCGGCGCCGATGAGCGCGACGGTTTCGCCGTAGACGCCGGGGCCGCGATGAACGTCGCCGTCGCGGCGGCGTTGGGGATCGCGGCAATCGGCGGTATTGCCGAAGTACCCGTTCATCGCCAGCAGAATCTGGGCGACGGTGAACTCGGCGACGGGAATCGCGTTGGCGACCCACGAGCTGACCACGGTTACGCCGCGATCCAGGTACGGGGCGGCAAAATGCTTCACCGCTCCGGCGCCGTAGAATATCGCCTTCAAGTTCGTCAGCCGATCGATCTGCTCGCCGGTCAGGATCGGCATGCCCCACGTCGAGAAGATCACTTCAATATCCGCCAGGCGGTCGGCATGCTCGTCGAACGTCGCGGCCGACACGGTAACCGGATACAAGTCGGTCAGTTCGGCGACCCGCTCGCGCCGGCCCTGGCTGTACACATACGCCAGCCGATCGCCGTCACAGAAGAACGCGGCCTTGGTCTTGTCGGGTTGCTCAGACATAGCGGAGGGTTCGCCCTAGATCGCCAGGAAGTTGGCCAGCAGTCGCGAGCCGAGATCGGTCAAGAAACTCTCGGGATGGAACTGCACCCCTTCGGTCGGGTGAGTCTTGGAGCGAATGCCCATCAGCTCGTCCTGATCGGCGGAAAACGACGTCTGCTCGAAGTCGGGGTCGAGACCCTCGGGGTCGACGATCAGGCTGTGGTACCGTGTGGCGGTGAAGGGGTTCTCGATATCCTTGAACACGCCCTTGCCGTCATGTTTGATTTCGCTGGTCTTGCCGTGCATAAGCCGGCCGGCGCGAACGACTTTGCCGCCGAACACCTGCCCGATGGACTGGTGGCCCAGACAGACGCCCAGGATGGGGATCTTGCCGTGGAAATGGCGGATGAAGTTCATGCTCTCGCCGGCCTCGTTGGGGGTGCACGGACCGGGGGAGATAATCAGGTGCGTCGGCTTCCACTCGGCCTCCACCTGCTCGGCGGTGGTCACGTCGTTGCGGAACACCTTGATGGGGGGGGCGTTATCCAACTCGCCGATTCGCTGGACGAGGTTGTACGTGAAGCTGTCGTAGTTGTCGAGTATGACGATCATAGCGCATCTATCCTAGCGATGGGGGAAGTGAAACGTCAAGCCCCTGTGCGCCGGCCGATCAGCCAATCCAGGCCAGCAGGAGCAGATTCAGCGTGATCGCCGCGACGACCGCCGCGACGATTCGCCAACCGTAGCCGGCGGATGGCCGGCGGGGTGTCCCTTCGGTACGCGTCGCGGCGACCGCGCCGCCTGCCGGTATGCGGCCGTGATCGAGATCGTGCAAGACCCCGGCGATAATGAGGTTGGCCTTGAACGCGTCGATCCCGAGGCCTTGGGCCAGCGTCATCAGTCGGCGCCGGGACGTCAATCGCAGCACCCCTCCGCTGACGTGATCGACCACCATCCGGGCGAAGCGGCCGCCGGCGTCGGCCTTGGGGGCGGCCGCCAGCGGCGGGGTCGGCGAAGAACAGATAACCCGTTTTCGGGTCGGGATCTGCATGGGCTTGTGGGCTAGGCGGGCGACGGCGTCGCGACGGATTCGCTTGACCAGAACCGATTGCCGGGCGGGGTTTCGCAACATCGCGCGTGCGATCAAGGCGTCATCGAGGCGACGCTGGAGATCGGGACCGCCCTCTCGCATGATCAGCCGACGGACCTGCCGATACTGCCGGTCAATGCGATTTCTGCTGTACTGACCAGGGGGCAGATGCAGTATATTGTACAAACTGGCCTCCATGGGCCGGCCTCCGTACGCCGCCGCGGCGTGTCATTATTCTACCACGACCGGCGCGATCGCAGGGCAAGACAACCGCCGGAATGCAATCGAATGAGATCACCCGTTCCATCTGTGCCGTCTGCGCCGAATATGCCGAATGACGCGCCCCACAACCGGCAATCGCCCCGAGGCCGCCGGAGGGGGGCCGATCGATGAGGATTCCCCGATCGGTCAAGTGGTCGGTCGCGACGGTGGCGGTCCTCCTCGGCGTCACGGCCGCGACGGGATACCTGTTGGCCAAGCGGGCGCCGGCGGATTACCGACCGCTGACGCCGTCGCGTGTGGAAACGGCCCGGGCGGTCGATTCGCTTCGCAAGACCGTGGTCGAGTTCCTGGGCGTCGCAGGCCGCATCGGCAGTCGCGACCCCAACGCGGCCCCCCGGACGCAGCCGCGACGCCGGAAGTTCGTCGTTCGCCAGGAGAACCTGAACCAGTGGATCGCGTCGCTTCCCACCGACGTGCTGCATTCGCTGTACAGCGCCGGGCTGAGCCGGCCGGCCATCGCGCTGGATGACGATCGATTCACCTTCTACGTGTATTGGGAAACGATGAACGTTGTGGTGGGCCTGGATTTCGCCTTCGAGTTCGCCCCCGACGACAGCCTCGTGATCCGGGTCAAATCCGTCCGCCTCGGCGGCCTCGTGCTGCCCGAGACGATCGTCGCCGGCAACAAGCATCACGTGGTCGACCAATTGCGAATCGAATTGCTCGGTCTTATCGGCGGCGACCCCGACCCGTTCGGCCCCCTGAAAGTCGACGAGGTCTCCCACACCGGCGCCCAACTGATCGACGCCCTCGACGGCCGCCCGATCCGGCTGGATATTTCCAAACGATACGGCCACGCCCGCGTTCGGGGGATCACCATCACCAAAGGCCAAATGGTGCTGGACGTCGTTTCGCTGCTGAACGACGAGGCTTAGAGCATTGAACGATTGAGATGTCGTATGCAGGCGTAGGCGAGGACGAGCCTGGCGCGGACGTAGAAGCAGCCATAGCAAGGCTATGGCGATGGAAACGGACAAAGCCGGGCGATGCCGCAGCCAGTATGAATGCGACAGCTCAACCGTGAACTGCTCTAGCTCTTCCGCCTCAAGCTGAACTCATCGCCCCCGACGCGGCTTACCTCGAACGCCCCGCTGCTGTGATCGCCCCCAACGGTGAACAGCCATTGATCGTCGGAGGCGACGGCCGCTTGGTACCGGCCGCGATCAACGATTCGCACGCAGCCGCGGCCGCGACTGACGGGGCCTTCGTAGGTCAGGTATTCCCGTCGATGATCGGCCAGCCGCGTGACCGATACGGGTTCATCGGGGGCGATATCGGCCAGGATGCAGGGCAACTGGAACGTGGTGAGAACCGGGCCGGACTCGAGCATGAGATCGTAGTGATCGCCCCGGTCGCTCTGGTGGAACTGGATGACGAACGCCCCTTCGGTCACAGGTCGGTCCACAATCGGCAGCCCTCCATCAGAGCACTTGGCGGTTCTCGTCCTCGTGGCTGTTGTGCTCGGCCTGGGTTCGGTTCTCGTCCTGGCGTTTGTGGTTGATGCCGAGCTTGGCCGCGTACAGTCGATAGAGATCGTCGGGGGCCATGCCCAACAACTGGCAGATGCTGATCCAGAAGAACAGAATGTCCGTCGCCTCCACCCGGGCGTTCTGGACATCCTGCAACTCGTACTGGCGCCCTTCCTTGGCCTCGCGATACCAATGCTTCCAGGACAGGCATTCCTGCATCTCCCCACACTCGGCGGCCAGGGCGTCGATGTAGTTCTTCAGCGCCTTGCCCACCTCCACGCGAAGCGGATCGGCCTCGGGGAGCGAATCGGTCGCCATCGCCTCGGCGAGCCGGCGACCGAGGCCCACGGTGTCAATACCCGCCCGAGCATTCAACGCGGCCTGCAAGGGCCAGATGTCTTCCAACGATTCAATCGGGGTGTCGGCCATGGGTGCCTCGTAGGACGCTACAAAAAAAACCTCGGATGCGTGAAAACATGCCAACCGGCATGGTACTCACGCACCGAGGTTTGAGCAAGGCCCGGGATACGTTTGGCGACGCCGCCGCCGGGTACGCTGTCGGAGGAATGATACCGGGTGGCGCCTTCAAGCGAGCGCAGCGAGCTTGTGGGTGTATTGCCGACGATATACCCGAACAGGGCGACTCCGGCATCGCCACCCACAAGCTCCACTTCCGTCTGCGGCGTTCGTGGCTCTTGAAGGCGCCACCCAACAGTATTGCTCGGACGGACTATTACGAAGCCACGGCCGAGCGGGGGGCTCCAAGACGCGGCCGCTGCCGTTCGTAGTCGTGCAGAATCCTGGCGATAGGCATCAATTGAGCGCCTTTGGCGACGATCTGAAGCCAGGCCATCTCCGATTCGGGCTCTTCCAGGTCCAGGACGGCGTTCTCGGCGACGATGACGGTGTGACCCCGACGACGAAGGCCCAACACCGCCTGCTTGATTCCGTTGGCCGGGGTCGCGCCGCAGATGATGAAGGTGTGTTGACCATCGAGTTCGGTGATCAGGCGATCGAACTTCTGATGGTTGAACACGTCGGCGTCGCGCGTCTCGAAGATCACCTGCTGGAAATCGGTCATAACGCCCCGCGGCAGGTCGGCCGTGTGGGCCAGCCCAAGGTTAATCCGACGCGGGAGCAGCGTCCGGGGGATCTTGGCCTCACCGCCGGAATTCTCCACACAGTGAGGCTCTACACTGAACGGGCCATGGTGGCCGCGGCGGGCCAGCAAGGCGGTGCTGATTACGGGGATACCGGTGGTCTCAACCCAGTGGAAAAGGCGATACAAATTGAAGGTAACGGCGTCGCTCCGGTCCCGATACAGGGCGCCTCCCTGTGAGAAAAGATCCTTCTGCACATGGAGATCCAACAATATCGTATTTCCGTACATGGCTCTAACCTCCACGCGATTATACGCCGGGACTGGCCATTTGGGTTGCAGGAGAATTCGGATTATCGGTCCTATTGCGAGTGTTTGAGAGGGTATTCCGGATGGTATGGTGAGTTAAACCGAAATATTCCAATAAGTTACGATATCAACAGGGCTTCGGAAGGATTTTTGAAAGTGTACGTTTAATAGTGCTAATCATTATTGTTTATGATTTAAGGACATTTGCAAAGGGTCCGATTTGGGTTGGTTCCGGGGCGACTTGCCTGGGTCAGAACCGCCAAGACAGGAACGCCCAGCCTGCCAGCAGGAGGCAGGCTTCTCCGGCGATGATGTAGACGGCCAGTTTGGCCGCTTCCAGGGGCAGGCTCCGGATCGATTCGGTCCGGATGGTCTTGTAGACAATCGCCACGGCCATACTGACGGGGATCAGCAGCCAGAACGTCTGGCTTCCCATGACCATCGGCGTGGTGAACAGTTGGGCGAGCAGGTTCATGCCGACGCCTCCTCTTTGGTCGCGGCGACCGGGGTCTCGCCTCGATGACCCAGGGCGCAGAGCAGCACTACGTCCATAATGCACAGTAGGTTAAGCATTCCGGCGACGCCGGTGAACACATACGCCGGCGCGGCGGCCGGGGCGACCAATGCAAGATCATCCTTAGCCAGCAGCGCTCTGGCCTGGTCAAGCACCCGTTGGTCGCGGTCTTTTGACCCGACGTCGATCATCTTGTCGGCCTGGCGCCAGTACGGCTCGAACGCCACATTCTGCCTGTGGTAGCTGATGACCCCGCTGAGGCCGTTGCACAATTGGGCGCGGCTCCACCATTTTTCCTCGCGTGGGTTCACGGTAAACACGCCGCCGATGGCGACGCCGGACCAGAACAGGGCTCCGACGATAACGAACAACACGGCCGCTCGCACGGGCCGGCCAAGATACACGTGCCCGGCGCCGGGGATCAGCCACGCCGCCAACCCGGCGACGAGGAATGAGTAAACGCCGAGCTTCTTACCTGCGGTTTTCGCCATGGATGCCACCTCAGCCGCGTGGGAACACCGAAAGACGCGGAATACCGGCAATTTGGCCCACCACCGAAGGGTTGTCAAGTGATATCATGGCGGGCTATGAAACCGGAACGGACTCCACCCCCCCCCCAAGGGCCCCAATCGTCTCGCTCCTCGGCCAATTCCGGCCTTTCGGCGGGGCAGATCCGCTATCGCAGCCGCAGTCGCAGCCGAGCGCATGAACAATCGCAGAAAGACGGCCCGGTGAAGCGGCCGCCCCTCCCCGACCACCCGCTGATTCCTACCGTTGAACCGGCGTTCGTCGACAACCAGGCCGATTTTGCCAATCTGATCGAACACCTTCGCGCCGCCGGCAGCTTCGCCTACGATACCGAGTTCATCGGGGAGTTGAGCTACTACCCCCACCTGTGCGTGATCCAGGTGGCCACCACCGAGCAGGTCGCCTTGGTCGATCCTCTGGCCGAACTGGATTTGAGCGACTTCTGGACCCTGGTGGCCGATGAAGCCGTCGAGACGATTGTCCACGCCGGCGTCCAAGACCTCGAGCCGGTGTTCCGGTATACCGGCCGGGCGCCGTTGAACGTGTTCGACACCCAGATGGCGATCGGTTTTGTCGCACTGCCCCACCCGCTCTCGCTGAGCGAGTCGGTTCGCCTCCTGTTGGGCGCCAAGCTTTCCAAGGGATCGACGTTCACGCAATGGGATCGCAGGCCTCTTTCGCAACAGCAATTGCACTATGCCGCCGATGACGTGCGGTTCTTGCCGGCGCTGCGGGCGGAGGTGGGCGAGCGACTGGAAGCCGCCGGGCACACCGAGTGGGCCAACGACGAATTCTCGCTGCTCTCGGACCCGGCGATGTACCGCTTCGACCCGTTGGTGCAATGCCGACGGATTCGCGGCGCCCGGCGCCTGGCGCCCAAACAGTTGGCGGCGCTGGCCGCGGCGGTTCAGTGGCGAGATGACCTGGCCAGAGAACGAGGCATACCGGCCAGATCGCTGGTGAAAGACGACGCCCTGCGAACAATCGCCGGCAGGTCGATTCGCACTCGCGAGGGGCTTCGCAAGGCCGGCGTCCTGAGCCGCCCGTTGGAAGCCGATCACGGCCAGACGATCGTCGACGCCGTCGCCGCGGCGATGGCCAGGGATTCGAAGGATCTGCCCGACCTGCGTCAGCCTGAGGAAACCGGGACCCAGCGACAGGAAATCGACGGGCTGTGGGCCCTGGTGCAGGCGTACTGCTTCGGAAGGGGGGTCCATCCGTCCCTGGTCGCAGGACGACCGGACATCGCCGCGATTCAGCTGGCCGACGACCCCGAGCAGCTGCCGGCCGATTCACGCTTGGGCCGAGGTTGGCGAAAGGAACTTCTCGGCGACCTGCTGCCGCGGCTGCTGGCCGGCGAGGCGGGCATCCGCCTGGACTGGACCGACCGAATGCTACGGGCCGGCGAAGCGCAGCGATAGGCGTACCTGGGGGATCGTCGGAAGCCGGAGATCCGGCGGCCGGTTCGCTTCAGACGGCCGTCTGCACGGCTGCGATCAACTCGTCCATCTCCAGGGGCTTGGCGAAGTAGGCGTCGGCGCCGCACTCGCGAATGCGCCTCTCGCTCTCAGGAGACGGAAACGCCGTCATCGCCAGGACAATCGCGTGACGCGTCTCTTCCTGGCTCTTGATCACCCGACACACCTCGAAGCCGTCCATGCCGGGCATGCGAAGGTCGAGAATCACGACGTCGGGTTTCAGCGTCGCCACAATCTGGCCGGCGCGGAATCCGTCGGGGGCCTCGATGACTTCGTAGTCGGGGTTGGCGAGGCGAAGCGTTCGGGCGATCATCTGACAAAGCGCCGGCTCATCATCCACCACAAGAATCCGGGCCGGGGGTACGTCCAGTTCATCGGGGACCGGCATCTTGTGCTCGCGGAGGAACCGCACCAGATCATCCACGGCCACACGACGGTGACCGCCGGGGGTGCGGTGAGCGTCCAATAGATTCTGATCGACCCAGTTTGCCACCGAACTGGGGTTCACATCCAATAACTGGGCAATTTTGAACGTGGAAAGACTCCGACCCATAGGACACTCCGACCTTTCTGCTGAACACATCGTCCAACTCGGCCTGGCCGCGTCACAAAACAGCGTCCCTATACTAATCCGAGAATTCCGATTTGCCCATAGTACCCGGTTTACAAGGCATTTGTCACTAGTAATCCGGGCAGAAACGCATGAAATCCACCCGTTCGCGACGTACTTCGTTCCTCAGGAACGACCGGAACCACTGCTAGATCTGCACGACATGACTCTATAATTCGTGGACACAATACCTGAATACCTGAAATTACGGCTTCCGGCACGGCTGCGCCTAGGAAATTCCTCCAAATCTCTCTATTGTTGTGCACTGCCCCAAAGTGGGACGGACGGCCCCGACCGGCCTCATCGGCGAGATACCCAATGGACATGAGCATCACAAACCAGACTGATCGGACGGCAGTATCGCGTATCCAGACCGAGACCGCGTGCGACAAATGTCATTATATCCTGAAATACCAGGAGGTTAAACGCGATATCGCCACGGGGTTGCTCATCGTCCGCTGCCCCGAATGCGGATCGATCCATGCCGCGACGACACTTTCGTTGCGCCGAACCCGGTGGAGATGGTTTTTGGGCAAGAGCCGAATCGCGCATTTCCTGCTGGCGGGGTTTTCGCTGCTGATGGGCATGGCGATGTGCATCGTGATGAACGTGGACCTCGATAACGTGGTGTTCAGGTCGCTTGTGCTTGCCTCGTTCCTCCTGGCGGCATCCGGGGCCATCCACGGGTGGCCCCCACTCCTGCGGATCGCGGTTCTCATGGCGCCGGCCATCGCGGCCCATGGGTTCGGTCCACTGATTCCGCACTATTCCTCATTCGCTGATTTTGGCCCGGCGACGATCGCGATTCAGTTCCTGCTGCCGGTAGGCGTCGGGATGGGGTGTCGCGTCCTGCTTCGGGGAGTGGTTCGGGTATGTTGCCCCAACGCGTCTCGATACGCTTTTGAGGAACTCTGGCGATCCGACGGTAAACTGATCCCTAAGGGGCCGTGGTGATATCCCCCCGCGGCAAGGTTGAACACAAATGAACAATTCTCTACCAGGCCACACCGATGAGCCCACCGGGCCGGACCACCCCGTTTCCCGGATTCAGACCGACATCTTCTGCCCCGACTGCGGCGACAACCTGTACGATCGCCCGGTCTGGCGAACCGAGGACACCGGCCTGCTGGTCGCCACCTGCGATCGCTGCGGCAAAATCGCCCCAGCCAACGAGGCGCTGCCCTACCGCCGCGTGTGGCGTCAGCGACTGGGCGTGACGCTGATGCTCGGATGGATGCTGCTGCTGGGGGGGAGCCTCGCGACCATTGTCGGCTTCGAGTGCGCGATCCAGATGGAACCTGTCAGAATGAACTACGAACGAGTCGATGCGACCAGCAGAGACTATACGCGGCGGATGGTGACTTCGATCAACTGGGACCGCACCCAAGACGAACTGCTGTGGATGGTTCCCATGAGCCTGGCCCTGACCTTCGCCGCGGGGTGTTTTCTGGTTTGCACCGTGTACCATTGGCGCATCGGGTGGCATCTTCTCGCCGCCATCGCCGTTCCGGCAATCGCCATGGGCTTCGTCTGGCTTGCCCGGAATGGGGGCTATCGCAACTGGTTCGCCATCGCGGCGCCGGTCATTCTGGCAGTCGCCGCGCTACAGATCGGGGGAGGACTCGTCGGCGTGCTTGTCGGCCGGCCGGTCGGCCGATGGGTGATCCGGGTGCTGCTGCCCAATCGGGGGCGGAAGTACTTCGCCTTCCTGTGGCGGCGCGACGGCAAGGAATTGCCCCAAGGGCCGTTCTGAGCGACCGGGAGCGGGGTCAGAGACTCTGGCTGAGCAGCGTAAGCTCGCCCATTCGCACGCCCTTGGTCGCCAGGATGGCGTCGGCCAGCTTGCGAAGCTGGGCGGGCTTGCCCTTGAGAACGATCGATTCGAGACAGTTGTGATGGTCCAGATGCACGTGCTGGCTGCACAGAATGCAATGATGCTCGGCGTGCTGCAGATGCGTTAGCTGTTGGGCCAACTCCTGGGCCTCGTGATCGAACACGATACTCAGCGTCGCCACCACGACGGCCTCGGGGTTCTCCCACTCCCGCGCTACAAGAGCCTCGCGAACCAGGTCGCGCACCGCTTCGCTGCGATTGGTGTAGCCCCTGGCGGCCAGCCAGGCGTCGAAACGCTCCAGCAGGCTCCTGTCGATCGTTACGGCCGTGCGTGTCAGTTCGCTCATGGTCTCCCTCGGCGCAGCTATCGCCCCATCACCTGTACGGTGGCCCTGCGCGAGCGGGGGCCGTCGAACTCGCAGAACCAAATGCTCTGCCACGTACCCAGCTCAATCCGCCCGCCGCGGACCAGCAGGGTCTGCGAGCAGCCCATCATGGAGCTTTTCACATGGGCGGCCGAGTTGCCCTCGCCGTGGCGATAGAAACCCTGACGCCACGGCGCCGCCTTGTCCAACGCCTCAAGCATGTCATGCACGACGTCCGGGTCGGCGTTCTCGTTGACCGTCACGGCGGCGGTCGTATGCGGCACGTACACCACCACGATCCCCTCGGCGACTTCGCTTTCAGCGATCGCGGCGTTCACTTCGCCGGTAATATCCAGCATCTGATCGTGCTCGGCGGTGCGAATGCGTAGCTCGTGGGTGAAGATCTTCATGGCCATGATGATAGCGGAGCCGCCGAAGAAGAAATAGCCTTTTCAAGACGCCCCTACTTTCGCCACGTGGCCTTCTCCGGCTGGTAATGATCTTCCAGATCGGCGGTGGGGCTGACCAGTCGGCCGGTTCGATGCAGGCGCCGGAGGATGCATCGACGCAGGCGGCGTACGGGCGTGACGATGAAACGATGCAGGCCAATCAGTCTTCCGCGGCGGTGAGACAGGGTCATCTGCTCTTCGGTCATCTCGTCGACGGCGAAGTGGCGCTTGTGCTTGTACAGGTGATACAGGTCGGCCCGCTGAAGACGGGGCACGAGCCGCTTGATCAGCATTCGGCGAAGGAAGCCGCCGCGATCGAGCAACATGACGACGATCTGGAAATCGATCAGGACGGGGTCGCCGTCGGGGGTGATAACGATATTGCTCCGCTTGTTCAGGTCGCTGTAGGCGATCCCTCGCTCGTGAAGCGTATCGAGCGTCTTGCGGAGTTCGTCGAACACGCGCCCGGCGACCGGGGCGGAGAACGTGTCGAGCGTTCGGCCCTCAACGTACTGCAGCGCGTAGGCGGTGTCGCTAATCTGCTCGACCCACTGTTGGATGCCCTGAACGCCGTCGATGCGCCGGTGAAAGCGACGCTCCCGCCGCAGGAGCGCACGCCCCATCCAGGCGGCGGGCAATCCCCAGAACCTCTGCACGCGGCCGAACTTGACCACGAGCTTCTCGTGCGGGGCATCCGGGGCGGCGGCGTGGTATAGCGTCGTTGCGGCGAAGAAATCGTGCTTGAAGACCTTCACCAGTTCGTAATCGTGGCCGCCGATTTCCAGCAGCGGCGGCGGGCTCTGGCGAAGAGCGAACAGTTGAACGTGTGTCCGGCGATCGACCATAACTAATGTCCAACCCCCAACGCCCCGGAAATATCATCGGCAAACTCTTTGGCGGCTTTGGCAATCGCCTCGCGCCACGGCAGTTCGTTATTGCCGGCGAACGCGTACAGAACGCTGCGACTGGCGTTGACGATCGCGCCGCGACCGTCGGCGTCGAACGCCGCGGCGCAGTCGGCCGCCGTGGCGCCCTGGGCGCCGTAGCCGGGCACCAGGAAGATCTGACGCGGCATCGCGCTTCGCAGCATTCGCGCCTCGTCGGGATACGTGGCGCCGACAACCGCCCCGACGCAGGAATAGCCGCAAGCGCCGACAAGGCCGTCGCCGTCGCCGAGGGCGGCCACCTGCTCGGCCATGTGCATGAAGAACTTTTTGCCATTGGCGTCGGCGAAGTCTTGAATCGCCGCCCCGCCGGGATTCGACGTCCGCACCAGCACGAACAGCCCGGCGCCTTCGTCGCGACAGGCGTCCACGAAGGGCGTCGTGCCGTCGGCGCCGAAGTAACCGTTGACGGTCACGGCGTCGGGGGCCCACGTCCACACCGACTCTTCGTCGATCAGGCTTCGCAAGTGCGCGTCGGCGTACGCCGCGGCGGTCGAACCGATATCCCCGCGCTTGATGTCGCCGATCACCATCAGCCCGGCGTCCTGAGCCGCGGCCACCGCCTGATAATACAGCGCCGCGCCGGCCGAGCCGTACCGCTCGAAGTACGCAATCTGCGGCTTCACCACCGGCACGTAGGGCGCGACCAAGTCGATCACCTCGCCGCAGAACGCCCCGATCGCCTCGACCTCCTGCTCCAACGTCGGGTTCTCGCTCTTCAATTCATCCGGAAGCCGATCGTACACCGGGTCCAGCCCCACGCACACCGGGGCGCCCTTGGCGTCGATCGCGGCGAACAACCGGTCGGCAAAATGAGTCGTGTTGTTGTCCAATGTCTACCTTTCGTACTGAGCGAAGCGCCTCCCGCAGGTTCTTTGTACCGCGAACCTATCATGGATGACAAGAGCCACGATACTATCGGAGTAACCGAAGCTTGGCTTCCAGACCGGACGCCGGATGGTAATGGTGGACTCTTCCGATCTTGCGAACGTCAAGCAACCCCTTCTTCACCAGTTGGTAAAGATCATTTCTTGCTGTCTGATCGACAACCCTGTGACTCCTCTTGTGGGAGAGAGCCGTGAAGTCTGCATTCGGATTCCTGAGAGAATGGCTCAGGAGGGCCAACTGGCGATGGTTGAAACCGACAGTCGAACGCATGAAGGCTTCAATCTCGGTCAATTCCCGCGTCTTGCGGGACAGCACGCGATCAAGTTCGGCAATGGCTTGTGTAACAATATCCAAGTGGTGAAGAATGAAATACGTCAGATCGTTTTCGTCCGTTTCCGTATGGAGGAAAGCCCTGCCATACTTCACGGGCGCTCTCCTGATAATCTCGGATATTGAGATGTACTCACATAACCAGTACCCCTGATTCAGCATGCTCCAATAGAACAGAGCCCTGGCGCATCGGCCGTTGCCGTCGATGTAAGGGTGGTCATAGGCAAGCCAGAAGTGCAGAATGGTCGCCCGGATGACAGGATGAACGAAGTATCCCGGTGTCTTGCCATTGGCAAACTCGCACATCTGGCGGAGCCGTCGTGGCAACTGCTCCGCAGGCGGAGCGGCGTGATATATCTCGTTGTACCAGTCCCCCACGCCAACATCCTCCCCGGGTTCACGAATCTTGCCTTCATAGCAAGCGTCCTCAAATGTGCCCTCCGTGATGATCGTATGCAATTCACAGAGAAGCTCCTCACTCATGGGCTGGTCCTTGACCTCACAGAGGCGTTCCATCACATGGTAGTTGTTCATGATCATCCGCTCGCTTTGGTCCATAGGCGGCTTGCGAGAGCGAATCATCGCCTTGGCCACGATTCGAGTTGTAGCGGCCCCCTCCAACTGGCTTGAAGTTATCGCCTCCTCAGCCAACGATCTGAAAACATGATGGCCTTGCATATCTTCGTTGGCCAGCTTGGTCGGCATTCTGATCTGGCCGGCGCCCTGTTGGTCGATCGGCAGTAGCTTCTGCTGAACAAGGAGAGGCGCGCCGAATACAAATGGTCGTCCCTCCAGATCTTCCAGAGGGATGGCCATAGCTTCGCTGTTCCGGCGAGTCTTCAGTGCGAACCACCACTCCTCTCTCGATAGGTCCTTCGGAGGCTTTCTGTATCGTAAGTCATCCCAGTGTAGGTACGTATCATCTCTGGCTACTTCTGCGATGCTCTGAATGAGCGATTGGAATCTTGCAGGGTCGGCAGTTACCGACTCCCACAGTTGGCTGCTTGTCGGGGGCTTCTGCGGCATCCGCATGCTTCTACCTCGTTCATTCCATCTTCATTCTAAACGCTGGATTCTTAGAATATTCTAGCAGGCTCGGTTACGATATTCCAATCAATTTCAAATTAGAATTCACATAGAGCGAATGCGCATCATCCCAGGCAAATGTAGTCTATGCCCATGCGATTCGCCGACGGTGTGCGTGGATTGTATAATCAATCTCCACAATCACTTAGCGATTTTCGCGTCCGACCGTTCGCGTCTGAGAAGACGATCGATCCCCACCGTGGGCGCATCGTGCCGCCCCGTCAGCAAGAACGATCACGCGATCACAGAGCCTTCGCAGCATCTCCCTATCGTGGCTGACCACCACCATGGCCTCGTGGCGGGAGAGGAGGATTTCGATCAGGCGGGCGCGGGCGGCGGCGTCGAGGTTGGCTGAGGGTTCATCGAGCAGGAGCACGTCGGGGGTCATCGCCAGGACGGTCGCGAGGGCGACGAGTCGCTTCTCGCCGGTGGAGAGCTTGTAGGTGATCCGGTCGGAGTAGTCGCTCAGCCCCACCACGTCGAGGGTTTGGTGGACGATGACGTGGGCTTGGTCGGGGCTGTGGCCGAGGTTGATGGGGCCAAAGGCGATGTCCTCGGCGACCGTGGGGCAGAACAACTGGTCGTCGGCGTCCTGGAACATCAGTTGCACCCGTCGGCGGACGGACACGAAGTCCGGCTCGCCGGATACCTCGGCGCCGAACGCCTCGATGGAGCCGGCGGTGGGGGTGAGGAGTCCGACGATGAGGTGCAGCAGCGTACTCTTGCCGCTGCCGTTGGCGCCGACGAGGCCCACGCGCTCGCCGGGGGCGAGGGCGAAGTCGACGCCCTCGAGCACCGCCGGGGCCGAAGGGTACGCGAAGTGGATATTCGACAGGCGTATCAGAGGATCCATCGGAACTCCAGGGCTGCCAGAGCTGTCAAGAGCAGGGCGGCGGCCAGTGCGAAGGCCGCGTCGCGACCGGCGAGGGCCGGCGTGTCGATCGCGGCGAAGCGGCCGGTGAACCCGCGGCACTTCATGGCCGCGAGAATGCGATGCGAACGGTCGAAGCTGCGAACCAGCAGCATGCCGACCAGGTAGCCGAACGTTCGGTAGGTGTGGCGGTTGAGCCGGGCGCGGAAACCCCGCACACGCATCGTGCGGCGCAGGCGGGCGTATTGGTGGTGCAGAACGTCGCTGTAGCGAACGGTGAAGAACAATACGTGAACCAGCTTTGGCGGCACATGCAGCCGTCCCAGCGCATGGCCGAACGTCACCAGGTGCATGGAGCTGATCAGGGCCGTAATCGCCAGAACAATCGCGTTGGCCTTCAGCATGATTTCGCCAGCCTGCCGCAGTCCGACCTCCGAGAAGGCCACTGGTCCCAACGTGGCAATCGGCTCGCCGGGAACCGTCATCGGAAGCGTAATCACGAGGACGAGCATGAACCCGTTGACAGCCGCGGCTCGCCGGAGCAACAGCCCCCAACCCAAGCGAGCCAGCAGCGCCAGTCCGAGTGCGGCCCCCAGCGCCGCGGCGGCCACCGCCGGGCGAGTGCTGACGGCCACCACCGACGCGAAGGCCGCCAACACCACGATCCGCACACGCGGATCGAGGCGATGAATGACCGACCGGCCTTCAGAGAACGTTGCACACACCATGGCTCGCTACTCGGTTTTGGCCGTTCGCCCGCGACGGCGCCCGGCGAGATAACAGTACACCCCGAACACGCCGACGATAGCGCCAATCCCGCCGATCACCTCGCCGAGCCGCACCCGGTGTTCGTATTGATCGATCCGCCGGCTCAACGCCGCGATCTGCAGCGACAATCCGTCGTTCGGCCCGGCGACTGGCGCCGAGCCGCCGACCGTGACCGCCGTTTCGGCCCGATGCCCGTCGCCGGCGTCGGCCACGATGCGGTATTCGCCGGGCGCCGGTGGCGTGAACGCAAAATCGCCGGCCGCGTCGGTCGTAACCTGAGCGCGCGGCGCGCCGTCGGGACCGAATAGGTCAACGGTCATTCCCACCGCCTTGCCCCCGCCGCCAAAGTACACCTGCCCGATGATGCGGCCGGCGGCGACCTCGGCGAACAGGTTGGTCTTGTGGGCCAAGGCCGACGGCGCCGTAAGCGCGACAGTCATGGACAGGATCAGACTCCAACCGATCCGCCCCAAGCCCCCGCAGGGGGCGCCTGTCAGTAGCCTCGGGCGCAAGCCCGTGGGCTTGGCGGATCGCGGGCGGATCGAGCCCCCGCAGGGGGCGATTGAAGCGTTCATTCGCCCCCTGCGGGGGCTCGGCGCCGATCGCACGCCGGAAACCACGGGCTCGCGCCCGAGGCTACTACCAAACGCCGCTACGCGGCTGACGGCGTCATTACCTGATACGCTTTGCCCCAGACGATCGCTACGCATTGTCACTCTCCTTCGTCGCGGCCGCGGCGGCGAATACCTCCGGCCGCACACGCACCAGGAACACGAGCACCGAGCCGGTGATCAACCCTTCGATCACCATCACCGGCAGATTCGCGATGGCCACCAACGCCGCCGACGCGCCGAACTGGCGGCCGCTGGCGATCATCGCCACCGCAAACAACCCGACCGCCATCGCCACAGACCCGATCCCAACGCCGAAGCCCGCGGCGAACACCACGCCGGGCCGACCCCCGATCAGCCGGCCGCGACAGGCGTAGTGGCACACCACGCCGGGGGCCGCCATGATAACCGTATTGACGCCAAGGACGGTCAAGCCGCCATAGCCAAACAGAATCGCCTGCAGCAGCAGGCCGACCAACAGCGCCGGGAACGCCGCCCAGCCCAGCACGACGCCGGCCAGACCGTTGAGAATCAGATGCGCGCTGCCGGCCCCGACCGGCACGTGGATCAGCGACACCACGAAAAACGCCGACGCCAGCACCGCCACGACGGGGATGCGGTCGTCGTCGAGCTTGCGCAAACCGAGCCCCACCCCCGCAGCCGCGACGGCGGCCCCGGTCAGCAGAACCGGCGGCGATAGTACGCCTTCGGATATGTGCACGCCCATTCCTCCCGCTCTATCGCATGTCCACCGTACGCACCCAGATCAGACCGCCCAGTTCCGTATCGACCCTCTCACCGTCGGGGTTCGCCGTCGGGGCGCCGTCGACCAGGGCCGCGAAACACCACCAGCCCGCCCGAGGCATGGCGTAACAGAACACGCCCTGAGCGTCGGTCTTGATCACCTGGGTCACGAACGCGTCGGCCGGCGGATGCACGCGGCCGTCCTCATTGAGATACTCCACCTCAATCTCTGCAAAGGGAACCGGTTCCCCGTCCTTGCGAACGATCCCCCGGAACACATTGCCCGTCCACAGCCCGTACGGCCGCGACAACGGCTCGATCTCGACGGGGAACCCCACCATGCGGTCCCACCCGTCGCCGGCGCCCATGCCGTCAACGACGACCTTGGTATAATGAACAATCATCTTCCGCTCGCTCGGCTCCCAATACGGAGCCGGCTCCAGGTAGAATACATGGTCGCCCGGCCGACGGACCTCATAACTGCTCGCATACGTCGTCTTCCCGTCGGTCTTGCCGGCGACCAGCGTCTCCAGCAGGTCGGTCTTCCGCCCGCCGACCATCACGCCGAACGCCTGGGGGGCGCCCATCTCCATCACCGGTCCGCCCTCCATGGGATGCGTGAACAGGATCTCGAAATCCACGCGACGCGACCCAGCCCCCGAAACGATGTCCGTCGACGGCTTCACCACCTGAAAATGCGACCAAGCAACCGCGGCAAACAAACCGATGACCGCAGCGAACATAACCACAGTTGAGCGTCCATTCCTCATCCCTGCATTCCTTTCACAATCGCGTATCCACATACAAATCGCTCGTAATACTTTTTGACTATACAGTATTACTCGCAATCCAGCAACACTTTCGTGAATGCGGGGTGAAATCTCTCCCCCCCCCCTCGATATACTGAGCGCCGACAACTACACGGGTCCGCTTGCGGACCAGCGGCGCCCAACATCATTGGCTCATGTCGGATTAGCAGGGGGTTGATCGGACGAGTGCTTGCCGTTACTAGCCCCCCGCAGTGCGGGGGGTCGAACGACGTGTGGACCCACGATCTATGGATCCAACTGCCTCTTCGGGACAATCGACATCGAAGGCGCCGCGGAGACACCATCGGTCCAGCGACCCCCTGCACTGCAGGGGGCTAGTACTCCGTCACACCAAAACCTACTAACTCCGCTTGTGGCGAACGGT